>JAFTVH010000042.1 GCA_017465845.1 Lachnospiraceae bacterium | reverse complement strand
GCTTTCTGCCCGCATCAGATTCATGGTAGAGCCGCCCATCAAAGGCAGGATCGCCATAATGAAGACAAACACACCCATACCGCCTATCCAGTGAGTAAAACTTCTCCAGAAAATATTGGCACGGCTCAAGGCTTCCACATCCGAAAGGATGCTGGCACCGGTTGTAGTAAAGCCGGAGATAGTTTCAAATAAAGCGTCGATATAGTTGGGAATATCACCTGTAAATACAAAAGGAAGTGCTCCGAACATACTCAACAAAATCCAGCCCAGTGCAACACTGACAAAGCCTTCTCTGGTGTATAGCTGAAAGTGGTCAGGTTTTTTCAGGCTTAAGAGCAGAGCTGCAGCCAGGCACAAAAGGGCTGTGCCCACATAAGCCAGTGTATCAGTCATTTCTCCGTATATAAGGCCTACGATTGCGGGAAGCAACAGAAATCCGGCTTCAAACTTCAGTATCCATCCCAAAATGTATCTGACAATAGCAAAGTTCATCGTATTAGTCCTCCAGTATATCTTTGATGTCGTGCAGCCTGGAGTTAGTCAGTACCAGAACAACGGAATCCCCAACCTGAATCTGATCATTACCGCCGGGAATGATCACCTGATTATGGCGGCTGATACAGCAGACAAGAATATTCTTTTTGATATTCAGTCGACTTAAAGGTACTCCGGTAACAGGAGATTCTTCTTTAATGTAGAATTCCAGTGCTTCCGCCCGTCCGTCCTCCAGCTTGTACAGGTTCTCTACGTTACTGTTCAGGGAAGCGTTCATGGACCTGGCGTAAGTTATGATGGTGTCCGCAGTAATCAGTCTGGGGAAAGTAATACTGTCCAGATTCAGCTTATTCATGACACTGTTAAAGTTGATACGGTTGACTTTGGTTACGACCTTTGCGTGTGAGGCTTCTTTTGCATAAAGTGATAAAAGGATGTTTTCCTCATCCAGACCTGTCAGGGCAGCGAAACCGTCTACTTTGTCGATACCTTCCTGCATCAGAAGCTTTTCGTCAGTGCCGTCTCCGCAGATAATCGTTGCCTTTGGCAGCAGTTCGCTCAGTTCCTCACAGCGTTCCACATCCTGCTCAATGATTTTGGTGTCAATGCCCACTGACAAAAGGCGCTTGGCCAGATAATATGCGATGGTTCCGCCGCCGACAATCATAGCAGTGTGTACAGGGCTGACGCCGATTCCGATTTTACGGAAAAAGTCATTGGCCTTAGGCGGTGTCGATACGATGGCTACCATATCCCCTTCCCGGAAAACAAAATCACCTCTGGGAATCAGAACCTGGTCTCCGCGAGTGACCATGCATACCAGAACGTCACATTTTAACCGGGTCCTGATATGAATCAGCTCATAATTATTGAGAAGACAATCCTTCGTTACACGGAAATGAAGCAGTTCGATTCTTCCTTTTGAGAACGTATCTATCTTAACTGCAGAAGGGAACTGGAAAATACGTGCAATCTCAGCAGCAGAAGTCAGCTCCGGATTAATGACCATAGCCAGTCCCAATTCTTTCCGCAAGAACTCAATCTCCATGTTGTAAATCGGATTCCGTACGCGGGCAATCGTCTTACAATTACTTGCTTTTCTTGCAATCACACAACACAATAGATTCTGCTCATCTGAACCTGTTACCGCAATCAAAAGATCAGCATCCTGAATCCCGGCCTCCTGCAACGTCTGAAAGCTGACACCGTTCCCAACAATGCCCATGGCATCCAGTTCATCTGTGATGGCATGTACTTTTTCTTCGTTTTCATCAATGACTACAATATTATGGTCTTCTCCACTGAGCTGTTCCACAAGCGTATATCCAACTTTCCCACAGCCCACGATTATTATCTGCATTTTAATATTCCTTTCCTGAATCTATCAACTGCGCTTATTATAGCACAATCCTCTTCAAATGAGAATAAGTTATATTGACATGCTTGATTTTATGCCTGGATCGTTTTTTACAGAAGCATTAAAAAAGGTGTAATGATCGGAGCATTGAAAGGATAGACATTACATTCTCATTTAAAAACAAAGCGCCCCCGGGGCTCGGAATTTCGAGCCTCGGGGACATTCTGTTTTTATTAGATACTTAAATTCCCTCATGAAAAGTACGGCTGATAACATCCGCCTGCTGTTCCGGAGTCAGCTTAATAAAGTTAACCGCATATCCGCTTACACGGATGGTAAGCTGAGGATAGTTCTCCGGATGCTTCTGAGCATCTAAGAGTGTATCGCGATTCAGTACATTGACATTCAGATGATGTCCCCCTTTTGTAGCATAACCGTCTAAAAGATTCACTAAATTATTGACTTGTGCAGTACTTGTAGCCATAAAATTACCTCCTTTAAAAATACAATAGTAATGATTATTGTTATTGTATATATAGAATATCATGTAACTACGTATCTGTAAAGAGCATTTTTAAAAAAGGGTGTATTTTTTTGCATACAATCAGGCATATCCTGAAAAGGAGTTCATATATTGAGATAGGAGGTGGACAAAGGTGTCAGAAAAGCTATTGCAGCTGTTTCCCATGGAGCATCGTGGATTCTGGAAACAGGTTGCTTCAGACGAGGAGTATCTTCAGGAAATCCGTTTGAGAACAGACAGGCCGATTTTGATCATCAGAAGGCAGGGAGAATGTTTTCTGGATAAGGATGGTAACTATACTTCTGCTTTAGAGACGTCAGTCTGTGCGACGGAGAAAGAACTTACGCAGATCCTGCAGCATGTATGTCATTATTCCATGTATGCCTTTGAAGATGAGTTGAAACGGGGATTTCTAACAGTGGCAGGCGGTCATCGTGTGGGAATTGCAGGACAGGCAGTTATGGAGGGAGAGCAGGTACGTACCATCAAGAATATTTCCTTTTTGAATATCAGAATATCTCATCAGATCAAAGGTGTGGCTGATGCTGTCCTGCCTCATATATATAGAGACGGTGAAGTGCTGAATACCTTGCTTATTTCTCCGCCGGGATGTGGGAAGACCACACTTTTGCGTGATCTGGTCAGGCAAGTGTCGGATGGAAATCGGTATGGAAAGGGGCGATGCGTTGGGGTGGTAGACGAGCGTTCTGAAATTGCCGGCTGCTTTCAGGGAAAACCTCAGAATGATGTGGGAATGAGGACGGATGTGCTGGATGGATGCCCTAAGGCAGTAGGAATGATGATATTGCTCAGGTCTATGTCTCCAAAAGTGATCGCTGTAGACGAAATCGGGAATACAGCCGATATGGAAGCTATACATATGGCATCCTGCTGCGGATGTAAGATTCTGGCTACCATGCACGGAGAGTGTGTCAGGGATGCAGCCAGAAAAGAGGGAATGGAACGATTGTTCAGGGAACAGCTTTTTGAGAGGTTTCTGCTGCTTGGCAGAGAAAACGGATGCCCGGTGGTGAAAACAGTGGGAGGAAAGGAGTGCTATCTTGCTTAAGGTATTGGGCTGTAGTTTCATCGCGGCGGGCAGTATAGGGTTGGGAATGTGGTATCGGCAGCAATATGTCGGGAGAATTTATCATGTCAGACAGCTTGTTGCGATTTTAGACATGATGATGAGTGAGGTGCGGTACAGCAAAGCTACGCTGCCGGAGTGCTGCATCAGGCTTGCGGACCGTCTGGAGGAGCCATACAAAGAAGCTTTTCAGGCAATATGGGAGCAAATGAGCAGCAATACAGGGAGCACTTTTGCAAGATTGTTTTTAAATGCTATGAAAGATTGTCTCAACCGACTGCCTCTGGAAAAAGAAGAGGTCACACTCTTTCTGGAATTTGCAGGCAGCTGTGGCTATGAGGACAGCACCATGCAGCTTGTCAGCATGGAACGGTACAGGGAGAGATTAAAGCAGCTTGCGGAAAAGCTTCAGAGCGAAGCGGCTGAAAAAGGAAAAATGGCAGTAGGGCTGGGAACGTTGGGAGGACTTCTTCTGATTATCATTTTATTGTAGGATACAAGCCCTACAGCGTAAGCGGAAGGCAGGGAAAACATGGGAGTAGGTCTGATTTTTAAAATAGCAGCGGTGGGAATACTTGTGACGATTCTGTGTCAGGTACTGAAACACAGCGGAAGAGAAGAACATGCATTTTTGCTCAGTTTGGCGGGATTGATTCTGGTACTGACGTGGATTGTACCGTACATATATGATCTGTTTACGACGATACAGGCGTTGTTTGCTTTGTAGCCTTTAAGGGGATAAGGGAGGAAATTTATGTCGGAAATCGTTAAAATAGGAATACTGGGAATTGTAGGTGTGTTGATTGCTGTACAGTTTAAGGCACAGAAGCCGGAGTATGCTGTCTATATCGGACTTGCTTTGGGAATCCTGATTTTCTGCTATGCAATAAAGAAATTTGAAGCGGTAATCTCACAGTTCGATCTGATTCGAAAATATCTTGGTACGGGGGAGAGTTATCTTGCTGTCCTTTTAAAAGTAATCGGCATTACTTATATCTGCGAGTTCAGCGCCGGAATCTGCAAGGATGCCGGGTATGGGACGGTGGCGGAACAGATCGAGGTGCTGGGAAAACTGTCGGTGATGTTTGCAGGTCTTCCTATTTTGTTTGCTGTCATTGAGCAGATGCAGTCTTTTGTGGGGTAGGAGGTGGCGTGTGGAGACAACCATTCATTTGGAAGATATCTGGCAGGACTATGGTTTGGACAAACTGGAAGGAAGCCTTAAGACATTGTTCCCGGAATATTCCTTCTCGTTCAATGAGTTGCTGGAGCAGATCCTGACAGGGGATGTTCTGGGAGCATTGACGAATCTTTTGCAATCGGTGATAAAAGGGCTGGGAGCAGAAGCGGCAGGCCTTAAGAATATCCTGGTCTGGCTCCTTGTATTGGGGTTCGTTTCAGCGATAATGAGTTATTTTGTGGCAATATTTGATAAGCATCAAATAGCAGATTTAAGCTTTTATGTCATGTATCTGCTGCTGACAACAGTTTTGTTAAAATGCTTTGAGCAGGCAGCACAGATTGCAGTACAGGCAGTGGAAAGTATCGTGCTTTTCATAAAGTTGCTGGTTCCAACTTATCTGCTGGCTGTAGGCGTAGCCACCGGCACTACAACAGTCAGTGCCTATTACCAACTGCTGCTTCTTCTGATTTACGGTGTGGAGAATATTCTGGTAGCAGGCGTGATCCCGTTGGTGTACAGCTATTGTATGCTGGCAGTGGTCAACGGAATCTGGATAGAGGAAAAACTGACACTGCTGATGGATTTGCTGATGAAAGGAATACAGGCAGTACTAAAGGCTGCAGTAGGCGTGGTCACAGGTGTCAGTGTTTTCCAGGCTGTGATTACGCCTGTGCTGGATTCTGTGAAGTCTTCTGCCCTACAGAAAGCAATCTCAGCCATTCCGGGGATTGGTAATGCTGCGGACGGTGTGGTGGAACTGGTAACCGGATCGGCGGTAGTCATTAAAAATTGTCTTGGCATCGTATTTTTGCTGCTGCTCCTTGCATTATGCGCAGCCCCCTTATTGAGAATTTTTCTGATTGCCTGCATATTAAAGGGGGCAGCAGCTGTAATGGGAATTGTCAGCGATAAAAGGATTACTTCCTGTACGGACAAGGTGGGAGAAGGGGGCATGCTTCTGTTTCGCACCGCAGGAACAGCTATGCTGCTTTTCCTGATTACCATTTCAATGATAACTACAGCGACAAACAGGGGGTTTTAGATGGAACTGTTTATGAAACCAATCATACAGATGGGAATTTTTATGATATGTGCCCAGGTTCTGATTCATTTCAGACCCAATGGCTCCTATGAAAAATATATGAAAATTCTTGTGAGTATCATGATTCTGATACAGGTGATGTCCCCTGTGGTAAGTTTGATAACAGGAGGGAAAAGTAATCTGATGGAGAACGCCGCCCGGTTTGAGGATCAAATGCAGGCAGGGATGGCGGAAGCCAGAGAAGCGGCAAAGCAGTCAGATCAGCTGTTAAGTCAGATGACCATGGAACAGCTAAAGGAGCAGATGGGAAGAGAACAGGCAGCAAGTGAGGAAAAAGAACTTTTAGAGGAGTCGGATAGTTCTGCAGAACTTTCAGAGAATGTGGGGGAAATCGAAAAGATCACAATTAAAATAAGTGGGGAGTGACCCCAGGGAGGTGAAATGATGCTTAAGAAGCTTCGTCAGCTTGTGGAAGAAAAGGGACTTAGCAAGTGGTTTCAGAGAGATAATCTGATTATCCTGATACTTTCCGGTGTACTGCTTTTGATCATTGCAATGCCTACCAAAGATTCAGGAAGCAGTGTGGGTACGCAGAAAGGCAGTATTACAGGAGATTCTCAGGGAAGTACTTCTCTGAGAAATACTTTGCTGGAAAATACTTCCCGGGAAAATCTTTCTACGGCAGCAGGCAATAACGGGGAAGAATCGTTTTGGGGAAGTCTTTCAGAATATGAAGCTGCCCTGGAAGAACGGCTGGAACAGATTCTGCAGGGGATGGCAGGAGCAGGAGAGGTGCGTGTCATGATTACTTTTTCCTCTTCTCAGGAACTGGTGGTGGAAAAGGATCGGCCTGTAACAAGATCTAATACCACGGAAAGTGACAGTGAGGGAGGCAGCAGAAGTATTTATCAGATTGAAAGCGGGGAGACCACTGTCTATAACACCCAGGGAACAGACAGCGAACCTTATGTAGTGAAGACATTAACGCCTAAGGTGGAGGGGGTAGTGATTGCAGCAGAAGGGGCGGGTACCGGCGAAGTGACGAAAAATATAACGGAAGCTGTACAGGCACTTTTTGACCTGGAAGCCCATAAAATTAAAGTTGTTAAGATGAAGATCGGAGATTGATAAAAGAGTGAATATATTTTGACAGGATGACATACAATGAAGTAGTAACATTTGGAAAAGGGAGAATGCCGTGAAAAACTTATTCAAAAAGAATCAACTTATGATAACTGCTCTGGCCATTATGATAGCTATTGCAGGATACTTGCAGTTTGCGGGAACCACTCTTGAGGAGGAATATCTGACGGTCAACGATGAACTCAGTCCTGTAGATTCAGGAGGTGTCATCACGGAGAATCTGACGGCAGGCAGTCTTGAGGATGCTGTTCAGCTGGACGGAACTTTGGAATTGTCGGAGGAAGATTTATTGAATCTGACAGAAATTGAAAGTCTTGATTCTGATGTGGATGTGATCATGGAGGATTATCTGGACGAGGATATGCAGGTGGCAGAAGTAGAACCGGATGAAAATGAAATCCCGGGGGAGGCAGTTTTTACCTCAACTTCCGGTGTGACGGTTCTTTCTGAAGCAAAGCTTTTAAAGGAACAGACAAGAGCAAAAAATAAAGAGACATTATTGGAAATCATCAACAGTGACGGTCTGAGCGATGAACAGAAGCAGGAAGCTGTAAACAGTATGGTAGAGATGACGGAGATTGCGGAAAAGGAAGCGGCCGCAGAGATATTGCTGGAAGCAAAAGGATTTCAGAATGTGGTAGTCAGTATCTATGGAGATGCAGTGGATGTGGTAGTCAATGCTGCCGAACTTACCGATGTCATGCGTGCTCAGATAGAGGATATCGTAACGAGAAAGACAGATGTGGAGCCACAGAATATTGTGATCAGCACAGTGGTACAGTAAAATGGAATGCAAAATGATAATAAAAAGAAAAAAAGAAATGTACAATACATAAAAATGTGTTATACTGTTGACAGCTATGGTCGTACAAAATACGAAAGGAAAGAAACACCATGAAAAGAGTTTTTCTAATTGTATTGGATAGTTTTGGAATCGGAGCGATGGAGGATGCCCCTTCCTATGGCGATATCGATGTAAGCACCATAAGAAGCGTATCCTCCAGCCCGCATTTTCATATGGAGAACATGGCACGTCTGGGACTTTTTAATATAGACGGTGTCACTGTTGGGGAGAAAACCGGACAGCCGGAAGCAACGATTGCCCGCATGACGGAAGCATCAAAAGGAAAAGATACTACGATCGGACACTGGGAGATTGCCGGTGTGATTTCCAAAGAGCCACTCCCTACTTATCCTAAGGGATTCCCGGAGGAGGTGCTTGCACCGTTTCGAGAGAAGACGGGCCGTGGCGTGCTTTGTAATCTGCCGTATTCCGGTACGGATGTTATCAGAGATTACGGAGACAGGCATGTGGAGACCGGCGATTTGATTGTATATACTTCTGCAGACAGCGTATTGCAGATAGCTGCACATGAGTCGGTGGTGCCGGTGGAAGAATTATACCACTACTGTGAGATTGCCAGACAGATTCTTAAAGGGAAGCATGGAGTAGGAAGAGTCATTGCCCGACCTTTTACAGGAGAAAGCGGCAACTATACAAGAACCCCAAGACGCCATGATTATTCTTTGCTGCCGCCGTCTGTAACCATGCTGGATCAGCTTGAAAGTGAGGGCAAGGATGTCTTCGCAGTAGGCAAGATCAAAGATATCTTTGCAGGTAGAGGAATTACGGAAGCTGTCTATACGTCGGGAAATGCAGATGGGATTCAGAAGACGTTAGAATATCTGGATAAAGATTTCGAAGGCCTGTGCTTTATCAATCTGGTAGATTATGACATGCTTTACGGACACCGCAATGATATTGACGGTTATGCCAAGGCACTTCACTATTTTGATGAAAAGCTGCCCGAGATCATGGCCAAGATGCGGCCTGATGATATCCTGATGATTACGGCTGACCATGGCTGTGATCCCGGATATACGGTTTCCACGGATCATTCCAGAGAATATACTCCTTTTATTATGTACGGCAGAAACGTGACACCGAAGAACCTGGGCACCAGGAAAACATTTGCAGATATCGGTGCAACTGTGTTACAATATTTTTCAATTACGCCTGAATTTGAAGCAGAAGGCATGCTATAAGATTATTATATGAGAACCGGAGGAAGATAAAGTGTCTGATTACACACAAGAGATTAAAAGACGTAGAACATTTGCGATTATATCCCACCCTGATGCAGGTAAGACAACCCTGACAGAGAAGTTCCTGTTGTACGGAGGAGCCATCAATCTGGCCGGAAGCGTAAAAGGTAAGGCAACCGCCCGCCACGCAGTGTCCGACTGGATGGAGATCGAGAAAGAAAGAGGTATTTCCGTTACCTCCTCCGTGCTGCAGTTTGAATATGACGGATATTGCATCAATATTCTGGATACACCGGGACATCAGGACTTCTCAGAGGATACTTACCGTACCCTCATGGCTGCAGACTCTGCGGTCATGGTCATCGATGCCTCCAAGGGTGTAGAGGCCCAGACGAGAAAGCTGTTCAAGGTCTGCGTCATGCGTAAGATTCCTATTTTTACTTTTATCAATAAGTTGGACCGTGATGCCAATGATACCTTTGACCTGTTAGATGAAATCGAGAAGGAACTGGGAATCGCAACATGCCCTGTAAACTGGCCTATCGGTTCCGGTAAAAGCTTTAAGGGCGTCTATGACAGAAATAAAAAATGCGTCATTACGTTTTCCGATACCGAGAAAGGTACCAAAGAAGGCCACAGCGAGGAGATTCCCGTTGAGAATGAAGCACAGCTTCGAGAAATGTTGGGAGAGGATGCTGCGGATAAGTTATTGGAAGAGATTGAGCTGTTAGACGGTGCCAGTGCAGAATTTGACCTGGATGAGGTGCGAAAAGGAGACCTGACTCCCGTGTTCTTCGGTTCCGCGCTGACCAACTTTGGAGTGGAAATTTTCCTGAAACATTTCCTGGAAATGGCGACAACACCCCTTCCCAGAAAAGCAGATATTGGTCTCATAGACCCTATGGAGAATGAGTTCAGTGCCTTTGTGTTCAAGATTCAGGCCAACATGAACAAGGCACACCGCGACAGGATTGCCTTTATGAGAATCTGCTCCGGCAGATTTGATGCCAACATGGAAGTGCGCCATGTGCAGGGAAACAAGGTCATGAGACTGTCCCAGCCCCAGCAGATTATGGCGGACGAGAGAAAGATTCTTTCCGAAGCTTATGCCGGTGATATCATCGGTGTATTTGACCCGGGAATTTTCTCTATCGGTGATACGATCTGTATGCCGAAGGAAAAATTCTGTTATGAGGGAATTCCTACCTTTGCACCGGAGCATTTTGCAAGAGTGCGCCAGGTGGATACTATGAAGAGAAAGCAGTTCGTAAAGGGAATCGAGCAGATTGCCCAGGAGGGTGCCATTCAGATTTTCCAGGAGTTCAATACGGGGCTTGAGGAAATTATCGTAGGAGTGGTAGGTGTCCTGCAGTTCGATGTCCTGAAATATCGTCTGGAGAATGAATATAATGTAGAAATCCGTCTGGAGAATCTGCCTTATGAGCACATTCGCTGGATTGAAAATAAAGAAGAGGTGAACCTGGAGAGACTGGTGGGTACCTCCGATATGAAGAAGGTGAAGGATATGAAGGGCAATCCGCTGCTTCTGTTCGTCAACTCATGGAGTATCGGCATGACATTAGACCGTAATAAAGGACTGGTACTTACCGAATTCAGCAGGAACTAAGCCGGAACAGGGGGCTTCATGAAAGTTAGAGCACTGGGTATCGTCTTACTGTTTAGCATCCTTCTTACAGGTTGTAAGGCAGACGATTATTCAGTAGTATTGCCACACCCGATAGAGCAAACCGAGGAAGGGGCAGTTGCCACACAGGACGCAGATACGAAATTGATTACTATGGAAGATCTGGAAGCGGCTGATTCGCAGCAGACAACTGACTCGCTGCAAACAGTTGACCCAATGCAGGCAACTCAGGCGGTTGAACCCCAGCAGACAGATGAGATCCGGGAGCAGGAATCAATATTGTTTGAAGAACCCTGTCACAGCAGCTATGCCTATGAAAGTTTATCCGGGGCGGAACAGTTATGGTATCAGGATATCAATAGGACGCTGGGGAATCTTCTGGAGAAACAGGAGCTTACCTCGGAGGGGCTTTCAATGGGGCTGGATGAATCGGACATTGACAGAATCTTTCAATGTGTGCTCAATGACCATCCGGAGTACTTTTACGTGGAAGGCTATACCTATATCTGTTTTACCGGGGTAGAGAAAATGGTAAAGCTGGAATTTTCAGGAACCTATTCCATGAATGTGGAAGAAGCTCTGGAGCGAAAAGCACAGTTGGAAGAAGCGGCAGATGCAATCCTTGCAGGAGTTTCGAGAGAGGCTTCCGACTACGATAAGATCAAATATATTTACGAGACCCTTGTGTATCAGACTGAGTATGACCTGAATGCTCCTGATAATCAAAATATTTACTCGGTCCTGGTAAACCACAGGTCAGTTTGTCAGGGGTATGCCAAAGCACTGCAGTATCTTTTAAGCAGGCTGCAAGTGGAATGTACCCTTGTGGCAGGAACGGTGGATACCGGAGAAGGGCATGCTTGGAATCTGGTAAGATCTTCCGGGGATTATTACTATGTAGATGCTACCTGGGGAGATGTTTTTTATCAGGTAGAGGAAGCTGAAGAAGGTTATATTGATAATCTTCCGCAAATAAATTATGATTACCTGTGTATCACCACACAGCAGCTGCTTCGGACGCACACGCTTGGCGGTGTGGTAAGGATGCCGGTCTGCGATGCTCTTGAAGATAATTATTATGTGCGGGAAGGTGCCTACTTTACGGAAGTGAATGAGGAGCTGCTGGAAATGCTGTTTCAGAATGCTGCTGCGAACGGACAGACGGATATTGCGCTGAAATGTGCATATCCTACTATCTATGAGGAAATGGTCCGGAAATTGATCGGGGAACAGGAAATTTTCTCATACATGCAGGTGGAGAGCGGTTCCGTAGCTTACGCGCAAAATGAAAAACAGTTATCGATGACATTCTGGGTGACAAACTAAAAAGAAAATGGTATAATCATAAAAACGGAAGTTTTTGACAGGAGGAAAGAACATGGAGAAAGAAACAGATAAAAGCATAGATAGAAGCACTGTGGTTCTGGAAGATGACGGTATCGGTGCAGTTCAGATTGCTGATGACGTAGTAGCTGTCATTGCATCTTTGGCTGCTGCTGAGGTGGATGGAATCTATCTTGCAGGTAATATGACCAATGAGTTCATTGGCAAGGTGGGCAAGAAAGGTGTCTCCAAAGGTGTCAAAGTAGATGTTCTGGGAGGCAATGTGTCAGTAGAAATGGTTATCACCATGGAATTCGGACGCAATATCCCTGCTGTCTGCCGGAAGGTACAGGAGAAAGTGAAAGCAGCCATTGAGAATATGACCGGTCTTACCTGCAGCGATGTGAATATCCGCATTGCAGGAGTAAATACGAAGAAGGATAAATAGGGACGCATATTATGAAAAGACACGAGCTGAGAGAACAGGTTTTTAAGCTGTTATTCCGTGATGAATTTCATTCTGCACAGGAGATGGACCAGCAGGTGAAGCTGTTCTTTGAAGATGAAGAATTATCGGGTATCTCTGAGAAAGATATGGAATATATCACACAGAAGCATGAGAAAATACGTGAAAAACTTGCTGAGTTGGACAAGCTTCTGGATGAGAAAGCGGAAAACTGGAAGGTATCCCGTATGGGCAAGGTGGAGCTTACAATTCTTCGCCTGGCTTTATATGAGATGCTTTATGATGAAGAGGTGCCGGAGGGCGCGGCCATCAATGAGGCTGTTGAGATTGCCAAGACTTACGGACAGGAAAGCTCAGGCAGCTTTGTAAATGCTGTCCTGGCGAAATTTGTAAAAGCAGGGTGATAGCGATTCGTAACGTATATACTGTTTCACAAGTAAATGCTTATATCAAGAATATGTTCACGCAGGATTATATGCTTCAGGCTGTCCTCGTCAAGGGCGAGGTCAGCAACTGCAAGTATCACCCCTCTGGACATATTTATTTTACGTTAAAAGATTTAAAGGGAACCATGAACTGTGTCATGTTTGCCGGCAACCGCCAGGGACTTAAGTTTCGCCTGATGGAAGGGCAGCAGGTCATCGTGGGCGGCACGGTGGATGTCTATGAGCGTGACGGGAAATACCAGCTTTACGCCAGACAGATCGTGTTGGATGGTGCAGGGCTTCTGTATGAGAAGTTCGAACAGCTTAAGAGAGAATTGGAAGAGTTGGGAATGTTTGCTCAGGAATACAAGCAGCCCATTCCCAAATATATCCGTACCTTAGGTGTGGTGACAGCGGATACGGGAGCGGCAGTCCGTGATATTATCCAGATTACGAGGCGGCGCAATCCCTATGTGCAGATTATTCTCTATCCGGCCCTTGTTCAGGGAGACGCGGCAGCTCAGAGTATTGTCAATGGCATCCGTGCACTGGAAGCTATGAAAGTAGATGTTATGATCGTTGGCAGAGGCGGCGGTTCCATGGAGGATCTGTGGGCCTTTAATGAAAAAAAAGTGGCCCAGGCCGTATTTGATTGTTCTATCCCTATCATATCAGCGGTGGGACATGAGACGGATACTACTATCATCGATTATGTGGCAGATATGAGAGCGCCTACTCCTTCTGCAGCTGCGGAACTGGCGGTATATGATGTCACGCAGCTTACGGATGTACTGGAAAATTATGAGAACAGCTTAAAGAAGCTGATGCGACGCAATCTCCAGGATAACAGGGAACGCCTGAGAAGCTATGAGATGCAGCTGAAATATTTAAGCCCCGCAGCACGAATTCGTGACAGGAAAACATATGCGCTGAGCCTGGAGGAACGGCTTCAGGACAGGATGCAGAAGATACTTTCCATCAAGCGTCACAGACTGGCACTGTATGTGGAGCAGATGAAGGGGCTTTCGCCTCTGGAGAAATTAAGCAGCGGCTATTCCTATGTGGAGAATGCAAAGGGGCAGAATATCCGTTCCGTAAAACAGGTGACGGAGGGAGAACTGTTGCACATCCGGGTCAAGGATGGTACTGTAAGTGCACAGGTGACGGAAGTGGCAGGCAGCTGACGGTACGACAGGCAGCTGACGGCTGATAAGATGACGGCAGTGACTGACAATTAGCGGCTTGGAGTCAGGAAGGAGCGATACATGGCAAAAGAAACGTATAGTCTGGAAGAAAATTTTGCCAGACTGGAACAGGAGATAGAGAAGCTGGAAGCGGAAGATGTGACTCTGGAAGAGGCATTTCAGGCATATAGTGCGGGAATGAAGCTGTTAAAAGACTGCAACGCCCAGATTGATAAAGTCGAGAAGAAGGTGCTTAAGCTGACAGCAGAAGGACAGCTGGAAGAGCTGTAAGTGCATAATGGAGGATAAAAGCATGGAGAAGGACAGATTTCAGGCAGAACTTCAAGCGAAAACGAAGCAGATTGAAGAACTTTTGAAAAAATATCTTCCGGAGGAAAAGGGCTATCAGAAGACGGTACTGGAAGCTATGAATTACAGCCTGATGGCAGGCGGGAAGAGACTGCGTCCCATGATGATGCAGGAGACATACCGTCTCTTTGGCGGAAACGGCACTGTGATTGAGCCTTTTATGGCAGCTATGGAAATGATTCACACCTATTCTCTGGTACACGATGACCTGCCGGCCATGGACAATGATGAGTATCGCAGGGGGCGCAAAACTACCCACACAGTGTATGGGGAAGCTATGGGAATCCTGGCAGGGGACGGACTTTTGAATTATGCTTTTGAGACTGCTTTGAAAGCTTTTGAAGAACCGGAAGCAGACCTAAAGAAGGTGGCTCAGGCAATGGCAGTATTGGCCCGTAAAGCCGGTGTCTACGGTATGATCGGCGGACAGACGGCCGATATTGAAGCAGAGGAGCAGACTGAGCCTTTAACGAGAGAACAGCTTCTGTATATCCATGAAAATAAGACAGCCGCCCTGATTCAGGCTTCCATGATGGTGGGAGCTATCCTTGCAGGAGCTTCGAAAGAAGAAATTGCACAGATTGAAAAATGTGCTTATAATATCGGAATCGCCTTCCAGATTCAGGATGATATCCTGGATGTCATCGGTGACAGCAAAGAGCTGGGCAAACCGGTGGGCAGTGATGAGAAGAATCACAAACAGACATATGTGACCTTAAACGGTCTTGAGCAGTCTATGGAAGAAGTCAGAGTTTTATCTCAGGAAGCTGTGAACATACTGGATGAAATCGACGGTGATGGGGAATTCTTAAAACAGCTGGTAATCACGCTGATAGATCGCCGTAAATAAACGAGGGAAAATACATGTTACTGGAAAAGATAGAGAAAGTAAATGATATCAAGCAGATAGACAGAGAAGACTGGGATGCACTGGCACAGGAAATCAGGCAGTTTTTAATAGAAAAGATCAGTGTGACTGGCGGACATCTGGGTCCCAACCTGGGCACGGTGGAACTGACTATGGCGCTGCACCTTGTGCTGAATCTGCCGGAAGATAAGATT
>JAFTVH010000041.1 GCA_017465845.1 Lachnospiraceae bacterium | reverse complement strand
TCTTCAAGGTTTAACAAATCTGTGATACTATTCATATGTATCCTCCTTTTCATGGTTTTGTCTGCAAACTAATCATACGAAAAGAAGGATGGAAGGACAATAAGATTCCTTCCAAAAGGAAACCAGGGAGAGTCATTAAGATCACCCTGGTTTTTTGAAAATATTAAACTTTTAAACAGACCCTCACGAGAAACCCTCAAACCAGACCCTCAAAATAGCCCCTCAAAGTAAACCCTCATGAAAGCCCCTCACGAAGTTAGCCCCTCAACAAGTTTGATTACCCCTAAACTGTACTTTGAAGTGTACCTCGCGTTGACAGCCTCTCAAGTTTGATTACTCAAATTAAGACCTCTTACAATTTTTTGTATAAACAAAAGACAGAACCGATTTTTCGATTCTGTCTCTACCGTGCAGAGAAAGGGACTTGAACCCTCATGGTATTGCTACCACACGGACCTGAACCGTGCGCGTCTGCCAATTCCGCCATCTCTGCAAGAACAAAATGAATTGTATCTCATTTTCACACAAATGTCAATACCGAATTTGACAAAATTTGAAAAAGTTTAGTCCACCTGTAACAGTTTAGACGGGCCATTCGCAAAACCTGGTGCTGAAATCAGCTTTTGGATATATACATAAAAATCCGTCTCCGCTGCCCAAGATTTACTCGGATCTTTGGATATTGAGAAGAAGTCCTGTATATATATGTCCAAACACCTTTATAAAATGTATAAATCATTAGTTTTGGGGCTGTTTGAAGTTCCTTATTGGTAAGCGAACAGATCTTTTTCTGTATATGTCCAATGCTCGGCTTATGTAACGACTTTTTGCTATTATTCACGGAGAAAACGCCATATTATAAGCAAAGATAGCTGCGAGCAGCGGAAAGCATCGAAGGTGTGGCTTTGGGAATGGCGCGTCTGAACTATTACAAGTTGAAAAAGTTGAAAATATTTTTTGAAAAATTTGAAAAAAAGAGTTGACATTTGCTCGCGAGAGTGTTATTATCTTACTTGCGTGATGCGACAGGGACTTCGAAAGAGTCGAAAGTTGCAGAATGTCATGCGGAAGTGTCGGAATTGGCAGACGAGCAAGACTAAGGATCTTGTGGTGGTTACACCGTGTGGGTTCAAGTCCCATCTTCCGCATTGAAGTTTTCTGAGTTGAAGAAACAATTCGAAAACTTCAAGAAATTACTTGACATTCTTGAGTGGATGTGGTAGAGTAATAAATGTCTTGCAGAGATGGCGGACTTGGCAGACGCGCACGGTTCAGGTCCGTGTGGTAGCAATACCATGAGGGTTCAAGTCCCTTTCTCTGCACTGAATGAGGGCTTTCAACAGAAGTTGAGAGCTTTTTCTTTTCCCATAAATTGAAAATTTCTCTAATCTTGTAAATTGTTCTGTACACTGATGGGAATCCCGGGTACAATAAGGATAAGATGATATGTAAGAACCTGCAGCAGTTGTTAAGATAGATTGGCAAGCTGGCAGATGGTTTGGAAAGAGGTAAAAATGGCAGTCAGAGATCAGTCATATATACGAAAAGATTGGTATAAGCTGGATTTGTCAGCGATCGTGTATCCTACGCTGCAGCGAAGAGATTTTTCGTCAGTATACAGGCTTTCCGTTCTTTTAAAAGAAGAAGTCGATCCCGACATTTTGCAAAAAGCAGTTGATATGACCATGCCCAGATTTCCTACGTATAAAGCGGCTATCCGTAAAGGGCTGTTCTGGCGGTATCTGGAGCCAAATAACAGGCCGGGACCGTTTGTGCAGCGGGATGTGAAGAATCCCTGTCAGCCGATGTATTTTAAGGCAAATAACAGGTATTTGGTGCGGTTTTATTATTTTCGCAACAGGTTGTCTCTGGAAGCCCATCACAGTCTGGGAGATGGAACAGGCGGAATGTGCCTGCTGCAGACAGTGACAGCAGTTTATCTGAAACTGAAAGGGTATCCCATAGAGATTGACAGGGAGAAAGAAAAAGGTCTGTTCGTGCTGGATATCGAGGCGCAGCCGGACCCGGAAGAACTGGAAGATGCGTACATGAAGTATGCCAATGCCAAGGTATGTCCGCCCAGGCCGGGAGAGAAGACTTACCGGGTGAGAGGGACCAAGGAATCCTTTTATACATTGAATATCATAGATGGTATCATGTCGTCATCGGAAGTTATGGCTGTGGCAAAGGGGTATAACGCTACCATTACGGAGTATCTGAATGCGGTGCTTCTGTATGCATTGCTGAAAAAGCAGGAGGCAGATCGGTGCATAAGGCTGCGACCGGTAAAGATTGCCATGCCGGTGAATCTGAGGAGATTTTTCCCGTCGAAGACGCTTAGGAATTTTATTACCATGATTTATCCGGGGATAGACCCAAGGCTCGGGGAATATAGCTTTGAGGAAATCGTGACTCATGTGCATAATTACATGCGCTATTATATAAATGAAAAATTTCTGCGGGGAGATATTACCACCAATGCGGCTACCCAGCGAAATCCTTTTATTCGGGTAGTACCGTTGTTTATCAAGGATTTCGTGGTGAAGCTTTTTTATACCCGGGTGCAGGATCATAATTCCTCGGCCGGGCTGACTAATATGGGGGCGCTAAAGGTACCCCGGTGCATGAAGCCTTATATCGAGCGGTTCGATATTTGTATGGGGCAGCCGTTTTCATCCCGGACCAATTGTGCGATCATCAGCTTTGAGGATGTGTTGACCATTAACTTTGCAAGCAGTATCATTGAGGCTGATGTGGAGCGGTATTTCTTCCGCAAACTTGTTCAGGATGGTATTCATGTAAAAATAGAAAGTAATCGTGAGATGGAGTTGGAGGTGTAGAGTAATGTCTTATTGTGTGAATTGTGGTGTGGAGCTTGAGAAATCCTTAAAGAAATGTCCCCTTTGTAATACGCCGGTACTGAATCCCAGGGAGATTATGGGTAATCATGATAAGCCGT
This sequence comes from Lachnospiraceae bacterium, assembly GCA_017465845.1. Taxonomy (GTDB): domain Bacteria; phylum Bacillota; class Clostridia; order Lachnospirales; family Lachnospiraceae; genus Acetatifactor. Next base: position 9,857 of record JAFTVH010000041.1, on the reverse strand, counting down.
TTGGCGCACCGTCACCTTTTCCGGAGGAGAAAGGACAGGTAGAAGTAGTAAAGCGCAAAGATGTGGCGATTCTTTTGACTACGGTGGTAGTAGCTACAGCAGTAGTCTGTGGATTGTTGAATCTGCTGGTATTTCCGGCAACGCCCTGGTCCCTGGCTATTATCGGCGGATGTGCTCTGCTTTGGGTGATTTTGATACCCGTGGCGATTTATACCAACCAGGCAGTCTATACGTCTATTTTGCTGGATGGGCTGGCACTGGGAATTTATCTGTATCTTTTGACCTATATGACGTCGAAAAATGTCTGGTTCTGGAAGCTGGGTCTGCCTATTGTGGTATTGATTACAGTGATCATTGAGCTTTTTGTGCTTTGCCTGCGGAAGCTGCCCAGATCTTTTTTGACGATGGCACTGTATGCATTTTCTGCACTGGCCGTTTTGTGCATTGGACTGGAAATTCTGATTGACCGCTTTATGCGGGAAGAAGTGATGCTGGGCTGGTCGGCGATTGTGTTGACAGTATGCGTCATTGTTGATATTACGATCATTACGCTGCTTTCCAGAAAACAGCTGCGAAATGCAGTCAGGAGAAGATTGCATTTTTAGTGTCTGAACGAACGGACTTTTCATTTGAGACTGGAGGATAAATGAGAGAAACGAAGAAAAATCAAAACTTGTTGCAGGTGATTAAAAAAGTGCACGGTATGGTAGATAATACGGATATTGAAAAGTGCAGGCAGTCTCAGGAGCATATCGGTGCTATCCTGAGTAATTCGAAAGAGCTTTCTTACCGGGAGGCAGATATCGAGGGAATGTATGGGGAGTGGGTCAGTGTAAATCGCCCGCATATGAAGAAATATGTCATCCTGTATTGTCACGGCGGCGGATTTTCCACGGGAAGCAGCGTTTATGCAAGGACGTTGACCTCCAAACTGGCTATGTCTACTTCTATGGATGTACTTAGCTTTGATTATCGATTGGCACCGGAGCATCCTTACCCGGCAGCATTGGAAGATGCTGTAAAAGCCTGGAATTATCTGATGCTTTTAGGATATGGAGCCAGAGATGTGATTGTAGCCGGAGATTCTGCCGGAGGAAATCTGGCGCTTGCGCTGACATTTTGGCTGAAAGCGCAAAAACGTCTTCTTCCAAGGGGCCTGGCTCTCATGTCACCCTGGACAGACTTGACTTCCTCAGGAAAGTCCCATGAGGTGAGAGCTGAAATGGACCCTGTACTGGATGAAGAATATCTGAACCGTATGATGAAGGCTTATGCGAGGGGGCAGGAATTAAGAGATCCTTTTATTTCTCCGCTGTTTGGGGAGTTCGAGGGATTTCCGTCTACGTATATCCAGGTGGGAGAGAATGAGATTCTGCTAAGTGATTCCACTCGCCTGCACAAGAAGATGGTGGAGGCAAATGTGCCTGTGAAACTGGAACGGTTTGAGGGGATGTGGCATGTATTTCAAATGTCACCTTTTAAGATTGCTTATGATGCCATGGAAAACATTGCAGAGTTTATTTTCGAAATTTGTCGATAAAGAAAAAAAGGAATTTCGGGATTTTCACAGAATATTGATAATAAGAGTGTTGGATTGGTTTCTTATGGCCGGTACGGGTACGGCTGTCTGGAGGTCGGTATGACAATTAGAGAAAGTCTGGAATTACGTGAGAAGGAGATATTGAGTCCCTATGCCATGTTCAGTGTGGACTCCAAGGGGCGTGTCAGACCTGAGAATCAGGATGATATCAGGCCTGTTTTTCAAAGGGACAGGGACAGAATCATCCACTGTAAGGCCTTCCGAAGGCTGAAAGATAAGACACAGGTGTTCCTTACACCGGAGGGAGATCATTATCGGACGCGTCTGACTCATACGCTTGAGGTGTCGCAGAATGCGAGAACCATAGCCAAAGCCCTGAGGCTGAATGAAGAGTTGGTGGAAGCCATTGCCCTGGGACATGATCTTGGGCATACACCTTTCGGGCATGCAGGGGAGCGAGCGCTCAACCGGGTGTGTCCTTATGGGTTTGAACATAGCTCCCAGAGCGTGCGCACTGTAGATAAGCTGGAGAAGAACGGCAATGGACTGAATCTGACTTACGAGGTGCGGGACGGTATTCTGAACCATCAGACTATTGGGAAGCCCCATACTTTAGAAGGTAAAGTGGTGCGTCTTTCGGATAAGATTGCCTATATCCATCACGATATGGATGATGCAGTTCGAGCCGGTATTTTAAAAGAAAGTGATGTACCGAAGGATATCAGAGAGATACTGGGGGATACGCCCAACAAGCGGCTGAGTTGTTTGATCCATGATGTTATCGTTACCAGCATGGACAGGAATGATATCCGGATGTCGGATACGGTTGGAGATGCCATGAAACGGCTGCGCCAGTTCATGTTCGACAGGGTATATCAAAATCCGGAGGCCAAGAGCGAGGAGGGCAAGGCAGAGATGCTGATGGAGACACTTTACCAGCATTTCCTGAAAAATCTGGATGACCTGCCGGATGAGCACTTAAAGCTTTTGTCGGAGGGAGAGCCCAGGGAAAAGGTGGTCTGCGATTACGTGGGTGCCATGAGTGACAGATTTGCCATTGCTACGTATGAAGAAATCTATATTCCCAAATCGTGGCCATGTTAATGTAGGAATAGATAAGGAGTTGTTGCTCAATGTTTTATCCGGAAGAGCTTGTAGAAGAAGTCAGAATGAAGAACGATATCGTGGATGTGATTTCCGGATATGTCAGGCTGCAGAAGAAGGGAAGCAACCATTGGGGCTTATGTCCTTTTCACAATGAGAAGTCACCATCCTTTGCAGTGTCCGGGAACAAGCAGATGTACCATTGCTTCGGCTGCGGTGTCAGCGGGAATGTATATACGTTTATTATGAGTTATGAAAATTATACATTTCCGGAAGCGGTGAAGATGCTGGCAGGTCGGGCCGGAGTAAATCTGCCGGAGGTGGAGTACACGGAGGAGATGCGCCGTAAAGAGAATAAGCGTGCCAGACTTCTGGAGGTCAATAAGGAAGCTGCCAAGTTCTTTTATTATCAGCTGCGCACACCACGCGGGGAGATTGGACTCCAGTATCTGAAAAAAAGAGAGCTGACGGAAGAGACCATGAAGAAGTTCGGACTGGGTTATGCCGGAAAGAACGGCACGGATCTGGTACAATATCTTCGACAGAAAGGTTTTGAAGATGAGCTGATCAAGGAAGCAGGGCTTGCCAGTTTCTCGGAAACGAGAGGACTGTCCAGCCAGTTCTGGAACAGGGTCATGTTCCCCATCCAGGATATCAACCACCGTGTCATCGGTTTCGGAGGAAGAGTCATGGGAGACGGAGAGCCAAAGTATCTGAACTCTCCGGAGACCCCCATTTTTGATAAAAGAAGGAATCTGTACGGGATGAATTTTGCCCGGACCGCCCGCAGTGGGAATATCATCCTCTGCGAGGGTTATATGGATGTCATCGCCATGCAGCAGGCGGGCTTTACCCAGGCAGTAGCCAGTCTGGGTACCGCGTTTACTTCGGAGCAGGCAAGCCTTTTGCACCGATATACAGAGAATGTACTGTTGGCTTATGACAGTGACGGTGCCGGCGTGAAAGCGGCACTTCGCGGCATCGGTATTCTGAGGGAAGCGGGATTGTACGCCAAGATCATTAACATGCAGCCCTATAAGGATCCCGATGAATTTATGAAAAATCTGGGAAAAGATGCTTTTAAAGAGCGAATAGACCAGGCTGAGAACAGCTTTTTCTTTGAAATCAGGATATTGGAGAGAGACTATGACTTAAAGGATCCCGAATCCAAGACCAGGTTCTATCGGGAGATCGCCAAGAAGTTGTGCGGTTTTTCGGAAGAGGTGGAACGGGAGAATTATCTGCAGGCGGTGGCGGAGAAGTATGCCATCGGCGCAGACAATCTGCGGAAACTGGTAATCAGTTATGCTTCCCAGACAGGTCTCGCGCGGCCGATAGAGCGGCCGAAATCCGGGGTCCAGCAGAAGAGCTCTCCTCAGGAGAGCAGGAAGAAGTCTCAGAGACTTTTATTAACCTGGCTGACGGACGAGCCCGGTGTCTATCAGAAAATCAAACGATATATCTCCCCGGAAGATTTTACCGAGGATTTATATAAACAGGTTGCTGCCAGGCTGTTTTCAGACCTGGACAAGGGCAACTACAATCCGGCGGGCATCATTAGTATGTTTACGGATGAAGAGGAGCAGAGGGAGGCTGCTTCCCTGTTCAATACGAATCTGCCGGCGCTGGAGACGAAGCAGGAGAAGGAAAAAGCATTCCGCGATATCCTGCTTGCGGTAAAGCGTAACAGCTATGAATATTATACATCAAAGCTGGGGACAGATGTGAATGCGCTGAAACAGGTAATTGAAGGCAAGAAAGCATTGGAAGAGCTTGCAAAAGCGCATATTTCACTGGATTAAGGTTAAAATGATACAATAGGAAGGATGGAACCACGAAAATGGATGAAAACACACAGGCAAAATTTGAACAGAAGATAAAAGATCTTCTGGCTATGGCGAAAAAAAAGAAAAATGTGCTGGAATATCAGGAAATCAGCGATTTCTTCTCGGACATGCCTCTGGAGGAGGAACAGTTTGAGAAGATTCTGGATGCGTTGGAGCAGAGTAATATAGATGTGCTTCGTATCACCGAGGAGGATGATCTGGGGGACGAGCCCATTATCCTTTCTGAGGAAGATGATCTGGATGTGGAGAATCTGGATCTGAGCATCCCTGAGGGTATCAGTCTGGAAGACCCGGTTCGTATGTATCTGAAGGAAATCGGTAAGGTACCTCTTTTGAGCGCTGAGGAAGAAATCGAACTGGCCAAGAGAATGGAGCTGGGAGACCAGGATGCCAAGAAACGACTGGCTGAAGCCAATTTGCGTCTGGTTGTCAGCATCGCCAAGAGATATGTGGGTCGTGGTATGCTTTTCCTGGATCTGATTCAGGAAGGTAACCTGGGTCTTATTAAGGCTGTAGAAAAATTTGATTATCGAAAAGGATATAAGTTCTCCACCTATGCGACCTGGTGGATCCGTCAGGCAATTACAAGAGCTATTGCGGATCAGGCCAGAACCATCCGTATTCCTGTGCATATGGTAGAGACCATCAATAAGCTGATCCGTGTCAGCCGTCAGCTGCTGCAGGAGCTGGGAAGAGAACCGTCTCCTGAGGAGATCGCGGATGAGATGAATATGCCGGTAGAGCGTGTACGTGAAATCTTGAAGATCAGCCAGGAGCCTGTGTCTTTGGAAACGCCTATCGGTGAAGAGGAAGACAGCCATCTGGGCGATTTCATTCAAGATGACAATGTTCCGGTACCTTCCGATGCTGCTGCATTTACTTTGTTAAAAGAGCAGTTGGTAGAGGTTCTGGGTACTTTAACTGAGAGAGAGCAGAAGGTACTGCGCCTGCGTTTTGGTCTGGACGATGGACGTGCCCGTACCCTGGAGGAAGTAGGTAAGGAATTTAACGTTACCCGTGAGCGTATTCGTCAGATTGAGGCAAAGGCACTCAGAAAGCTTCGTCATCCCAGCCGCAGCCGTAAGCTGAAGGATTATCTGGATTAAGCCGGTGCGAGTGGAGCTATGAGAAAAGAAGTGGAGCTTTCTGCCAGGTTAAAAGCACTGGCTGACATGGTGACACCCGGTAACAGGGTCTGTGATGTGGGCTGTGACCACGGTTATCTGTCCATTTATTTGATACAGAAGAAGATCAGTCCCGGTGTAATTGCCATGGATGTCCGGACAGGCCCTTTGTCAAGATGTACAGAGCATGTCATGCAATATGGGCTGGAGCAGTACATAGAGCAGAGGCTGTCGGACGGACTGGAAGCGCTTGCTCCCGGGGAGGCCGACACGGTTGTCTGTGCCGGAATGGGCGGCAGGCTGATGCAGGCCATTCTCACAAGGCAGCAGGAGACTGCAAAAAGCTTAAAGGAATTGATCCTGCAGCCGCAGTCGGAGGTCATGGCTTTCAGGGAATTCTTAAGAAGTCAGGGATATCGGACTGTGGAAGAGAATATGATTGAAGAGGAAGGAAAATTCTATCCCATGATGAAGGTGGTTCCGGGGGGGACGCCTATACCTTGTGAGAATCCTCTTTATGACAGATTTGGGGAACTTCTGCTAAAAGAAGCGAATCCTGTGCTCCTGCGTTTCCTGGAATATCGCAAAGCTGTGCTTATGACGATTCGGGAAAGTGCCTGTGGAGCAGAAGAGAGGGTACGAGATCTCTATAGGGAACTTGCAGATATTGACAGCGCATTTGACATGTGTGAGTATAAGTGACTATGTATAGAAAGGTTGGGGAAATGTATGGTTACAGTAACGATAGACGGCAAAGAGAAACAGTACCCGCAGGGGACAACATATGAAGTCATAGCTAATGAGTATCAGGAGCAGTATGGCGGCATGATTGCGCTGGTGGCAGCAAATGGTAAGATCAGAGAACTGTTCAAGAAAGCGAAGAAAGATTGTACTGTAACTTTTTTTACCTTAAAAGATGATGTGGGCCACAAGACGTATGTTCGTGCGGCTACCATGATGTTCTTAAAGGCAGTGCAGGATCTTTTCGGAAGAGAGACTGCTCAGAAATGCCGGGTGGAATTTACCATAGGCAACGGATATTATATCAGTTCTGAGGATGCAGCCCTGTCAACATCCGGGAATGCCGTGAAAATCTGCCAACATATGAAAGAGCTTCAGACGGGACAGATACCTTTTATGAAAAAGTCTTATCCGCTTGGTGATGCCATGGATCTGTTCAGAGAGCAGGGGATGGCAGATAAGGAAAAGCTGTTTCGTTATCGCCGCAGTTCATTTGTAAATATCTATGAACTGGACGGTTATTATGATTATTATTACGGTTATATGATGCCCAATACGGGTTATGTGAAATGGTTCGATGTGATAGATTACGAGGGCGGTTTCATGCTGCTTTTGCCCTCTAAGAAGGAGCCTTGCAGTGTAGCGCCGTTTAAGGAGCAGAAGAAGCTGTTTGCCACATTAACGGAATCTGAAAAATGGGGCAGGGAAGTGGGACTGGAGACTGTAGGTGACCTGAATAATCAGATTTGCAGCGGTTCCTTAAGCGATATGATTCTCGTGCAGGAGGCTCAACAGGAGCGTAAAATCGGAGAAATTGCCAAGGATATTGCAGCCAGAGGCGGCGTAAAGTTTGTTATGATCGCCGGTCCTTCCTCTTCCGGAAAGACTACATTTTCCCACAGGTTGTCTATTCAGCTGCGGACGTTAGGTCTGGTGCCTCATCCTATCGCGCTGGACGATTACTTTGTCAACAGAGAACTGACACCCAGGGATGAGAACGGTGATTACAATTTTGAGTGTCTGGAAGCCATTGACGTCAAACAGTTTAATGAGGATATGAGCAGGCTCCTCAATGGCGAGACTGTGGAACTTCCTACCTTTAATTTCAAGACGGGTAAGCGGGAATATAACGGAAAATATAAGAAGCTGGGGCCGGAGGATATTCTTGTGATAGAGGGCATCCACGGACTCAACGAGAAGACATCTTATTCACTGCCGAATGAAAGCAAATATAAGATTTATATCAGTGCGCTTACCAATATTAACATTGATGAACACAATCGCATCCCAACCACGGACGGCAGACTTCTGCGCCGTATGGTCAGAGATGCCCGCACCCGCGGCACAGGTGCCAGAAGAACAATCGAGATGTGGCCTTCCGTGCGCAGAGGCGAGGAAGAGAATATCTTTCCTTTCCAGGAGGAGGCTGATGCTATGTTCAATTCCGTGCTGATCTATGAACTGGCAGTGCTGAAGCAGTACGCAGAGCCGCTTCTGTTCGGCATCACCAAGGATATGCCGGAATATTACGAAGCCAAGCGATTGCTGAAATTCCTGGATTATTTCCTGGGTGTGAGCAGTGAGCCGATACCGAATAATTCTATTTGCAGGGAGTTTGTGGGCGGTAGTTGTTTCCATGCGTAAGGGCTGCAGTTCGAACTAATATACTGTGGCAGTTGAGTACACGATTATTACGAGTACGGGAAAGGAGGAGATTCCATGGGACGATATATTAATTTGGGAAATGCGGGTTTTTCCTCTGTCAGAAAAGGCTTGTATGTTGACAAATCGGAAATGATTGCATTCATAAATAAAACGCTTGGTACCACGGATAAGTTAACCTGCGTCAGCAGACCCAGAAGATTTGGAAAATCCTTTGCTGCCAAAATGCTTGCCGCCTATTATGATAAAAGCTGTGATTCCAGGGAATTGTTTCAGGGATTGGATATTGCAGGTTGTTCGTCTTTTGAAACATACTTGAATCAATTTTATGTGATTTATCTGGATATTACATGGTTCATTTCGACGCTGGGCAATATTAAAGAAACTGTAAAGTACCTGCAAAAAGAGGTAATAAAGGAACTTCAGGAAGTTTTTCCGACAGCCCGGCCTGAGTGTAATTCTTTACCGGTTATGTTAGCAAATGTCAATGAGGCAACAGGAGATAAATTTATCATTATCATTGATGAGTGGGATGCATTATTCAGGGAAGCGAAAGATGATGTTGACTTGCAGAAAGAATATATTCAACTTTTGAGGGGGCTGTTTAAAAGCAGTCAGACCGATAAGATGATTGAGGCGGCTTATATTACCGGTATTCTTCCTATCAAAAAATATGGTACGCAGTCTGCTTTGACGGATTTTCGGGAATATACTATGCTTCAGCCAAAGAAACTTGCAAAATATGTAGGTTTTACGGAAAAAGAAGTAATAAATCTATGCGAAGAATATAGCATGGATTTTGAGGAAATGAAAAAATGGTATGACGGTTATTCCTTTAACAGAGTAAAGTCCGTGTATAGTCCTAATTCTGTAATCGAAGCTATCAAAACGGAAGAAATCAGCAATTACTGGACAGAGACGGAGACTTATGAATCGCTGAAAGTCTACATAGACATGGACGAGGACGGTCTGAAAGAGACAATTATACAAATGCTTGGCGGAGCCAGTTGTCCCATTGATATTGGTACATTCCAGAATGATATGACCAGTATTCAGAGTAAAGATGATGTTTTGACTTTGTTGGTACATCTGGGGTATTTGGCTTATGATTTTGCAGCAAAATCTGTATTTATTCCAAATGAAGAAGTACGGCAGGAATTCATTAGGGCTGTTAAGGCGAGCAGGCATACGGAAGTTGCCAAGATGATTCTTGCTTCTGATCAACTGTTACGCGATACTTTGAGTATGAATGATGATCAGGTTGCAAAAGCTATACAAGCAGCCCATAGCGCGGGTACTGCTCCTATTTTCTATAATAATGAGCAAGCACTTAGAAGCGTAATACGATTCGCTTATATCAGTTGTATAGATAAATTTCAGGAAATACAGGAATTACCAGCGGGGACCGGTTATGCGGATGTAGTATATTTACCCAAAAGGGGTTCCGATATGCCGATTCTGGTAATTGAGTTGAAGTGGAATAAAGATGCAGAAAGCGCTATTGAGCAGATTAAGAATCGCAACTATCCACAAGTGTTCGATGGTTGCGGAAACGATATTCTTCTGGTTGGAATTAATTATGACGACAAGACAAAAACGCATACTTGTGTGATTGAGAAGTATCGTAAGTAAAAGAGTATTAGTTTTGTTAAAAACGTGAGTCTATTGTTGTGTCACCTGTCAAATGTTTGAAAAGCGAGCGTTGACAGATTTAAAATACTGTGTTAGAATTTTTGGGCGTAAGTAGAATAAATAATCGCGGCCGGCAGCATAAGTTGCCGGGTGAGGAAAGTCCGGGCTTCACAGGGCAGGATGCCGGATAACGTCCGGTGGAGGTGA
>JAFTVH010000040.1 GCA_017465845.1 Lachnospiraceae bacterium | reverse complement strand
GGTTTAGTCTTGAGGAAATCTCAAAACATTTGGGAGTGAGTAAAGACACTATCCGCGGCTGGATAAAGAAAGAAACAATTCCATACTATAAAGTTGGAAGACAGTATAAATTTAAGGTATCAGAAGTGGATGCGTGGATTCATAGTGGTGAGAGCGCAGATGCAGATAAATAATTCACTTATGATAAAAGTAGACAGAAAATGGGCAAGATCATTTATTCTCGCTCGGTGTCCAGCTCGGAATGTGCAGGACTACTAAAGCCAATTATATATTGTTGTCCAGATAAAGCGATGGTTGATAGTGCAGTGCCATTGAATCATGCTTTGGCCGAGAAGTTATCCGCATTGAGGGCGAAGCAACGAACGATGCGATTAGCCGTATGCTTTGAGGAAATCCTGAAAACGTTACCAGACAATGCGGTGATAAAAGATTTTGATGTAATGTTCAATCCGGAGTACAAGGTGGATGTGCTGAAGGTAATGATAGACGTATGTAAGAGAAAAACGTTCAGTATTATCTGGCCAGGTAAATGTGAGGATGGAAAGCTGTTCTACGCTGAAGACGGCTACCCTGATTTCAAAAGTTTCAGCGTAGAAGATTATGATGTGACATGCATCATCCAAGGAGGAAGAAAACCATGAAGTATTCTCAATTGATAAGCTTCAATCCAATTGAAGATGTTATCCAGCTTGTAACGGCTGGAGATAAAGACAAAGCTCGTGAGTATGTAAAAACCTATGTTATGTCCGATACAATGGCTGACGCTTTGCAGGCTCCGGTGATTGATCAGCTGCAGATGGAATAAGTGGTAGACAATAAAGGCGTACTGGTAGTAGTTAACTACGGTACTGGTAAATCCCACTTGATGTCCGTTATCTCTGCTATTGCAACAGATGCAGACAATCTGCAGTACCTGCAGAACAAGAAGTTCGCCCAGCAGATGGAGCCTATCGCGGGTAAATTTGAAGTTCTGCGTATTGAAATCGGTGGTGTTGTTATGCCTCTGTATGATGTTATTATGGGCTATGTTCAAGAGGATTTTGATAATCGTGGCATTGATTTTGAAATTCCTGAGTACAGCAGCGTAAAGAGTTTGAAGAACGTTATTCAGAATATGATGATGGCTTTCTCTGATAAATATCCTGAGAAGGGCTATCTGATTATCGTCGACGAGTTTCTGTCTTATCTGTCTTCCCGTGATGAGAGAGAAATCGTTCTCGACCTTGAGTTTTTCCGTGCCCTCGGTGAAATGTGTTCCAAGTCCAAGTTGCGTGTCGTTTTTGGTATGCAGGAGAAGATTTTTGACAATCCTCGCTTCAGTTTTGTTGCCGATACTCTGAAGCACGTTAGTGACCGTTTTACCCAGCTCATCATTACAAAGGAAGCTACTTCCTATGTTGTGTCTGAGCGTATTCTGAAGAAGACACCGGAGCAGAAGGCGATGATTCGCAAACACCTCGAACAATTTTGCGGCCTTTACACCGGCATGTCTTCCAGACTGGAAGAGTTTGTGGACCTGTTCCCGATTCACCCGTCCTACATTGATGTATTTAATAAAATATATCTGATAGAGAATCGCCACATTCTGAAAAATATCTCGGTGACCATTAAAGGTATTTTCAATACCGAGGTTCCTCAGAATGCACCGGGCATCATTTCCTTCGATGATTATTGGCCTGCAATCAAGTCCAATGGTCTGCTGAAGAGCGATGTGACCATTAGCCGTGTTGTGAATGCAAGTCAGCAGCTGGAAGATATCATCAACCGCGCATTCCCTAAGCCTGCGTATAAGCCTTTGGCGACAAAGATTATCTATGCCCTGAGTGTACACAGACTTACTACAAATGGTCTGGATGTACAGTTTGGTTTGACTGCTGAGAATATGAAAGATGATCTCTGCTTGCATCTGCCGATGCCGGAAGAGGAAGCTGACTTCCTGCTGTCTCTGGTAAAAACCACGCTGCGTGATATTATGACCACCGTTTCCGGTCAGTTTATTATCTATAACGATGCCAACAGCCAGTATTACATCGACGTGGATAAGGTCGTAGACTATGATGAGAAGATTAAGCAGAAGGCTTCCATTATGGCAGACGGTGAACTGAACCGCTATTTCTATGATGTTGTGTATCGCTGCTTGGAGTGGGATGCAAAGCAGTATGTTACTAACTTCAACATATATGAATATGACCTGAACTGGGATTCCCACAGCATCTTCCGTGAAGGTTACTTGTTTATGGGGCTGCCGGGAGAGCGTAGCACTGCTCAGCCGGAGCGTGACTTCTATATCCACATCATGCCTCCGTATGACGAAAACGGTAGTCGTGTGCAGAATCTCTCTGACGAAGTATATCTGTACTTCAAGTCCTCTGACGAGTTCCGTGAATTTATGGGTCTTTATGCTGCGGCACAGAGCCTCGCACAGATTAGTGAGGGCAAGGATAAGGATGCATACCTGAACAAAGCAAATATGCTTCGCAAGCGCCTGATCAAGTATCTGAGCGAAAACAAGAACACTTGCTTCGACGTGTTGCATAAGGGTCAGAAACGTCAGATGATTGAAGTCCTGAGAGGTCGATACAGCCGTGATATGACCTTCAAGGATACTATCGACCTTGCAGCATCTCGGTGCTTCGATGAGTATTTCTGCAGCAAGTACCCGGACTTCCCGGTTATGAAGACTAAGATTACTCGCCGCAATATGGCAGACTGCGCTCGTGCAGCATTCGACCATTTCGCTGGCAGAAAGACACAACAGTCTACTTTGATGCTTCAGAGCTTTGGTATTTTGGACGGTGACAAGATTCGTCCGGAAGGCTCTAAGTATGCGGCATACTATATTGACCAAATCCGCAATTTGCCGCCGCAGGGTGTTCTGAATTATTCCGACATCTTCCAGCCTCGTTTTATGGAGATGTATATTGACAAAAAGTTCAAGATTGAGTTTATTTTCACGCCGATCATATTCTTGGCTATGGTATATGGCGGTTATGCTGTTATTACCACTAAGGACGGAAAGACCATTACGGCTTCCAATCTGGACCAGATTCCCAAGACCAGTGTTATGGATCTGTACGAATTCAAGTACCTGTCCAGACCGGCTCAGATTTCTATGGCCGAGCTGAAGAAGTTGTTTGAAGTGCTGGATATCAATCCTGCGCTGCTGGACAATCCGAATGATCGTGAGAAAGGTGTGGTCCAGCTGCTTTCCAAGGCACAGGAGCTGGCAAACTCTGCAGTACTCGCTGCGAATAAGCTGAACAACAGCTTTGACCTGTGGGGAGAGCCTCTGGCAAATGCAGCTGAAGTTGCTATGATGCAGAAGGCTTGTACTGCTGTAAGAGACGAGTTCAGTAACTATCAGGCGAAGTTTAACACTCCAGCTAAGTTGAACAACTTTAGTCTCTCTATGGAGCAGGTTGACACACTGGCTGGTCAGATTGCAACGATACAGAAGATTCCGCAGTTCGTAGATTTCAAGTCTGGTTGCGCTGATATCGTTTCCTATATTGCAAATATTGAATATATTGATTTGGGTGAAGCAGTCAAAGCCGAGATAGATGCTGCTAAGGCTGAATTCCGTTCCACCCGTGATAGCATAATGGACGGCGTTTCCGGCGAAACTGCCGCCCAGAAGGTTGATGTAGTCCTGTCCAAGCTGAAGGAAAAATATATCGACATCTACTTTGAAAACCATAAAAAGAAGAGACTGGACATCACCGATGCCCAGCGAAGAGGAAAGCTTCAGGAAGGTCGTGTGCTGACTAGCCTGCGTAAGCTGCGCTCCATCGAAATCCTGTCTGCTGCCAAACTGACTGATATAGAAACAGAGATGTCCGATATTAAGGTTTGTTATGAACTGACACCGGAAGAATTGAAGTCTTCTCATATTTGTCCGCACTGCCGTTACCACCTTGATGATAAGGTGAAAAATGTCTACGGTGTGCTGGATAATCTGGAAATTCGCATCGATAATTTGCTGGCTGAGTGGACCAAGACCTTATTGGATACCATCTCTGATCCAATTGTGGCAAGTCAGAAGAAGTTCCTGTCTGCAGAACAGCAGCAGGCAATCGACGATTTCATTTCCAGCGGTGCTCTGCCGAACCGTGTGGATGACTTCTTTGTTAAG
>JAFTVH010000039.1 GCA_017465845.1 Lachnospiraceae bacterium | reverse complement strand
ACGTGCAGGATTTCGGGAGATTGACTGGGTATTTACCTTAAACCGCGCTACCATGCAGACCGGATATCGCAGGCAGGAAGCGATAGAATTACTGAGGGATTTCGCAGGCAAATATATTGCGCAGCTGGAAGCGCTGGATGCACAGTCGGATGAATCCTGGAATGACCTGCATATGTTGTTCGGAGCGGTGTGCGCAGTGGCAGAGCTGCAGATTGCGCTGCCGGGAGAGCTTCGTTCTTCTTATCCGCTGAAGCAGGTTCTGGACAGAAGACCGTTTATCTGATTGTTTAAAAAGACCGCCTGATTTCTCAAACGGTCTGGTATATAATCTACTTAGAAAGGTGATCGGACACGAGTTCCGATAGCCCTCAGTTAATTAATAAGTGTTAAAAGAATTAGCATCTAACTTTGGGGGTTGGGATGCTATTTCTTTTTGTTATTATGATTGTCTATAAAAGACAGAGCCGCGAAAACTATGTAACAAAATGCAGAACAGTGAAAGACATTGACATTTCTATTACCCTCAGGTTAGAATGGGTATAATAACAGATATCCCATTAACAGGAGGAAATCATGCAAATTTCTGCAATTCACCACGACATGGACAAACGATATTGCTTCGCCCTTGAAAAGGGAAAGTTCCTGATTCGGCTCCAGGTGCAAAAGGGCGACATGAAGAAGGTCACTTTGCACATTCGTGATAAAAACATCCCTATTGACCGACTGGATACCAGACAGACCATTCCTATGGGAAAAGTGGCCGGCGACCGCTGTCACGACTATTATGAAGCGATTGTAAATATGGATGTGCTCTGCCTTAGGTACTTCTTTGAACTGGAAGATACAGCGGGGCAGGTACTTTATTACGGCAATTACGAATTTTCGGAAGAGATTTTCGAAGATATCTATGATATGTTCGACTGCCCCCAGAATATGAGGGAGGAAGAGATGTTTCTGATTCCTGAATGGGCGGCTAATAAAGTGGTTTATCAGATTTTCCCGTCCAGATTTGCCACGGACAAAGAAGTAGCAAAGAAGAAATGGTATAAAGCGCCGATCAGCTTTAAGGACGAGCTGGGCGGTAATTTGCGGGGAATCATCAATCATCTGGATCATCTGAAAGATCTGGGAATTGACGTGATCTATATGACGCCTGTCTTTCAGTCGGATTCGGTGCACAAGTACGATACCATTGATTATTACCGCATTGATCCTTCCTTTGGAACAGAGGATGATTTGAGGGAACTGGTGGACACGGCCCATGAAATGGGTATGCGTGTGATTCTGGATGCAGTGTTCAATCATACTTCGCCCAAGTTCTTTGCCTTTGCGGATCTGAAGAAAAAAGAGGAGCAGTCGGCGTACAGGGACTGGTACTTTGTAGATTCTTTTCCGCTGCATGCGGCATGGGGCGAGAAGCCGAGCTTTAAGAGTTTTGCTTATTTTGGGGGTATGCCTAAACTGAATCTGAAAAATCAGGAGACCCAGGATTATTTCATCAAGGTGGGGTTATACTGGCTGGAAAAGTGTCATATCGATGGCTGGCGGCTGGATGTGGCGGATGAAATCAGCCACGTCTTCTGGAAGCGGTTCCGTGACGAGGTAAAAGCCGTGAATCCTCAGGCCTTGATCGTTGGGGAAGTGTGGCATTATGCAGCTGATTTCCTGGAGGGAGACGAGTGGGACACTGTCATGAACTATCCTTTTTATCAGGGAGTGAGGGACTTGGTGGCTGATGAGAAAATAAAGGCTTCCCGATTCCTGGAAAAGCTGGGATTTCTGCGGGGGAATCTGCACAATAAGGTCTATCCGGTGCTGTGGAATCTGATTGACAGCCATGATACACCAAGGTTCTTAAATGTGTGCGGTGAGCAGAAAGACAAGCAGAAACTGGGTGCCGCGCTGCAGCTTTTACTTCCGGGCATGCCAATGATTTACTATGGAGATGAGTATGGTCTGACGGGTGGTCAGGATCCTGACTGCAGGCGCGGTATGCTTTGGCATGAGGAGTATCAGGACCGGGATATGTATCAGTGGTATCAGACGCTGATTCGTATTCGGAAAGAACATCCCTGTCTGACAGAAGGAACTACCGTTTCGGAGTGCGCGGATGATGAGACAGGTCTCATTACTATTGTAAAGGAACTGAATGGGGAGCAGATTACAGTATTGTTTCATGCCGGAGCGCAGAAAATTGAAGTTGTCGGATATGATAATTGTATAAATCTGGTGACAGGAGAGGAATTTTATGGTAAAGTGATGGCTTGGGAGGCGCTAGTTTTTAGCCGGAAAGTATGAGAAGTAAAACGGTGAGGAATTCGTTAGCGTTGTCTCTGCCAGCGCAGTCGCCAACTTAGCGCGGGGAAGAGCGTGCGGCAGTAATGAAAACGATGTGGGTTTCAAGAGAAAGTTACCACATACACATGATCAGGAGGAAATCATTATGTACAATATATTAGTAGGTCAGTCAGGCGGTCCCACCGCTGTAATCAATTCATCTTTATACGGAGTCATTAAGGAAGCACTGGATACACCCGACCGAATCGACACGGTCTATGGCATGATAAATGGAATAGAAGGATTTCTTGGTGGAAAGGTAATCGATCTTACCCAATATTCGAAAGAGCAGGATCTTTCACTTCTTAAGACAACGCCTGCATCTTTTCTGGGAAGCTGCCGTTACAAGCTGCCGGAAGATCTGGAGGCAGAAGTCTATCCTGCTATTTTTGCAAAATTTCAGGAGATGTCCATCGGAGCGGTATTTTACATCGGCGGAAACGATTCCATGGATACCGTATCCAAACTGAGCAGATATGCAGAAAAAGTAGATTCCGACATCCGTTTCATGGGCGTGCCCAAGACCATCGACAATGACCTGATTCTCACAGACCACACCCCGGGATACGGTTCTACTGCAAAGCATGTGGCAACTACTGTAAGAGAGATCATTTTGGATGCAGGCGTATACGAGCATCCCGTAGTGACGATCGTAGAGCTGATGGGACGCAATGCGGGCTGGGTAACAGCAGCAAGTGCACTGGCAAGAACAGATTACGACAGAAACCCCATGCTCATCTATCTGCCGGAAGCCGATTTTGAACCTGCTGCTTTTATCGAGGATGTAAAGCAGGCGCTGAAGGAGCAGAGTTCTGTAGTAGTATGTGTATCCGAAGGAATTTCAGACAAAAACGGTAAATTCATCTGCGAATACGGTTCCGATGCAGGTGTGGACGGTTTCGGCCACAAGATGCTCACCGGCTGCGGCAAAGTGCTGGAGCAGATGGTGAAGAAGGAGATCGGCTGCAAGTGTCGCTCCATCGAAATCAACCTTCCCCAGAGATGCTCTGCAATCATTGCTTCCCTTACCGATATCGAGGAAGCGCAGAGCGCCGGAAGCTTCGCGGTGAAAAAGGCTCTGGAGGGCTGCACCGGGCAGATGATCACCTTTGTACGCGGCGAGGGCGAATATACAATGACCTGCGGTATGGAGGATGTAAATAAGATCTGTAATCAGGAGAAGAAATTCCCGGCGGAGTGGATCACCAACCATGGTACGGACGTTGCGCCCCGGTTCCTGGAGTATGTGAAGCCGCTGATCCAGGGGGAGAGCAAGGTGCCTTTTGCGGATGGAGTGCCGCAGTATTTGATGCCGGCGTATAAAAAGTAAGGTAGACTTGACTCAGATAGATTTAGCTACGGAGGAAGATAAACTCCGCGGCATTGACCACTGGGCCAGACTTTTCAAGGCCACTACATGGGAGGAGATCAAGATGCTTTCAGCAAAAGACAGCTTCCTTGCAGAAGCAGCAGAAACAGCTTATCAGTTAAACTCAGAAGAGACTATTCGTATGCAGTGCGAAGCGAGGGAAGATTTTTACAGGCAGCAGAGTTATATCCAGAAGAAGCAACAGCGGTTGGAGCAGGAGAAAGCAGAACTGTTGAGGCGTAACGCGGAGAAAGATGTGGCATTGGCTGCCAGCCAAGATGAAATCGCCCGCCTGAAAGCGCAGCTTTCCGAGCTGCAGAAAAAGTGAAGAAGAAAAGGAAGAAAACATGGACAAGAAAATGTGTCTGCTTACCATAAAGAGCTGCTATAACACTTTGACTGCAGTGGAGAAGACAGTTGCTGACTATATTTTGAAAAACAGCGAGGAAGTCATTTCCATGCCCATAGCTGTTTTCGCAGAGAATGCAAATGTGGCAAAATCAGCAGTGATCCGCTGCTGCAAGTCGCTTGGTTTCGACGGCTATTCTGATATGAAGCTTGCTCTTGCCATGGAACTGTCCAAGAATAAAAAACTGAATTATACACCCTACATTGACCCAAGCGATGATGCCGGTGCCATCATGGATAAGGTGTTTACGGCAAATGTGAAGACTCTGCATGATACCGCTGAAAAAATAGACAGGGATGTTCTGCAAAAAATTGTGGATGTGCTCAGTAATGCGAATGTAATCTATGTATACGGTATCGGCACCTCAGCAGGAATAGCAGGAGAGTTCCAATATCGTCTCATGCAGATTGGGAAAACAGCGCTGTGCGTGAACGATGTGCCTACGATGAAGGTTTCCACCCTTAATATAAGAAAAGGTGACGTTGCTGTGGGTATCTCCCATAGCGGCAGAACCATTGCGACAATCGAGGCACTGCGTCTGGCAAAACGAAATGGAGCGGAGACGATTTGTATCACCAGCTATCCGGACAGTGAAATAACAAAGAATTCCGATTATCCGATAGAGATTTATTCCGATGAGATTGATTATCCGGTGGAAGCCACTTCCTCGAGAATTGCACACTTGAGTATGATTGATGTGATTACCATAGCCATGTCCTCCAGAAATTATGGAGACGCATTGGAGCGGGCGAGAAAGACACATGATCTTGTGAATACCATCCGTTATTAGTGGGCTGGTCAAATGATAGCGAAAGAAGCAAAAGAAAATGAACAATTTAATGAGAAAGTGCATAGCATTTGTAAAAAAAGAAACTGTCCTGAGTATTGCCTTGATATTGGCAGTAATTTCCTCCCTGATCATACTGCCGGATGCAGAATATCTGGATTACATTGACTTCAGAACATTAGGCATTCTTTTTAGCCTGATGGCAGTCATGGCAGGACTTCAGAAGATCGGGGTGTTCGGCCGGATAGCCGGAAAGCTGCTTGAAAAAGTAAAGAGTATCAGGGCGTTAGTACTGATTCTGGTATTGTTGTGCTTTTTCTTCAGCATGGTCATCACCAACGATGTGGCGCTCATTACGTTTGTACCTTTTACGTTTACAGTACTGAAAATGACGGGCGCTGAGCAGGTTAAGAAGCTGGCCGTTCCTGTGGTAGTCATGCAGACCATCGCGGCCAATCTGGGCAGTATGCTGACACCTATCGGCAATCCCCAGAATCTGTATCTGTACGGGCAGTCCGGTATGGGATTGGGTGAGTTTGTGTGGATGATGCTTCCATATTCTGTTTTGTCGCTGGTGTTGCTGATCATCTGGTGTTTCTTCCAAAAGGGAGGTACTGTAAGCGTGGGAGCTATGACTGGGAAAGATTCTGTGTCCGCTCACACGAAGGAATTGGCAGTTTACCTGCTTTTATTTGTCTTCTGTCTTCTTACAGTGGCGAGGGTAGTTCCTTGCGGAATCACCATGATTTTGGTGATTGCAGCGGTACTCCGGGTGGACAGGCAGGTACTTGCAAGAGTAGATTATGCATTGCTTATGACTTTTGTGGGATTCTTTGTATTTATCGGCAATATGGGACGGATTCCTGCTTTCAGCAGCTTTCTGGAAAGTATGATTGCAGGACATGAGGTGATGACAGCCGTGATTTCCAGCCAGGTTATCAGTAATGTACCGGCAGCTTTGCTTTTATCAGGATTTACTGACAATTATCCGGCACTTATCGTGGGCACCAATCTGGGAGGACTGGGAACATTGATTGCGTCGATGGCCAGTTTGATCTCCTTTAAATATATGGGGCAGGAGGATAAAGAGCGGAAGGGTGCTTATATGATTTACTTTACGGCTGCTAACCTGATTTTCCTGATCGTGCTGCTCGGATATCATTTTGTTGTAAAATAGAAAGGAAGCTTTAATATGTCGGAACAATACAAAGACCAACTCGATTCCGCAGAACAGCTGGGGCTCATAGAGCAGGAAGCCTACGAGACAGCTGCACAGATTCTTCAGGCGGCCGGCCTTAAGAAAGGGGAACTGCTTGTAGTAGGCTGCTCCACCAGTGAGGTGGCAGGTGCCAGAATCGGTACTTTTTCAAGTCCGGAGCTTGCAAAAGCAGTATTCGGCGGAATCTACCGGGCTGCCAAAGAAGCTCAGGTTTATCTGGCAGCCCAGTGCTGCGAGCACCTGAATCGAGCCCTGATTCTGGAAGAAGAGGCGGCAGACAAATACGGCTATGAGCCGGTAAATGTGGTACCACAGCCTAAGGCAGGAGGCAGCTTTGCTACAGCGGCTTATGCAGCTTTCACTTCACCGGTGGCAGTAGAGCATATCAAGGCTCACGCAGGTATCGACATCGGAGATACACTGATCGGCATGCATCTGAAAGATGTGGCTGTGCCGGTGAGGATAGAGAGAAAACAAATCGGAGAAGCTCATGTGGTGTGTGCAAGGACCAGAAGGAAATTTATCGGAGGGTCCAGAGCGGTGTATGATGAAAGCTTATTGTGATTAGTTTATGATGGAGGTTTCACATAAGATGAAACAGGATTTAAAAGACCTGACGCAAGGTAATCTGGGAAAGCAGATACTGATATTCAGCCTTCCTTTGATGCTGTCAAATGTGCTGCAGGTCTTATTCAATATGGCGGATATCGCCGTGGTGGGCCAGTTTGCCGGT
>JAFTVH010000038.1 GCA_017465845.1 Lachnospiraceae bacterium | reverse complement strand
GGCTTCTCGTCCTTACTCTCCTCCGGCTCAGGAATCCCTTTCTCCCTGCGGAAGATTTCCATGAACTGCTTACCGGTGATAGTCTCCTTCTCAATCAGGAACTCTGCCAGCTTATCCATCAGTTCTCTATTCTCACGAAGCAGTCTCAGTGCTGTCTCATAGCTTTCCTTCAGGATAGCTACCACTTCGTTATCGATCTCTGCTGCTGTCTTATCAGAGCAGTTCAGCGTTGCTCTGCCTTCCAGATACTGACTCTCTATAGTAGCCAGGCCGATCAGACCGAACTTCTTGCTCATACCGTACTGTGTTACCATCGCTTTAGCAATGGAGGTTGCCTTTTCAATATCGTTGGCAGCACCTGTGGTCACGGTGTCGAACACCACTTCCTCTGCGGCACGGCCTGCTACCAGGCCTACCAGCATATCACGAAGCTCAGCTTCCGTGTTCAGGTACTTCTCCTCCTCAGGCACATGCATCACATATCCCAAAGCACCCATGGTTCTGGGTACAATAGTAATCTTCTGCACCGGCTCGGAATTCTTCTGCAGGGCGCTGACAAGGGCATGACCCACCTCGTGGTAAGACACGATTCTGCGCTCTTCCTTGCTCATGATGCGGTCCTTCTTTTCCTTACCTACCAGAACCTGCTCTACGGCATTGAACAGATCCTTCTGGCTTACCAGGTGGCGTCCTTCCTTAACTGCATTGATGGCAGCTTCATTGATCATGTTGGCCAGGTCGGAACCTACTGCACCGCTGGTTGCCAATGCGATAGCGTCCAGATCAACCGTTTCATCCATCATGACATCCTTAGCGTGTACTTTCAGGATTTCCACACGGCCTTTCAGGTCCGGCTTGTCTACGATGATACGTCTGTCGAAACGTCCCGGACGAAGCAGCGCCTTATCCAGGATCTCAGGACGGTTGGTAGCCCCCAGCACCAGGATACCCTTGGAGCCATCAAAACCGTCCATTTCAGACAGCAGCTGGTTCAGGGTCTGCTCACGCTCTTCGTTACCGCCGCCGAACTTGGAATCACGGCTGCGTCCGATGGCATCAATTTCATCTATAAAAATAATACAAGGTGCATTCTTGTTAGCTTCTTTAAACAGGTCACGCACACGACTGGCACCCACACCTACATACAGCTCAATAAAGTCTGAACCGGTCAAGGAATAAAAAGGCACATGAGCCTCGCCTGCTACTGCTCTTGCCAGCAGCGTCTTACCGGTACCGGGAGGTCCCACAAGGAGCGCACCCTTAGGCAGCTTGGCACCGATCTTGGAATATTTTCCGGGATTGTGCAGGAAATCAACTACCTCTACCAGCGACTCTTTCGCTTCATCTTCACCGGCTACATCCTTGAAAGTAACGCCGGTCTCTTTCTGCACATATACCTTAGCATTACTCTTGCCCACACCCATAGGACCGCCGTTTCCGCCCATCTTACGGAACATCAGGCTAAGCAACAGCCACATCAACAGTACGGGAAGAATGAATGAAAGAATGAAATTCAGGATCATACCGGAATTATCCGATGGAACCGCTTCATATTCTCCTACATTATAAGTTTCCAACCGCTCTGTCAGCTTGTCAGCACTTTCCATGACAAATGTCTTGTATGTGGTCTGATAAGCCGCCTGCTGATACATACTACTGTAAAAATCCAGGAATGTCATAGGAGACTGCGAATCGCCTGTTCCCTTTGAAGGCGTCTCACTCTTCCTGGTAAAATAAAAATACCCATCAGCCCTGTATTCGCCGGCTTCAACCTTGCCTTCCTCCAGCAAAGTCAGAAATTCAGAATATTTCACTGTAGGTTCATTACTGCCGCCAAACAGCAGATTACTGAACATAAAGAAAATTACCAGCCCGATTACGCCTGCCAGCACATAATAAATCCAATTATTACGCCAGGGTGATTGATTTCCTCCGCCGTTTCCGTTCCCGTTATTGCCGCCTTGCCCATTCCCACGGTCATTGCGGTAACCGTTTCCGTTGTCATATTGATTCATCTGATTGTCCATAATTACTCCATTTCCGCAACATCTATTTAAATCAAAGTTCCTCTGCACTCATTAATATGCCAAGTCCGAGTCTATTCTATTATAGAGATTAAAGGAATAGAAATCAATAGAAGAAATGTGAAAAATACGTGTTTTCTCTTAAAGTTTTATTAACCAAATGCCCACGGCCTCTTCACATTACCCGTTGTTTGTGCAACATAGCGCACAGTTTCGTCAAAAATGTACATTTTGCATTACCTTTTTAGATACGGGAACTTGATTTTCTTCTATTTCACAGTAGTTTTGGATTAAAAAATAAGGTTATAATTCATACTAGAATAGTAGTAAATTTGGTAAGGAGGAGGATACAATGTCAGTAAAATATGTATTCGTTACAGGTGGTGTCGTGTCCGGTCTGGGCAAAGGAATCACCGCCGCATCATTGGGAAGATTGTTAAAAGCCAGGGGCTATAAGGTCACCATGCAGAAGTTTGATCCTTATATCAATATCGACCCCGGTACCATGAACCCTATCCAGCACGGGGAAGTCTTCGTCACCGATGACGGTACGGAAACCGATCTCGACCTTGGACATTATGAGCGTTTTATTGATGAAAGTCTGGATAAAAACTCCAATGTGACCACAGGTAAGGTTTACTGGTCCGTACTTCAGAAGGAACGCCGCGGTGACTACGGCGGAGGCACGGTTCAGGTCATTCCTCACATTACCAATGAGATTAAAAGCCGTTTTTACCGCAACTTCACTGATACCGACACCCGCATCGCCATCATCGAGGTCGGCGGAACCGTGGGCGATATCGAAAGCCAGCCTTTCTTAGAGTCCATCCGTCAGTTCCAGCACGATGTAGGCCACGAAAATGCCATCCTGATTCACGTAACCCTCATTCCCTACCTGAGTGCCTCCCAGGAATTGAAGACTAAACCTACTCAGGCTTCTGTTAAGGATCTGCAGGGCATGGGCATCCAGCCGGACATCCTGGTATGCCGCAGTGAGCATCCTCTGGAGCAGGGCTTGAAGGATAAAATCGCATTGTTCTGTAATGTTCCAAGCAACAGGGTACTGCAGAATCTGGATGTGGAATACCTTTATGAGGCGCCTCTTGCTATGGAAAAAGAGCATCTGGCGCAGGCGGTCTGTGAATGTCTCCACCTGGATTGCCCGGAACCTGACCTTTCCGACTGGATTAAAATGGTAGATGACCTGCGTCATCCCACCGATGAGATCACGGTAGCTCTGGTAGGAAAATATGTAGCTCTCCATGATGCTTATATCAGTGTAGCAGAAGCATTGAAGCATGGCGGTATCAGCAACCATGCCACCGTCCATATCAAATGGGTTGATTCCGAGACCGTAACCGATGAAAATGTAGAAGAGCTTCTTGGAGATGTGAACGGTATCCTGGTACCCGGCGGCTTTGGCTCCCGCGGAATCGAAGGAAAGATCAATGCTATCACCTACGCCAGAACCCACAATGTTCCTTTCCTGGGCCTGTGCCTGGGCATGCAGCTTTCCATCGTGGAATACACACGTAATGTAGTGGGTTTAGCCGATGCCCACAGTATCGAGCTGGATCCTGCCACCACCCATCCGGTAATCGCCCTAATGCCGGACCAGAACGGTATCGAAGATATCGGCGGTACTTTAAGACTGGGGTCCTATCCCTGTGTGCTTGATAAAGATTCACTGGCTTATGAACTTTACTGTGAGGAGACAATTCATGAAAGACACAGACATCGTTATGAAGTGAATAATGATTACCGTACTGTACTGATCCAGCATGGGCTGCGCCTCTCCGGCACCTCTCCCGACGGACGTATCGTGGAAATGTGCGAATTACCGGGACATCCTTTCTTTATTGCAACACAGGCTCACCCGGAGCTGAAGTCCAGACCCAACAGACCTCATCCTTTGTTTAATGGATTTGTGGCAGCTGCGCTGAAGCAGAAATCGACTTGTTAATAGAAAGCCATCCTGTACTTTATTGTAAACAATGCGTTCATGTAATCAACAAAGCGTTGCTCACAGCATGGTACGGGATGGCTTTTATCTTATTTGTACAAAGAATTCTAACGATAGATCACATATTTGCATATCGGATTTCCCATGGCTGAAAACTTCTCCTCGTATTCTGTCATGATATTCCCCTCCACCAGCTTCTCATCAGCATGAAGGTCATAGGTAATCACTTCGGCTTTCCATCCTGCCGGCTCCAGTTCTTCCACCGCAAAATCGAACAATGGACGATTGTCTGTCTTGAACTCCAACACTCCATCTTTTTTCAAAATCACATCATACCGCCCCAGGAACTCTCCGGAAGGGAGACGCCTTTTGGCATGCCTGTCCTTGGGCCAGGGATCCGAGAAGTTCAAATAGATACGGTCTACTTCCCCCTGTCCGAATACTTTTGTGATATCCTCCGCATCCATGCGGATAAATCTCAGATTAGGCAGCTCTTCTTCCTCCATCTTCTGAATAGCCCGAAGGAGTACACTGGAATATTTCTCAATGCCTACATAATTGATTTCCGGATGAAGCCCGGCCATGGTATGAATAAATTTGCCTTTTCCCATGCCGATTTCAATCCTGATGGGGTTGTCATTTCCGAATATTTCGTTCCAGCTGCCGGGATTCCAGTTTTCTTCATGTATCACATACTGACTGTCTGCGATGACCTCGCGGGAACCGGTAATATTTCTAAGTCTCATAATCTCATTCCTTTTCTGGTGTCGTTTATTACTGACAGTATACTATCTTTTTCCAAAAAAAGATAGGGAAAAAAGTTTCTTAATTTTTCATTTTTTTGTTTGGTTTTTTAAGAAAATAGTGTATGATAGAAATGAGTATATAAATGGGAAGGTAAAAAATTTTGAAATATAGCAATTTATTATATAAAATATTTGCCCGCATCAGCGGACTATTCCTGGCCGCAGTAGTGGCTGTAAACAGTACTGTAAAAGTGCAGGCTGAGACCCTGGAAGAGCGCATTGCAAACCAGCAGGCTATGACCATTGACAGCAACCGGGTCGAAGACTGGCCACAGGGACCGGTGGTAACTGCAGAAGCTGCTATTTTGATGGAAGCCGATACCGGCACCATCCTTTATTCCAAAAATGTTCACCAGCAGGAGTATCCTGCCAGCTGTACTAAAATTCTGACTTGTCTGATCGCAGCGGAGCAATGCGAGCTGGACGAGATGGTCTATATGTCACATGATGCTATCTATGACACCCCCAGAGACAGTAATCACATTGCACTGGATGAAGGCGAGGCTATTACTATGGAACAGGCTCTGTCTGCTATCCTGATCCGTTCTGCCAATGAGGTCTCCTTCGGTGTGGCGGAGCATATTACCGGAACCGGCTGGGAAGATTTTGCTGCTCTCATGAATGAGCGTGCCAAGGAACTTGGATGCCTGAATTCCAACTTTGTGAACCCAAATGGCCTGCCGGATGAAAATCATTACACTACCGCCTATGATCTGGCTACAATCGCACGTGCTTTCTTTGCTAATGAAATGCTGAGCAAGCTATCCCGAACTACCAAACTGGATATCCCGGCTTCGGACACTCAGCCGGATCACATTATTGAACATACCAAGAACCAACTGCTGCCGGGCCAGCAGCGCGCTTATGAATATCTGGTGGGCAGTAAGACCGGCTATACCAATGCAGCCCGCCATTGTCTGGTATCCTGTGCGGAAAAAGACGGTTTGAAACTGATCTGTGTTGTTTTAAAAGATGAGTCCCCCGCTTATTATGAGGATACACTGGCTCTTTTCGAATATGGATTCAGTAATTTTACCACTTTTAATGTCTCCCAGTCAGAGACCAAATACAATATCGACGATACCGGCCTGTTCTACAGTGACAACGATATCTTCGGCAGCTCCAAACCCCTGTTGTCCCTGAATACGGAAGATTTCATTGTGCTTCCCAGGACGGCCTCTTTTGGGGAAACTGTTTCCACCATTTCTTACGAGACTGCCAAGGAGGATCAGGCTGCCTTGATTACGTATACATGGAACGGCGTGGAAGTAGGTACTGCCTCCGTAGACTTTGTGGATAACAGCGAAGTTGTCTTTGATTTCGACAGCCCGGTGCAGGTTCCCGAAGAAACTGTACCCGAGGAGGAAGAGCGTCCTGTAATTTTTATCAATGTAGTAAAAGTGATCTTGTTCATTGTGCTCCTATTAGCTGTAGGTGCATTTCTGCTCTTACTTTTTCTGTTTATCAGAAACTTTATATCACAGCGTTCTGCAAACAACAGGAGAAGGCGCCGCAGAAGACGCAGTTCCACTCCTTACAGAAACGTCAATGTAAGTATGGAGCAGCGCAGACGGCAAAATATCCGTAATGCCAGGAACCGCAGGCGCAGGAGCAGAAGAAAACCTAACCGGTTCAGGGATTACGACTAAATTTTGAAAAAATACTTGCACTCTGGTGTAGTGCAGTAGTAAACTATAGGAGATTATTTTGCGGTGGATACTTAAAAGGTATTACCACCCCTGTAATCATAAATCTGTGGAAATGAGGAAATTAAATATGAGTATAAGAATAGGTATCCTGGGTTATGGCAACCTGGGAAGAGGAGTGGAATGTGCCATTCGTCAGAATCCTGATATGGAACTTGCTGCTGTTTTTACCCGCAGAGATCCTGCAACTGTACAGATCCTGACTGAAGGAGCCAGCGTTGTAAGTGTGGACGACGCACCTTCATGGCAGGACAAAATAGACGTTATGATCCTGTGTGGCGGAAGTGCCACCGACCTGCCTGAACAGACACCTGCTTTCGCAAAGATGTTCAATGTCATCGACAGCTTTGATACCCATGCACGAATCCCGGAGCATTTTGCCAATGTGGATGCTGCTGCCAATCAGAGCGGTCATGTGGGAATTATTTCTGTAGGCTGGGATCCCGGAATGTTCTCTTTGAACAGAATGTATGCCAATGCTATCCTGCCTGACGGCAGCGATTATACTTTCTGGGGCAAAGGCGTGAGCCAGGGCCATTCCGATGCTATCCGTCGTATCCCGGGGGTAAAGGATGCCAGACAGTACACCATTCCTGTAGATGCAGCGCTGGATGCTGTAAGGAGCGGTTCTAATCCTATACTGACCACCAGAGAAAAGCACACCAGAGAATGCTTCGTTGTTTTGGAAGAGGGTGCAGATGCAGCCAAGATAGAAGAGACCATCAAGACTATGCCCAACTATTTTGCAGATTATGATACCACGGTTCACTTTATCAGCGAAGAAGAACTGAAGGCCAACCACAGCGGTATCCCTCACGGTGGTTTCGTCATCCGCACCGGCAGAACCGGCTGGGAAGGTGAAAATCAGCATCTTATTGAATATCGCCTGAAACTGGATTCCAATCCGGAATTTACTTCCAGCGTTATCGTAGCTTACGCTCGTGCTGCTTATCGTCTGGCAAAAGAAGGTCAAACCGGATGTAAGACTGTATTTGATATTGCTCCGGCGTACTTAAGCGTCAAGAGCAATGAGGAATTGAGAAAGACTATGCTGTAAAGCCCAAATATGGCTGCGGTCAATAAGTAACAGATGCCCGCTTTGCCGGCTACCTTATACAAAAAAGAGGATACCGAAGGCTGTTCATAGCTTCGATGTCCTCTTTTTTCTTAAATTTCAGGCTGTTACATCCACTCTCTCTTTTCGATTATACTTCTTTGTTCCGCTGCTCCTGAGCCCTCTTAGCCTCCCGCGCCGCCGCTCGATGTCTCCTGCGCACTTCTTTCCCGTGTTCCTTACGCTGGGCAATGGCTTCCGCTTCTTTTTCCGTGATCAGCTTTGTGGTCTTCACGATGTAAGTCATGTCATCATCCGTCTTGCGCACCCTTATTTTTCCTTTCAGATACCCATGCTGTTCGCAATAAGCAACACAGTAATAATGCTTTCCATTATTGGTAAACCACTTGATCTTCTTACGCAAATTCCGGTGACACAGGTAACATTTGCTGGAAACTACTTCCTTGTCACGAAAAGCTTCCTCCCTGTCAGCGAACTGTCTGGAAATATACTTTACATAAGTATCAAACTGTACCTTGACTTCATGCTCTCTTTTTACGGGAGGTGTATAAACATCATAAGATATATTTTCCAGAATCTTAGGGGCGCTGCACCTGGCCAGAACTTTTGCCGTATAATAGGCATCGCTGTAAGCCCTGTGAAAAGGGATGTCTTTATCAATATGTAGGAAATCCACCGCAAATTCCAGAGCGCGCCTTGTCTTGCGGTCCTCATAGGCAATGCTGAACAATTTCTGTACATCAAAGAAAGGTATCGGGCCGCCTGCTAACGGCTCCATACCATAATATTTCATATTCCGCTGCAGTTCCGTGAGATCCTGTGTTCCCCAGGTACAGAATATAATCTTGTCCTGATCACAGGCAGAAATCCTGTCCTGATTACAGGCAGAACCGACAGCGACTTTTCCTGCGGGCTCTTTCTGCGCTGTAGGGTCTTCCACTGCCACTTCTCCGTTAGACCTGCACCAGGTCAGGAACCGTTCCATAACCTCTCGAAATGTCCCACAGCTTTCCAGCTCCTTCATGTCCAGCCCAAGCAGTTGGCTCGTTACACGGTGCATCTCCTGATATACCTGAGGCTTAATTAGCTCGTGGAACTGCCCGATCTGCTCCATCCTGCTGTTGCATTTCACAGCTCCGATTTCGATGATTTCAAAAGGCAGATGCTCCACCGCATCCGTACCGGTGCTGCTCTGGTTCCATTCCAAATCAAATACGATATAACTCATTCGTCCCTATTTACCTAACATCTTAAGAATTGCTGCCTTACTCTGTACGCCTACGGAAGAATTCACCGTCTTGCCATCCTTGATCACTACCAGAGTAGGGATTGACATTACGTTAAATCTGGCTGCCAGCGCCATCTCCTCATCTACATTTACTTTGCAGACCTTTACATCTGAAAGTTCTCCGGCAAGTTCCTCTATTACAGGCATCAGCATTTTGCAGGGACCGCACCAGGATGCCCAGAAATCAATCAGTACCGGCTTATCGGACTGCAATACTTCGCTTTCAAAATTTTCCATTGTTACATGTAATGCTGCCATGTCTTTATCTCTCCTTTTCCCATCGGCTGTAGCTTAAAAACTGCGACTCGATGTTAACTATTGTGTACATTCCTATCTCTATTATACACATTTTCGGAGATTTGTCAGTACTTGCTAACAAGAATTCAGGGTTCTTTCACGAAGAAATTTCCATAACTCATAGCCGTTAGATTTTATTACCGTAGCTACTTTTCAGCAAAGCACCCAAAAACTATGCCTCTAGCAAAGTGTTCCTGCGAGAAATGCGCAAAAATCCCCCTGATTTT
>JAFTVH010000037.1 GCA_017465845.1 Lachnospiraceae bacterium | reverse complement strand
TTAGATTCTGCAGCCTGAGGCAAGAAACCAGCCACCAGAGCCAAAGGTTCTGGCCGGTCATTTATGACCGTGCCCTTGATAGCATGCAGAAACAATGCTAAAATGCTGTGATCCAGACGGGAAGAAAGGATCTGTTCTTGAGTTCCTTGCCGTCGGTACGCGGACCAGAGCATTGCTTCTGCATGCTGTCAAGGGTGGCGGCAGCTGCAGAAAACTGATATATCTGCAATTTTCAAGGTTCAATTGAGCCTATTTTTTCGGCTCCGGGTTTTCATAACTTGCTTTACACTACCATCTTTTATTTTTTGTAACAGTTCAGGCGCGGCTTTGCGAATGGCGCGTCTGAACTGTTACTATTTTTTCCTAAATTGTTTACATCGCTCGAAGATGTGCATTTACCGTATACAACGGCAAAAACAGGAAAGCAGGTCTCTGATTGCCCATATGCTGAATCAGCCCTTCCGCAATCTCTGCAGCCTCAGTTTTTCCTGCTTCCACCTGCGCTCTGATATATGCATCATAGATATCTGTAATTTCCATGCATTTATTCAAATACTCTGCTGACGCCTTTTTCCCAACAGCCATATCTCCGGAAAACAAGTACGGGTGACCGCTGATGATATTCTCCACGTCCAACTGCATCAGCTTACGCAGCGTATTTCGGTAAACGTTTAAATCCATATACAAAGCGGTACCCTGGGTAGCAGTGCCATTGCCCTGAAGCGAATCTCCTGTAATCAGCGTTTTGGTCTTCCTATCATAAATGGAGACACAGTCCGTGTCATGCCCCGGCGCAGCGACCAGCTGCAACCGACCGCCTATTACATCACCTTCTTTTAGTACCAGGTCCGGCTTCACACCATCCAATACTGCCGGAGCAGGAGCAGAATATTCCGGATATGCGGCTCGTATCAGTTTAGAATACTTAAGCGGATCCTTTATTTTAGGTACACTTTCTTCATAAACGGCAACCTTTACCCCTGACAGCTCTACGATTCTGTGGTGACCACCTACATGATCGCCATGACAATGGGTATTACAGAGCCATGCAATATCTTTCAGACCATATCCCAACTCCTGCAATGCAGGAATCAGCATAGAATCGATGTTTCCGGCACAATCTCCGCTGTCGATAAGAATTTTTTCCTCTCCGTCTACCAAAATAATGCCTGACCAGACACCGCCTGACGGTGTTTCCAAAATATAAATATCTTCTAATACTTTACGAAATCCGTTCATTTCCTCGCTCTCCTTAAATTTCAGACTGTAACAACATTCTCATTATAGAAAAAACTATCTTTATTTCCTATTGTTAAAACAACTCAATTATTGTACAATATGAGCAGAGACAGCAGATATTAACTCCGGATGATATCCCAGATTATAACGGGAGAATATATATGAACGATGTTTTCAGAATTGTACTTAATGATTATGACGAGGATGCCAGCAAAACCTTTGGTGTATATTCGCACACTGTAACTCCGCCCACTCCTTTTACATGTATAAAGAGCCAGCGAATGTATGCGCGCCTTTTCTATGTTGTATCGGGCGAAATCATTTTTAATAAAAATACCGCAAACGAGCTTTCCGCCCCTTCCGGTTCCATTGTTTTTTTGCCGGAGGATATCACCTATAAGTCTCAATGGTCTACCGGGGAAGAAGGCTGCTACATTACCTTTATATTTATACCGAATGAATTTTATATTACTTTCCCGGATCAGATCTGTATTGCTGCTGTCGATATTGATGGCAGCTTTCTGCAAATGTTTTCCAAAGCACTTGCAATCTGGAATGCAGGTGCCTTGGGCTATAAGCTTGATGTATTATCTGAATTGTACAAAATACTCCACAAGCTCTACCTGGACTCCAGTTACAAGCAGATCAAAAACAAATACAGAAGTATCTACAAGGGAATTTTATATATAGAAAATCATTATTTAGAAGAGATTGATATCAAAGAAATTGCTGAGATGTGCAGCCTAAGTGAAAGCAGTTTCAGACGACACTTTAAGGAATACAAAAAAATGTCGCCTGTCACTTACAAAAATTACCTTCGCATCAAAAAAGCCAAAGAATTAATTGAAAGCGGAGAATATAATGTTACGGAAGCTGCCATTGCAGTCAATATTCCCGATATTTGCTATTTTCATAAGCTCTTTAAGAAGTTTTATGATGCGGCTCCCGGGAAGTTCCTTTCTAAAGTGTAAGTAAAAATTGGGAGAAAAAAATGAAACAGACAAGCACAAATGAAATCGGAAAGATAATCGATAAAAACGGCAATCAGCTCCTTAGAATGTGGAACGTAGAAGTACCTTGCGGGAAGCGCCCTCTGCAGCACCATCAGCATTTTAACTTTGAAATCATGTATGTGAATTCCGGAAATGGTACCTATACTACGAAAAATAAGGATTATCCTATTTCCGCAGGAGATCTTTTCGTCTTTTCCAGCAATGAATTTCATTGTATTACGGATGTGGGACATGAAGGTCTTCGTATTACGAATCTGCACTTTAACCCGCAATTTATATGGAACAACACCTCAGACAGCAATACGAACATTAATATGAACTTTTGCTTCTCCCATCATCCTGATTTTTCTAACCGCATTGCTGCTGATGCCAAAGGACCAATGTCTTTGCTGCTGCAGCTGCAAACAGAATTAGAAGCGAATGAAAAAGAATGCCACCTGTGCGTCAGGGCATTGCTCCATCTGCTACTGGTGTCTCTGGTCCGAAATTATAATTATCTGGACACCCAATCCAGCATCAGCCACCAGCAATTGCACAGCATTCAGCATACACTGCATTATATCGATAAGCATTTCACTGAAAAAATAACCTTGCAGGAACTCTCCGCTCTTGCAGGGCTTACTCCCACGTACTTTTCTACTTTTTTTAAGCAGGTAGTAGGGATATCGCTGTGGAACTATATTAATTACAAGAGAATTGATATGGCCATCCGCCTTATTACCTCTGACGGGCTCAGAAAGAATATGATCGATATTGCTGCTGAATGCGGATTTAACAATACCGCTAATTTCAATAAGACCTTTAAGCAGATTACCGGGATGACGCCGAGTGATTATAAGAAGAATGGCGGGGTTGTGGAGATTAGTTAAACCGTTTTCCAACTATTGTGTTTTTGGAGGAAATCTGTTATACTAAAGAAACAGAACTTAGTTAACGGAATTTTGTCGGAGGTGTTCGGATGGGTAGAAATGTAGCCATAGGCATTCAGGATTTTTCCAAAATCATCGAAAGCAACCTTTTTTATGTTGATAAGACATTCTTTATTAAAGAATGGTGGGAAAGCGAAGATGCAGTAACTCTGATCACCCGTCCCCGCCGTTTCGGGAAAACCTTGACTATGAGCATGTTGGAATACTTTTTTTCGGTAAAATATGCCGGTCACGGTGATTTGTTTGATAAGCTATCCATCTGGCAGGAAGAAAAGTACCAAAAACTGCAGGGAACCTACCCGGTCATCAACCTTTCCTTTGCTAACATAAAAGGTACAAATTATACCAATGTCAGGAAAAAAATCTGCAGCATGATGGCTGATTTATATGCGGATCACGTGTTCCTGCTAAACAGTGGGGTGCTGGAAGCTACTGATGTGGAATATTTTAAACGTGTGTCTTTTCAAATGGACGACGCGGATGCTGCCATGGCCCTTCATAATCTCTCAAAATATCTTTGCCGTTATTACGGCAAAAAAGTTATTATTCTGCTGGACGAATACGATACCCCTATGCAGGAAGCCTATGTAAACGGATATTGGCAGGAATTGACAGAATTTATCAAAGGTCTGTTCAACGCTACCTTCAAAACAAATCCTTATCTGGAACGTGCTGTCATGACAGGAATCACCAGAATCAGTAAGGAATCCATTTTTTCAGACCTTAACAATCTAAAGGTGGTAACCACCACTTCAGGCACATATGCCGATTGCTTTGGCTTTACAGAAGAAGAGGTATTCGCTGCCATGGACGAATGCAGATATACAGACAAAGAAACTGTCAAAAAGTGGTATGACGGTTTTGTATTCGGCAACAAAAAAGATATCTACAATCCCTGGTCTATCCTGAATTACCTTGATACCGGAGAAATTGCTACCTATTGGGCGAACACCAGCTCTAACAGTCTGGTCGGAAAACTGATTCGTGAAGGTAGCAGAAATGTAAAAACAGCTTTTGAACGGTTGCTGGATGGGGAACATTTACGTACTCCCATAGATGAGCAAATTGTTTACAGCCAGTTAGATAAGGATGAGCAAGCCATCTGGAGTCTTTTGCTGGCAAGCGGTTATTTAAAGGTTGTGAAGTTTGAAAAATACGGACCGGAACATATCATTTCGCCGGAATATGAGCTGACACTGACCAATCTGGAAGTAAAGGTCATGTTCCAGAATATGATACGCAGATGGTTCGGGGAAGCACAATCTGACTATAATGATTTTGTGAAAGCGTTGCTTGTATGTGACGTCAAAGCTATGAATAATTATATGAACCGCGTAGCCCTTAAGACCTTCAGCTATTTTGACACCGGCAAAGAGCCTTCCGCCGCGGAGCCGGAACGTTTTTATCATGGATTTGTGTTAGGAATGATCGTAGAACTAAATGGCAGATATACTGTAACTTCCAACCGGGAAAGCGGTTTTGGCAGATATGATGTGGTATTAGAGCCTTTAAATGAGCATGACAATGCCTATATTCTGGAATTCAAAGTGCATGATCCGGAAGACGAGAAAACCTTAAAAGATACTGTTGCAGCCGCTCTCGCTCAGATAGATGAGAAACAATATGAGGCTACTCTTTTAGCAAAGGGATTTCCTGCGAAAAAAATCAGGAAATACGGCTTTGCCTTTGAAGGGAAGAAAGTATTGATTGGATAATCCACAAAATGATTGATTTACGCTGCCCCTGTACAATGACAGGAGCAGCGTTTTTATAAAACTATAATTACATTTCAGCCTATGCCCACCACATCTCGCCTGCGGTCTCATAGATAATGGTATTCTTCAAAAGTGTAATTGCCTTCTCCAGGCCTTCCTTAGGAGACATAAGTCCATCTTCATGCTCAATGCTAATAGCTCCGTCATATCCTACAGCCTTCAAAGTACTGATGATATTGTTCCATACTTCCTGGGAATGTCCGTAACCAACGGTACGGAATACCCATGCTCTGTTCAGGATATCGCCGTATTCCTGAGTATCCAGAACACCGATCTTAGCAGTGTTGGCTGCATCGATCTTGGTGTCTTTTGCATGGAAGTGGTAGATAGCGCCCTGCAGCATCTTGATAGCTTCGCAAGGGTCGATTCCCTGCCAGAACAGGTGGCTGGGGTCAACGTTGGCACCGATCATATCACCTACTGCTGCACGCAGCTTTAACAGGGTGGAAGGATTGTATACACAGAATCCGGGATGCATCTCAAATGCAATCTTCTTGATACCGATTTCTGCTGCCAGCTTGGTGGTCTCTTTCCAGTAAGGAATCACTACTTCGTTCCACTGCCAATCCAGAATATCAAGGTACTCAGGCGGCCATGCGCAGGTTACCCAGTTAGGGTTCTGGGAATTCTCGCAGTCACCGGGGCATCCGGAGAAACCGATCATGGTATCTACGCCCAGCTGTACTGCAACTTTCATTGCATCTACGAACTCTTCGTGGAAACGTTTTGCAATTTCCTTGTTGGGATGTACAGGGTTGCCGTGGCAAGCCACTGCCGACAGTTTCATGTTGTATTTCTTAAGAAGTGCTTTGAACTCTTCGATTTTCTCCGGATGAGCAAGGTATTCCTTGGGGTCCAGATGAGCCTTTCCGGGATATCCGCCTGCACCGATTTCCAGGCTGTCTACTCCGAGGCTGCTTAAATATGCTAATGCTTCTTCCAGGTTCATCTGATTGAGAACCGGGGACATTACTGAAAGTTCCATAAATTTATCATCCTTTCTTTTCTATGAGCCCACAAGGCCCAGATAAGCGTTTGCTTACCTGAGCCTGTGCGGCAATACTTTACTTCTTACATCTCTCTTCAAAGTCAGTGATCACTTTGTTCTGCTCTGCTGATTCAAAGACAGCTTCCATCAACTTCATGACACGCAGCAATTCATCATGCTTGATCAACTGCTCTGCCTCGCCTGCGATTGCTTTCATCACATTCTGATAAAACTCTCTGATATCAGATTCCCGGCGGGGAAGGGGATATTCCTTGATGGTCTCCTTGGTTCTGGGTGCCATGGTCTTGGTCAGACCTGCTGCCGTTACAACGGGCACCGCATCTCTGTTCTGCCAGTCGGATACCATGACGATCTTACCGTCCAGCCCCCAGTTCTCGATTACGGCTGAACCGTTCTCACCGAGCATATACCATCTGGGAAGATTGATGAAATTGCTGGTTCCCACCTGCACTTCCACTGTCAGGTCATCTTCAAATTTGATGATTACTGTAAAGCCGTCATCACAGGCCTCGTTGGTGACATAGGACAGTTCCGCATAGATGGTCTTTACAGGCTTCTGTATCATCTGCATGATCTGGTCCAGAAGATGAACGCCCCAGTCAAGAACCATTCCACCGCCGCATTCCTTCTGATTACGCCAGTCTCCGGGGATTCCTCTGGAACCGTGCACTCTGGATTCGATACGAAATACCTTTCCCAGGGTGCCTTCATCATAAATGTGCTTCATGATTCGGTAATCTTCATCCCATCTGCGGTTTTGATGTACGGTGAACAGCACGTTATTTGCCTTGGAGGCAGCAATCATTTCTTCCAGTTCTTCATGACTTAATGCAACCGGCTTTTCACATACTACATTTTTCCCTGCTTCCATGGCCTGAATACAGATTGGCTTGTGCAACTGGTTAGGGATAGCCACCGTTACAATCTGCACCTGGGGGTCAGCCAGCAGTTCCTCTAAGGATGCATAGGCATGAATTCCTTTTTCCTCAGCAGCCGCTCTGCGCTCCTCAAGAATATCGTAAATCCCTGCCAGTTCCAGTCCTTCAATGGTCGCTATTTTGTTACAATGCCAGCCACCCATACCGCCATATCCGATGACAGCAATCTTTACATTTTTCTGATTCACGTTATTTCACCCTCTTATACGAATCAAGCGGATATTCGCAACCCGCTTCGCTACTTGCTCATAACCGCTATCGCGGTTTGTCAGGTGGAGTTTGTACTCCACCTGACACAATTCTATCCATTGATTAGCATTCAGGAATATTAATCTCGATCTCACGTCCAGCTTCGGCAGACTTGAAGATACCATCCAGAATAGCCTGGTTGTAGATGATCTGAGAAGTAGGAACAGGTGCTTCTGTACCGTTCTTAACAGCATCCAGGAAGGAACGGATCTTTAAGTCGAACAGGCTGCCATTGGACTTGATGATAGGAATCTCAGTCTCGGTCTGCTGTCCGCAAACTTCATGATACAGCTTCATAGGACCGCCTACGGTTCCGTTCCAGCACTCAGTGGAAGGAATTCTCAAGCTGCCTTCGGTACCCATAATAATGGTATCGCCCGGGGTATCCAGATTCATAGCCCATGCAATACGGAAGTCAAGGATGATGCCGCCGTCCAGACGGATAAATGCAGCTGCGAAATCATCTACTTCGAACTTCTCAGCATATTCGGGTTTGCCCTTTTTCACGTAGTCGCTGTAATCAGGACGGGTTCCGAAGAAGTTGGACTTGTAACCTGATACAGTCAGAGGCTTAGGATAGCCGATTGCATTCAGTACCATATCCAGGGAGTAGCATCCGATATCGCCCAGCGCACCGAGACCTGCTGTCTTATCCTCGATGAAGGTGGTGCCAAAAGGAGTAGGAATATCACGTCTTCTGCCGCCGCCGGTCTGGATGTAGTAAATCTTACCAAGAACGCCGGAATCAACGATCTTCTTGATCATCTTCATGTTCTCGTCCAGTCTGGGCTGGAATCCGATAGAGATAACCTTGCCGCTTTCTTTCTCAGCCTTTCTGATTTCAATAGCTTCTTCCAGAGTTACGCACATAGGCTTCTCCAGCATTACGTTAATACCCTTCTGCAGTGCATAAATAGCACACTCAGCATGGGTTCTGTTATATGTACATACGCTGACTGCATCCAGCTTCAGGGATTCGTCATCCAGCATCTCTTTGTGGCTTCCGTAGCATTTTGCTTCTACGCCGAATTTCTCAAAGAAAGCTGCTGCCTTGCCTTCTACCAGATCTGCACCTGCAACGATTTCTACATCAGGCTGATTTAAATAGCTCTGCATATGAGCTTCTGCAATCCAGCCTGTACCGATGATACCTACGCGTACTTTCTTAGAGGTATCGATTGTAGTTTCTGTAGTCGAATCTTTAAAACGATCTAAAATATTGTCTCCCATTGTTTTGTTCTCCTTTATTTTAATTGAAAGCTTATTTATAAGCTTATTTAACAATAATTTTTTACTTTCCGGATATTTGCTCCGGCTTTCAAGCCGCTTAACCCAGTATCTCGTTCAAAAGATAGTTGATGCTGATTTCAGCACACTCAAGAGGAGTGTATCCCATGCTGGGGTTATCCTGCTCTACGATGAACCATTCTGCGCCGCCTTCTGTTGCAGCCTTGATGATAGCAGGGAAATCCTGTACACCTTTGCCGAGAGGTCTCAGTTCGAAGCTTCCTTCTGTCTCGGTCTTCTTGTCATCATCAATTCCGATCAGGGCATACATCTTCTCAGACTTGCTTCCCTTAAAGTCTTTCAGATGAACGGTAGGGATTCTGCCTGCATATTTCTTCACATACTCTGCAGGGTTCTCGCCGCCTACGTTAACCCAGCAGGTGTCAAGCTGTGTCTGAAGCAGATCGGGACCAACCTCAGAGTAGAGGATATCCAGTGCATACTTGCCATCTACTTTCAAAAATTCGAAATCATGGTTGTGATACTGGAGAACCATATCGTACTTCTTCAGCTCTTCACCAAGCACCTTTACGCCTTCAATTACTTTATTAAAGCCTTCCTTACCCGGTCTGTACTCCTCAGTCAGATAAGGTACTACTACATACTTACAGCCCAGCTTCTTGTAGCACTCCAGTGTCTCGTCCATCTTATTCATCAGATCCACAAAAGGCACATGTGCGGAAAGGGGAATCAGTCCCACTTCTTCACACATCTTCTTAACCTCCAGAGGATCATGTCCGTAAAGACCTGCAAACTCCACACCGGTGTAGCCCATAGCCTTTACTTTCTTCAGGGTGCCGAAGAAATCTTCCTGCATCTGTTCTCTGACAGAATACAGCTGTAATGCAATCTTGTCTTTCTCCATTTTTAAAACCTGCCTTTCCATGTATTATTTTTGTTTTTCAAGGGCTTCATCTTTTTCTTTCCCTCGAATTTTTTAAAATTCTCATTCTCATATTTACATTTTACCCGATATGAAATATAATTCTAGTCGTAGCCAAACAAATTTAAGCCAAATATTGCGGTCTTATGAGGTGAAGTATGTTATATCAGATTGAAAATAGAAACACTCCGATTTCAACAGGTAATTTTACAGGTTTATCGACCATTCCACATATCCATTCCCATCTGGAACTGATTTATATGGAAGAAGGCTCCAGCATGGCAACTGTGGATAATAAGGACTTTTTAATTGAAAAGGGAGACCTTTTCCTTTCCTTCCCCAACCAGATCCACTACTACCACGACCGTTCTGCGGTAAGCGGATATCTGTTTATTTTCAGTCCGGATTTATTTAAGGATTTCAAAGAAATTTTCCAGACACAGGTACCGTATTCTCCGATTATCAAATGTAACCAGCTGCCTTTAGACCTGCGCAGCCGTCTGAAGAAGATTAAGAATAAGAATCGTTCTGAATCAAATTTTGAAAAGATTGCAGCAAAGGGATATCTGCTCACACTTTTGGCGGAGCTTCTGCCACTGATGACTCTGGTAGCTACGCCTACGGACCACGACAGTATCAAAAGTGTGCTGACCTACTGCTCGGAGAATTATACGGAACCATTGACGCTGGAACTGATTTCCAAGGAACTGCATTTGAATAAATATTATATCTCTCATATTTTTAATGAACGAATGAATATCGGGTTTGCGGATTTTGTTAACAGCCTGAGGATTGAACATGCATGTAATCTGCTGGAGAAAGGCTCTAATATTACGGAGATTGCTTTTGCGTCAGGCTTTTCATCCATTCGGACTTTCAACCGTGTCTTTGTTCAGAATATGGGGATGACGCCGAGAGACTATATCAAGTCAAAAGAAAGTGGCACACCTGTCCTAACAAGCAAGGAACAGTTTCAGTTGTGTTGTGATAATTGTATGAATTAAGCCGTCGCAGTGCAATTTGCCGGAAACTTTGCGCCGTGGAACGCAAAGTTTCTCATTACCAAACAAGAACTGCCGGCAGATAGCTGATTTTTCCATTTTCAGCTATCGCCGGCAGTCCTTTTATCATCTCACCATATCCCTATTTCATAAATTTACGCAGATAATCTGCACTCTGTTTAATAGACCGGAAGCAGTTAACTGCATAGCCTGTATCCTGCTCTACCACATAGTACTTCACACCGGTCTTTTCTGCGGTATCCAGAATCAGATCCCAGCACAGGTTACCGTTTCCGATTTCTGTAATCTGCTGTACAGGAGTATTATCCTTAGGCAGAATGCGTTTCATATCTTTCAGATGAAGAATATCGATACGGCCTGCCAGCTTCTCGATCCAGTATCTTACATCTCCGCCGCCATGCTGTACCCAGTAGGTATCCAGTACGAAGGAAGTAGTGTCGGGATCAAGTCCCTCTACCAGCATGTCCATGGTAGTCTTACCATTTTCCCATTTGTGGAATTCATGGCTGTGGTTATGATAGGTAAATTTCATACCGTTTCTTGCAGCCTTCTCTCCAACCATATTGGCCTTCTCAATAAAGTCCTCTACCTCATAAACAGAATTATAATGCTTTCCGCCGATACCCATATTGGTTGTATCAAGCAGCTTGTGGTTCTCTAAAGACTGCTCAAAGTCATTTACCATCATGTCGAAATTGTCGTGAGTTCCGACGATTTGGATGCCTTCCTCTTTTGCAATTCTTCCGAAGTCAGCATAGGGGATTGCGCAGCCGGCAGTCTGTCCCTGGGTATAGCCGTATTTTCTCATTTTCTGGAAAGACTCTCTGATGTCTTCTTCTGTTTTCATGAAATCTCTGATTGTATAAAGCTGTAAGCCGATTTCCTTCATTTTATGTATCCTCCTTTGTCCTGTGAAATTTTACACGGGGTTTCTTGTTATCTATATTTTAACCTATGCAAAATTTAATTCTAGCCGTTGGGGGATAAATTCAGGACATTTATTGCGGTTTTATCAAGAAAATACTCTGCATAGTGTTGCAAAATAATTTGGGGATAATTCAATTCCGCATTGTCAACGATATAAAAATCGCCTATAATATACATAGATAATCGGAGGTGACTTAAATGAGTATTGAACTGTATCATGGAAGCAATATGTTGGTAGAGTTTCCAGAAATCAGAAAAACAAAATATACGAAAGATTTTTCCTGGGGCTTTTATTGTACGAAAGATTTTCAACAAGCCACCCGCTGGGCATCAAGGAAAAATCAGACAGGGATTGTCAATAAATATATTTATACAGAAAACCCGAGTTTAAAGATTCTTCGTTTTAAAAAAATGACTGATGAGTGGCTGGATTTTATTGCCAAATGCAGATCTGGATATATCCATGAGTATGATATTGTAGAAGGACCAAAGGCAGATGATACAATTTGGAACTATGTGAATGATTTTTTAGCTGGAGATATCAGCCGAAAAGCATTCTGGGATCTAGCAGAATTTCGCCATCCTACACACCAAATTAGTTTTCATTCATTGCAGGCA
Organism: Lachnospiraceae bacterium; assembly: GCA_017465845.1. Taxonomy (GTDB): domain Bacteria; phylum Bacillota; class Clostridia; order Lachnospirales; family Lachnospiraceae; genus Acetatifactor. The sequence goes on along the minus strand of JAFTVH010000037.1, from coordinate 2,531 downwards.
TTGGATTGCCTGATATTTTCAGGAGGTGAGAAAGTCTATGGAGAGTAAGTTAAAAAATGACCTTTTATATGTATGCATGCTGATTGAATTTATCGGACGAGGCACGCAAAATCATCGGAAGGATGTTGTAACCGCAATAGGAATTCCTCAAATAAAGCATTTGCTTCAATATGCAGATGTAAATCATTGTCTGGATATGCAACAGGTTGCTGACGAAGTTGTAAAGGAATCCTGTATTAGCAGGGGCCATTTTGATACTGTGAGCGAATGCAAGTATAAAGTACCGAGTGTAACTTCGATAGGCAAAGTTTATCAGCGGTTAGTTACAGACGTAAAGGGCGATGAGGATTGGTCACAGACTATCTACAATGTCTTTTGTTCCTATCTGAGTGATGAAATCTCCAATTTTAATAGTAGTATTTTCTACTGTACGCCAGAATATTTGAAATATTCTTATCAGGAAGGGGCATTGTTGGCATAGGCGGGTCATATCATAAGTGTCCATGGCTGACTGATGCAGCATCAGATTAAAGTTCTGGTGCTGCATTTTCATTTGATTATATCGGAATCAACAACTATTGCAAACTCCTTCCAAAATTCATCCCTTATTTCACAAATAAGGTTCAACTTTTCCCCTATTCTGCATATATATACAGTAACGATAACCCAAGGTTATGATTATGTCCGAATATCCAACATATATATCACGCATTCCCTCTCCATCCGAGATTATGAAAAAGCAGGAACGCAGCGCCGTTCAGAGCAATAATTTCGCTGTTCCTGCAACCACAGGTGAGACTATAATGTCCCAGCAGGTTGGCGAAGCGCAACAGCCTGGCGTCCTGCAGCAGCCTGGCACGACTCAGCAGCCTGAGACCATGCAGCAACCAAGCACGGCTCAGCAACCCGGCTCAGCACAGCAGCCCACCCCCATCGACACCCAATATGCCGGTGCCCTGAAAATCAGCGTCATCTCCTCCCTGGACCAGTCTCCCGTAGCCAATGCCGCTGTGGTCATCTCCTACACCGGAGACCCTGAATCCCCGATTGAGACACTGATGACCAACAGTTCCGGTCAGACAGCGACAGTAGAACTGCCCGCTCCGCCTCTTTCCCTGTCACTGACTCCAGAACCCGAGAATCAGCCCTACTCCGAATACAACATCCGGGTCACTGCAGAAGGCTATGAACCTGCCCTGATCACCGGTTCTGAAATCCTCGCCGACGAGCTTTCGCTGCAGGTCATCCGTCTGAATCCTCTCGCGGCCACTGAAAATGAGGAGAAAATAGTGAACATCCCCGTCCATACTCTGTTCGGTGAATATCCTCCCAAGATTCCTGAGGATGAGATCAAGCCTATGGCGGAAACCGGCGAAATCGTCCTTTCAAGAGTCGTAGTGCCTGAGTACATCATCGTACATGACGGTGTACCCATGGATTCCACAGCACCCAACTATTGGGTCAGATACAAGGATTACATTAAAAATGTGGCCTCCTGCGAAATTTATTCCACATGGCCGGAATCCTCTATCTATGCCAATATTCTGGTCATCATGTCCTTTACGCTGAACAGAGTATATACAGAATGGTACCGTAACCAGGGTTACGATTTTACCATCACCTCCTCCACAGCCTACGATCAAAAATGGATGTATGGAAGAAATATTTTTGAAAACATCGACTACCTGGTAGATTCTCTCTTTGGCAATTATCTGTCCCGTCCCGGTGTCAGACAGCCCATTTTTACGTCCTACTGTGACGGGAAACGAGTAACCTGCTCCGGCTTAAGCCAGTGGGGCTCCAAATACCTCGGAGATGAGGGTTACTCCCCAATCGATATCATCCACTATTATTATGGTGATGATATGTATATCAATACTGCAGATGTCATATCCGGCGTCCCCTCCTCCTGGCCCGGATATGACCTGACGATCGGCTCCTCCGGCGATAAAGTCCGCCAGATGCAGACGCAGCTGAACCGTATTGCCCGCGACTATCCGGCCATTCCCAGGATAGTTGCCGATGGCATCTACGGTTCCGCCACCGCAGATGCAGTCCGCACTTTCCAGGGTATCTTTAACCTACCCCAGACAGGTGTGGTAGATTACCCTACCTGGTATGAGATTTCAGAAATATATGTGGGTGTAACCAGGATTTCCGAACCGGATTAATAATAGTCCTTATATTTACCCGGAGCCACACCGAATGCATTTTTAAAATTCCTTAAAAAAGAAGAATAATCACAGAACCCCGTGTTCTGGTATACCTGAGTGATGCTCTGCCCCGCCTTTAGCTCCTCGCAGGCTTTTATCAGCCGCTTATTGGTGACAAAGGTGTGGGCGGTTACTCCGGTCAGTTCCTTGAACCTGCGCAGGAAATGATATTTGCTCATGTGTACCTGCTCTGCCAGTTCTTCTACCAGAATCGCTTCGCTGATATGAGCATCAATATAGGCAGATATGGTGTCGACCATGGGATGCACAACCATCTCCTCTGCCGCAAAAAGGTATTCCTTCCTATTACAGAGTGCA
>JAFTVH010000036.1 GCA_017465845.1 Lachnospiraceae bacterium | reverse complement strand
GCTGTTTTGAGTCTGCCATTTGAGCCAAAACATCAAGAGTATTCTATACAAAATCTCGTTAATAAACGCACAATATAATTATTAAATTTGCATTAATAGAGATTTTGTATTGAAAAGAAAACAGGATATTGACCAAAAATTGGTTTTAGGTTATAGGTTTAGGTTATAGTTTGCTTGTTGCGGAAAACGTTTTCCTAAAGGAGAATTATAATGGACAGAAGTGCCATATATCACAGAATGTCAGAACAGTACTGCTATTGTCTAGATAATGACCACCTGATAATCAATATCAAAACAGGATATGATGTCGATAAAGTGTTTATCATATACGGCGACCCCTACGAGGCGGGGATTATGGGCGGAAACGAGCGCTGGAGCGGAAAAAGAGAAGAAATCTGCTTCAAGAAGAGATTAAAGGATCACATATGGTGGACCACAACTTTAGTGCCCCGGTACAAGAGATGCAAGTATTACTTCGAAATTCAGAGCGGCGATGAGTGCATGTACTTCTTTGAGGATGGTTTTTACACAGAAGAGGAGATGAACCAGGAGGGCAAGACTCTTTCATATTTTATAATGCCCTGGATGAACTCGGCGGACGTCTGCAGAACCCCTGCCTGGGTAAATGATACGGTGTGGTATCAGATCTTTCCCGAGAGATTCTGCAACGGGGGTCACAGCATAGATCCTGAAGGCGTGATGGGATGGCAGACAGGAGAGGTTGGATTCCATGACTACTACGGCGGAGATATAAGGGGAATAAGAGATAAGATTCCTTATCTTAAGGAACTTGGCATCACCGGAATTTATCTCAATCCCATTTTTGAGGCCCACAGTAACCACAAATACAACACCAGAGATTACAGGAAGGTGGATCCTCACTTTGGCACCAACGAGGACCTTAGGGCCCTGGTAGACGAGGCACATGCAGCCGGAATAAGAGTGATGCTGGATGCGGTCTTCAACCACACAGGAGCAGATCATCCCATGTGGCTCGATATCCGGGAGAAGGGACAGGAATCTGAATATGCAGACTGGTACATGATAAACAAGTGGCCTGTTGAGCACGGCCGCGACACCAGAGACGGCAGATACTATTCTTTTGCCTTTGCTGAGTACATGCCCAAGCTCAACACAAACAACCCTGCGGTCCAGGACTACCTTCTTGATATCATCAGATTCTGGATCGAGACCTTTGACATTGACGGACTTCGCTTTGACGTGGGGAACGAAGTATCCCACTCATTCCTCAAGGCCATCAGATACATGACAAGCCATATGAAGGATGATTTCTATCTTCTGGGCGAGATCTGGCACGACTCCATTTCGTGGCTTCAGGGAGATGAGTATGACTCTGTCATGAACTATCCCCTGACAACTGCCATAGCGGATTTCTGGGTCTACAAAAACCGCGGCAGAGAGACCTTTGAATACGATATAAACAGGTGCTTCACCATGTACTACTCACAGGTTAACGACGTGCTCTTTAACCTCCTGGATTCTCACGACACCAACAGGCTTCTGGACAAGGCACAGCACAACATAGATGTTTTTTACCAGCAGCTGGCAGTTCTTTTTACAATGCCGGGAAGCCCCTGCATCTATTACGGAACCGAAGTTGCCATGGACGGGTCCTTTGACCCGGACTGCCGCAGATGCATGCCATGGGATGAGATTGATGCAGGTAAAAGAGCTGATGAACTCACTGAGATGAAGAACCTCATCGCAATGAGGCACAGGCTGCAGTCCTGCAAGAGCAGGAATTTCCACTTCCCCAACGACGTACCCGGGGACAGGGTGATTTCTTATCTCAAGATCGGGGAGAATGAGACAATCGGGGTTTACCTCAACTGTGAGGAAGAGGATGTAACAATAGAGTGCTCTGAGTTCTCGGAGGTTGTTTATTCCCGCAAGTGGAATAAGGGTGAAGATGGAAGCGGAGTGCTGGAAAAAGATGGTATTTTGATCGTGAGGAAATAACATTAGAGGGACGGGGCTGTCGCACTAATTAGTGTGGCAGCCTTTTCTTACGCCCAGCCCCAAGGTATCCATTTGGAAATGCTTGTGTTCGTCTGTGGTGTGATTTTCTAAGATTCATAAATGAAGAGAGCTCTCCTCTCAGCCTTGTTCGGAGCGGTCGAGCTCTCTTCATTTCTTCATCTTGAAAATCATCATCCTCGTCCGAGAACTGCACATTTCCAAACGGACGCCTTGGGGCTGGGCTGTCTATGAAATAGTCAATAAAAACAAAAACCGAGCTTCGAAAAGCCCGGCATTTGCTGTAAAATTTGTTTATGCTACTAAACAAAATCTTACAAGGAGATTATACTGTATCTTCCTTGTATCATCAAATCAAACTTCCGCTAGACATAGAAATATCTATTCCATCTGATGATCCTGTACGCTTGGTAAGTGCATTTGTGGAGGAAATGAATCTTTCTGATCTTTATGAGACTTATGACAGAATCAGAAAGAATCAGGCCACACCTCGTCAGATGCTTAAGATTGTCACCTATGCAGCAATGAACAGAATCTATTCAAGTCGTGATATTGAGTCTGCCTGCAAGAGAGACATTAATTTCATGTACCTTCTGGACGGAGCACCTGCTCCT
>JAFTVH010000035.1 GCA_017465845.1 Lachnospiraceae bacterium | reverse complement strand
GCTTCATTAGCCAGCCCCTCAAGTTAGACCCTCAAATCAGCCCCTCACGAGAAACCCTCAACAACTCACTGTAAAAAACAGGTAAACCCTCACGAAAGACCCTCAACAAGTTTGGCAAACCCTCAAGAACTTTGATTATCCAAATAAAAAAGCCCATGCATTCGTGCAAGCACGACACATGGACCTTTATTATTTTACTCACTACTTTCTGGTTACGTATTAAACCAGCTCCAGAACTACTTCCATAGCTGCGTCACCTTTACGCTGACCAATCTTAACGATTCTGGTGTAACCACCCTTACGATCAGCATACTTAACAGCATACTCATCAAACAGCTTAGCTACCAGATCAACTTCCTTGGTGTTCTTCTTTTTACCAGCTGCTTCGGTAGGAACAGATACTACAGGATATAAAACTTTCAGCATCTGACGTCTAGCGTGCAGTCTGGAAGGAAGATCCTTCTTGATCTCTTTCTCTACGTTCTCGAACTTGGTAACTTTCTTACCGTCAACTACTTCTTTTACTCTCTTACCATCTTTGTCCTTTACAGGAACCTTAGCGGTAACTTTAACCATCTCGTAGTTGTCTTTTTCCTTAACAGCCAGAGCGATCAGGCCTTCAGCGATCTTTACTACTTCCTTAGCCTTAGCTTCGGTGGTAACGATCTTGCCGTTGTTAAGAAGTGCGGTTACCTGGTTTCTAAGTAATGCTTTTCTCTGTGCAGATGTTCTGCCAAGTTTTCTGTACTTTGCCATGATTAATTTTCCTTTCTCCATTCATGGTACATCCGGCCACGCGCTTTGGACTTACTTACCGAATGCAATTATAATGTTCCATTTAGAGATGAACCATTTCCGAACTCTTTGGATTTACCGGATATGGATATCTTACGCTTCTTCACTGGGATTTAACTGAAGCCCCAGCTCTTTCAGTTTTGCAAGAACTTCTTCAAGGGACTTACGTCCAAGGTTACGAACCTTCATCATATCCTCAGAAGTCTTGTTGGTTAACTCTTCTACTGTATTGATACCTGCTCTCTTCAAGCAGTTGTAGGAACGAACGGACAGCTCTAATTCGTCGATACTCATTTCCAGTACTTTTTCTTTCTCGTCGTCTTCCTTCTCTACCATTACTTCTGCAGTCTTGGCATTCTCGGACAGATCGATGAAAAGACTCAAGTGTTCGCTGAGTACTTTTGCAGCCAGGCTGACAGCTTCATCAGGAACCAGAGTTCCGTTGGTGAATACATCCAGAGTCAGCTTGTCGTAATCAGTAATCTGACCTACACGGGTATTTTCAACAGTAACGTTAACTCTTTCTACAGGTGTGTAGATAGAATCAATCGCAATTACGCCGATTGGTAAATCTTCATGTTTGTTCTTATCGGAGCTTACATAGCCACGACCCTTAGTAATGGTCAGTTCCATATAAAGCTTCGTATCTTTTCCACTTAAGGTAGCAATGGTCAGATCGGGATTCAGGATTTCAATATCCTGATCAGCCTGAATGTCGGAAGCCTTGACAACGCCTTCTCCTTCATACTCAATGTATGCGGTCTTAGGCTCATTGGTTTCGCTGCTGTTCTTGATAGCAAGGCTCTTGATGTTCATGATAATTTCACTGACATCTTCTTTCACACCGGGAATTGAGCTGAATTCATGTAAAACGCCTTCAATCTTTACCTGGCTTACAGCTGCGCCGGGCAGGGAAGAAAGCATGATTCTTCTCAGGGAGTTACCAAGTGTAATACCGTATCCTCTTTCCAAAGGCTCTACTACGAACTTACCGTACTTCTTGTCTTCCGAAATTTCAGCAACCTCAATATTGGGTCTTTCAAAATCAAACACTGCAAATACCCTCCTTTACGAACGTTTATAGTTACACAAAGAACTTAAAGCGGACACGAGATTTCTTATGTCCGCTTAAGTCTGCTTATTTAGAGTACAACTCGACGATCAGCATCTCGTTTACAGGAACATCGATCATCTCTCTGGTAGGAAGATTCTTGATGGTTCCTTTCAGGTTCTCGATATCAACATCCATCCATTCCGGAGTCAGTCTGCCGCCTGTTACTTCAACGATGTCTTTATATCTCTGTAAGGACTTTGCTTTCTCTTTGATTTCGATAACATCACCAGCTTTGATGAGGTAAGAAGGAATGTTCACACACTTGCCGTTTACTAACACATGCTTGTGGTCAACAACCTGTCTTGCTTCTCTTCTGGTTCTTGCGAATCCCATTCTGAATACTACACTGTCAAGTCTGCTCTCCAGCATAACCATCAGGTTTTCACCAGTCATGCCTTTCATTCTATCAGCTTTCTCGTAGTAGTTACGGAAAGGCTTCTCCAGAACACCGTAGATGAATTTAGCTTTCTGCTTTTCTCTCAGCTGAAGACCATATTCACTTACTTTCTTGCCAGCTCTTGCAGAAGTTCTGTTAGACTTCTTATCATATCCCAAATAGGAAGGCTCAAGGCCAAGGGATCTACATCTCTTTAATACCGGTACACGATTTACTGCCATTTTGATTATCTCCTCTTAAATTATTGTTTACAGTACCTGATTGTCAGGCACTTTCTTCCAACAGTTCAATTCCTCCAAGATTAAACGCGACGACGCTTAGGAGGACGGCATCCATTGTGAGGAACGGGAGTTACGTCACGGATGCTTACTACTTCCAGACCACTTGCGGAAAGTGCTCTGATTGCTGCTTCACGTCCTGAACCAGGACCCTTTACGAATACGTCTACGGTTTTCAGTCCATGTACCAAAGCAGCTTTGGTAGCTGTTTCTGCTGCCATCTGTGCAGCATACGGAGTAGATTTCCTTGAACCTCTAAAACCAAGACCACCGGCACTTGCCCAGCTAAGAGCATTTCCTTCAGCATCTGTTAATGTAACGATTGTGTTATTAAAAGAAGACTGAATATGTGCCTGTCCACGTTCAACGTTTTTCTTGACACGCTTTTTTGTTACTTTCTTTGCAACTTTTTTAGCCATTTTAAACTAACCTACTTTCTCATTCATTTACAAGTTACGCAGCGCTCTGTCCTCTTTCTTCCCGACTGTAAGTCAGACATTTTATAAACAGGGCACTTTGAAACAAGCTACCTTTTAAAAGCTTATTTCTTCTTGTTTGCAACGGTTCTCTTAGGACCTTTACGGGTTCTTGCGTTGGTCTTGGTCTTCTGACCACGAACAGGCAGACCCTTACGATGACGGATACCTCTGTAGCAGCCGATTTCCTGAAGTCTCTTGATATTCAGAGCAACTTCTCTTCTCAGATCACCTTCTACCAGGATTCCCATCTCTTCGATGATCTCACTGATCTTCTTTACTTCGTCGTCAGTAATATCTCTGACACGAGTATCAGGATTAACACCTGATGCTGCCAAAATCTTGTCGGCTGTAGGTCTACCGATTCCGTAGATGTAAGTTAAGCCGATTTCAATTCTTTTTTCTCTAGGTAAGTCAACACCTGCGATACGAGCCATTTACGTTTCCTCCATTTTCTTCGTCTGTATCAGCACGCCGGTTTGGTCTGTTAATTGGCACACCGGTCACAGACTTTCTTTGAACATATAATGTTCTTAGTTACTAATTGATTGGGGCTTTCACCCAATCGGACACAAATCCGATTTTTCTGCTACTGCGGATACTCTTCCGCGCCTTCGCAGTATCAACAAGTAATCTCCCGTAAGCTCTCCGTCTATAATTATGTTAAACCGATTCTTTCACCGATTCAGTGTAAAAACCGGATCAGCCGCACATAATAACTGGACAAGAACTCACATACCTGATTGCTGTTTCTTATAATAAGGAAGCCTTATCGTAAGAATCTGCAAAAACAAGTCGGTGATTATCCCTGTCTCTGTTTGTGCTTCGGATTTTCACAGATTACTCTGATGCGTCCTTTTCTCTTAATAATTTTGCACTTTTCGCAAATTGGTTTTACTGATGATCTAACCTTCACGTTAAACCCTCCTTTCAAAAAAGACCGTTTTACATTATAGCATGTAACTACTCTATTTGCAAGTACTTTTTTTAGAAAATAAATCTTTTATTGCGATTATCATGCAGCACCCTGCCATGGCAGCAATGCTGATGATCCGAAATGTAAATCTGGCATGTAATGCGGAATGATGCTGGACTACAATGATCCATAAAAACGGGATACAGAAAATAATTATATAAGGAAGTAATCTCGTCAGTACCGTTTTTATCGTAGTCTTATACATCGCGTATATTATGGCAATAAGCGCAAGCAACCCGATCACAACAGCTGCAATTGCATAAATCCTGTATTTGTATTCCTGCAGATTCAGCCCGATGACAAAGAAGCCGCCATTCATTCTGGGTCTGCCGCCAATAGATTCTGTTCGTCCGATAATGGACCAGGCAGCATCTTTAATAGTGCCGGTATGCAGAGTCAGGTCTGCAACGACCCATTTGAGTCCCCACATTCCCACATAACCGATACACCAGGATGCGCCATACAAAATCAATTTAGCGAGGCTGCTCTTTAAGTCCTGCTTTTCCTTTAATTTCAACAGGAAGTAAACACATAACGGGAAACCTACCGTCACCGCGGGGTAGGTCAGGAAATCGAAATATGCAGTCAGGATTCCTATTATCAAAAAAATTTCCGGGTATCTATTCTTATGTTCCAGATTATCATGGCGAAGCAGCATATACAGAATAGCTCCAAGCGTAATCATCCAGCACACTGACATTGTCAGTGATGCCATAACTACAGTAGGCTTTATAAAAAAGGTGCCTGTCAACACCGCTGCAATCACGCCAAAAGCCTTCTTTTTCCATGCAACTGCCAGTACAAGGATAAACAGTACTATTTGAATGACTACTTCTATTGTCAGTACCTGAGACCAGGTAAATATGGAAAGCAACGGTCTTAAGTACACCAAATAACCATGCCAATAACGGGAATATTCATGCAGGAACATTCCTTCCGTTTTCTGCGTGGTACAGTAGGCTCTCAATGAGTCCTCTGGAGACCAAATTTCCGGGTCAAGATCGCTATGGTATACCCACATGGCATGTTCAAATGCATTCTTTCCTTCAATTTGTTCCATTGCATTCTGAACCATGATTGCATCTGTATATTGTTCTCTTTCCTGCCAAATATACCTGGAAAAAGAATTATCTGATATATTGCTGATATCATTTAACAGCAGCACATCTGCCGAAGCATAAACATTTTCCCTGATTCTTTCCGGTGGAATGAAGAAAGACAGCACAAGGAGCACTGTTCCAAGAACGGCGCTTGCTATCAGGATAAGAATCATCCGCTTCAGCAAATTTGCATAGTAATTTGTTTTCATCCTTATTTATCTCTCCAGATAATACGTCCTTTGCTCAAATCATAGGGTGATAATTCCAATGTTACTTTATCACCGGGCAGGATACGGATGAAATTCTGACGCAGCTTACCACTGATGTGTGCCAGAACTCTATGACCATTCTCCAGTTCAACCTGGAACATTGTATTAGGAAGCTTCTCTACAACAGTTCCTTCAATTTCAATTACATCACTTTTAGACATATATTCCCTCCACTTAAATTAGATTACTTTGTTTGATGGCATATTTTATCGCATCATTAATATTTGCTTCTTTATTTTGAATCCTGACAAGCAGATCATCCGCTATCGTCTGATTCACAATCTGAATATGTCTGATATTCTTTTTCTTCGGCGCAGCAAGAGTTTTGAGCCTTCCATCTGCAAGATAGACGTATTTGTCATCTGCAGCAACGACAACATAAACGTTTCCTTTATCATGGCCTGCTCTGGATATCGCAAATTTCCCTGTCATCTTATTTCTCCCGGCTCATATAATGTCAGAATCTCCGGTTCACCGTCAGTAATCAAAATTGTATTCTCATAATGTGCTGACCAGGAACCATCTTCTGTAACAACTGTCCAGTCATCATCCATCCATTCTACTTCCGGATATCCCATATTAACCATGGGTTCCACAGCAAGCGTCATTCCCGGGCGCAGCTTCAAACCTCTTCTTCTCTGGGCAAAGTTAGGAATTTCCGGGTCCTCATGCAGACTGGTACCTATGCCATGTCCCACCAGATCGCGTACAATTCCGTATCCGTACGGCTTTATATAAGCATCTATGGCATTGGAAATATCATGTAAATGATTTCCTGCTTTTGCCATTTTTATTCCTGCAAAAAAGCTTTCTCTTGTCACTTGGATCAATTTCTGTGCAAGAGGATTGATCTGCCCTACTCCGTGAGTCCTGGCGGCATCAGAATGATATCCCTTGTAAATCAGTCCTGCATCCAGACTAACAATATCTCCCTCTTCCAGAAATCTGATACTACTGGGAATCCCATGGACAACCTCATCATTCACCGATACACATACGCTGGCCGGATAACCATGATAATTCTTGAAATTAGGAACACAGCCCAGTTTACGGATTACAGACTCTCCCAGGGTATCGATCTCTTTGGTAGAGATTCCAGGACGTATGGCCTCCTCCATCTCTTTGTGCACAATTGCCAGAAGTCTTCCTGCTTCCCGCATCAGCTCAATTTCTCTTTCAGATTTAATTGTAACTGCCATTTTTCAAACCTTCTTCTAACCTAAGATAGCTACGATGGCATTAAATACATCTTTCATATCAACAGTACCATCTACGTTCTTCAAAACGCCTTTTGCAGAGTAGAAATCAATCAGAGGCTGTGTTTGGTCATGATAAACCTTCAGTCTGTTGAGAACTGTTTCAGGCTTATCGTCGTCACGAAGTACAAGGTTCTGACCGCAGGTATCACAGATGCCTTCTGCTTTAGGCGGAATATGCTCGATGTGATATGTAGCACCACAAGATAAGCATGCTCGTCTGCCGGACATTCTCTTAACGATGTTCTCATCAGGAACATCTACGTTGATAGCATAATCGATAGCATCTCCCAGCTCGTTTAAAGCCTTGTCAAGCACTTCTGCCTGAGGAATGGTACGTGGGAAACCATCCAGCACATAACCGTTCTTACAATCATCCTGTGCTACTCTGTCAAGCAGAATCTTTACAGTCAACTCATCGGGTACTAACAATCCCTGATCCATGTACTTCTTTGCTTCTTTGCCAAGCTCTGTACCGTTCTTGATGTTCGCACGGAAAATATCTCCTGTGGAAACGTGGGGAATCTGATATTTCTCCGCAATCATCTTAGCCTGTGTTCCTTTGCCTGCACCGGGTGCACCTAACATAATAATCTTCATAAAAACCTCCAAAGTGGTGGCCGGGGAGATTGCAACACTACCGCAGAGAGAGACATGCATTGCCATTCAGGCACGCTCTCGCTCTGTGAAAAACGTAGCGGTACTAGGGCTGCAAAATACGCAGCCCAAGGACCGACGTTTTTCAAAGGCCTTCATGGCAACGCATGTCTCTCTCTGCTGGACTATTGCAATCTCTCTGGCTGTATTTATAAATCTTCTATAAAATATTTATAGTTTAACACATATATTTTACATGGTATGGAAAAACTTTGCAACTGTTTATGTGGAAAATATCAGAAAAATATTAGAAACATAGGGGATACAAATAAGGATATTATAAAAATTCAGTAGGCAATGCAAAAAACTGCAATGGCGGATTGCTCTGTCATTGCAGTTTTTATAGTTTAAATTTAATCGTTTAAAAATCCTTTGTAGTTGCGAACAAGCATCTGAGATTCAACCTGTTTCATTGTCTCAAGGATAACACTTACGATAATGATCAGGCTGGTGCCGCCGAAGGAAATGCTGGCATTAAATATACCGTTGAAGATATAAGGAAGCACAGCTACAATTGTAAGACCGATTGCACCAATGAATACGATGTAATTCAGGACTTTATTCAGATAATCGCTGGTGGGCTTACCGGGTCTGATACCGGGTATAAATCCCCCCTGCTTCTTCATGTTGTCAGCAATCATGAGCGGGTTGAAGGTAATGGATGTGTAGAAGTATGCAAAGAATACGATCAGTGCAATATATACTAACAATCCGATTGAATAAACAGGCTGACTGGGATTACACCAGTTGCTGCTGTTCAAG
>JAFTVH010000034.1 GCA_017465845.1 Lachnospiraceae bacterium | reverse complement strand
TGATATTTCCCATAACACACTCAATTTCATAATCATAGTCTGTCTGGGCAGCAGCAAGCTGTAAGGTCAAATTACCCATGGAGCACTCCGCATCCACTTTACCTTCTACAATACCGGCAGCCTCAAAATTTCCCATGCCTACACTGACATCCAAATCACGTATCTTCATATCATCCAGTCTGGCTTCTCCGGCACCAACTGAGATATCCAGGTCTCCTGCTTCCATATATTCTGCAAGTATCTGTCCTGCACCCACTTCCAAGTCTATTTCCGCGGCTGCCATATTTTGAATGCGAATGACACCGGCGCCCACTTCCGCATCAATTTTCTCCCAAGTATGCCCTTCCGGAAGATAGAGTACGATCTTACAGTTTGTTGAATCTTCCTTCGTTTTCCTGGTAGCCTTGATATTCAGCTGATCATCTTTTAGATATGCCTGAAATTTCCCTATGTTTTCCGTGGTGATACGAATATTTTCATCGTTAGAAGGCTGAATCTCCAGTTCGCATCCCCCCAGTTCGATATCCAGCTTAGTGGCACTCATATTCTGAAATTCCCGTTCGAGATTACCGCTTTCTATGGCATAATTTTTATCGAACATAGTAGAGTCTTCAATGTCATATCCATCAAAATTCTCATACTCCGTGATAACGCCTTCTACCAGGTTATTGGCTCCTTCCCCTACATTATCAAGCAGTTCCTTTCCTCCGTCCTGCCAGTTTTCAGCATTTTCCACCCAGGTATCAATTCTGCCCTCTGTCACCTGGCGCAGGAAATCATTGAGATATTCTGTTCCTTTGATCACGCTTACCGCTGCTGCCAGCAGAAAACCGATGATTACCATGGAAACTGCCGCAATGGCGCAAAATTTCATAAACTTTTTCATACGCTTGCTTTCCTCCTCCCAAATATTTTTCTAAATAATGATGCAATTCCTTTTGCAGCTGCCGGTACCACAATTCCGGCCATAGCCACTGTCAGCATCAAAAATACCAGGCCGAGACCTCCGCAAATAAGTGCTCCACCAATGACTCCTATTGCCCCTGCGGGTGCGATCATGATTCCTGCAATTCCCACAACCAGCAAAATCACCATAACCATCAGCAGGATAGCTGCTGCCAGGCCAAAACCCAGAATGAGGCAAAACCATGCCACAACGATTCCAAACAGCACACCGCCTATGCCGGTTGCAAGGGTAAATATTACCGGAGATGCCAAGATACACAGAATCACAATGACTGCAATGGTGCCACCGGACATCCCGGACCTACTATGCCCCGGCTGTTGATGTTGGTCAGCTTGCTGATACTGATGAGTATGCTGATACTGATCTGCCTGCCGGTACTGTTCTGTTTGGTCAGTTTGATTATGTCCATTCTGCTGGTCGCTGCCGGATTGAATATATCGACCTGACTGACCATACTTTATCACAGCTCTATCCTCCGGAACCGCCTGACGGGCATTCCCCTCAAAATCATTTCCCGGTACTTCTTCCCGAATGGTCTCCGCCACCCTGGCAGGCGACCCCAACGCTTCCATGACTGCCTGTTCGTTCTCCGGTCCCGCATCATCAAAATAATCATTATAATACTCTAATGCGGAAACCCTTTCTGCCGGAGAAATATCTTTTAACAGTCCTTCTAATTGACTCATATACTCCGCTCTATTCATGTTGCTCCATTCCCTCCCTGTGGTCATCGTGTTTCCACTCTGTCTTCCCTTCAAACAGCCCTGTTATCTTACTGCTGTATTCTCTCCATTCGCTTTCATACAGTTTAAGCTGCGCCCAGCCTCTGGAAGTGGTCTTGTAATATCGTCTGTTCCTGCCGGCACACTCCATATCGTATACTTCCAGACAGTCGTCCTTCTGCAACCGCCTCAGTACCGGATATAGCGTGGACTCTGACAAATCAATGACCTGCCTAACTTCCTGGGTAATCTTATATCCGTATGTTCCCTCCGGCTCCTTGGACACTACCGCCAGCACAATTGCATCCAACAATGCCGCGCCCGTATTGAAAATCATCCTTTCACTCCCATCCTAAATAAATTTCATTATGGCTTCTTATTGGTATTATGTAGTTCCACAATCATATTTCTAATAATCCTATGTATTTTTATAATATTATATGCTGTATAATATTGTTTATATCTATAATATACGACATATAATATTATATGTCAATACTAATCTCAACTACCTGTTACAGAAAAGTGCAATTACGTGAAAAAAGAATTGCTACATTCAACCCCAAACTTGCCGAGAAACAAACGCTAGAGATTAACAAGCAAGTAGAAAAAGCCATTGCACTAAAAGCTGCCAAAGCAAAAAAACAGAATACGGCGACTGTGCGAAGTATGTTACTTTTATTACAACTGACAAAAAAGGATTATTGACAAGACTTCTCCAGTTCAAAGTATTAAAAAATGAATACTGTTCTGAAGAATTGTTTGATTTTATCCATGATTTTAGGGTGACGAAAATATCAGACCGCAAGTATATTAATCTCACCAGAGCATCCTCCTTCATTACGGAATTTGCATCTCTTACCGGACTGCCTTTAACATCATATTTTTTGAGTGATGGAGAAATCAAAAAAGTGCTAAGCCACAGGTTTTAATCCTTGGCTTAGCACTATATTTTTGTATTCAACTCCTCTAGAGGCAAGCTATCAATTACACATTGCTCGCCGCGACAGAGGGATTAGCTTTCCTGCATTATGAAATTGCCCCCAAATACTCCATAGCCTTACGCATCTTCGCACATTCTTCCTGATTGTTTTATCAATAACACTGTTTGCACACCCATCTTATTTTTGTGATGCCTAAAAAAAGAAACCGGCGATCCCAGTCAATTTCGGAAACACGGCTGCGGTCAGCGGACTGTAACTGTCAAATGGCAATACTTCAATGTCCCCCTCCTTGAACTGCTGCACAAATCGCTTCCATAGGTCCGTTCTTAATAACTGAGACTCCTCCACAAAATCAAATACCTTATCCATGAAACCATGATAGCTGCTGAAATTGTAGTAATCTACAAAAATAAGTCCGTTGCCAGCCTTGGGTAATTGGCTGAATTTCTGTTATTTAATTCTCTCATTACACTCTCCTATTCTACCGTCAGGTGATGACGTAATCGCCCTCCGCATGAGTGAGACTTTGCTCCACGCCCAGCTCTTCCATCCACTGCCTTGTCTCCAGAGTGGTAAAAGGACCGGTGCCTGCGCTTGCAGGGACAGTACACCTGTACTTGTTATTTTCCCAGAGCCACTGAGGTGTGGGGTACAAGCAAATCTTCGGGTGTATTAATTTATAAAAAGAAAAATCTACACCACCCTGGCCATGATGTGCCATCTGCACAATGTCCTTACGAATGCTTTCCGGATCGTGCTTACGTAGGAACTCGTCCTGACCGTGAATATCAAAGTCTGCCAGGAACAGTACATCCCGCTTTGGAAAATGTGCCACGGTTATTATGCTGGTAGCATTAATGGTAGGATAGTTTTCATACTCCTCCGGTACGCTGACAATTTCCAGGCTCATTCCACCACAGGTTAAAAGCTCTCCTGCCTGTGGTGTATATGTAGGAATGTTCCATGTCTTAATTGCCTCCAGAAATCTGGCGGTACAACCATCATCCTTCCGCTCTGCAAGCCACTCTACAGGCGGAAATTTATAGACCATTTTCTCGATTACAATATCAAAATTCAGGCAATTTTCAAACAGCCATAAAAGTGCTCCGAGATGGTCCACATGGGCATGGGTCATCAGCCACAAGTCTACCTTCTTTCCTCGCTCTGCCAAAAGCTCGTACAAATATGTGGCATCCACTTCACAACAATGACCGCCGTCAATCACAATTACATTTCCATCCGGCGTGTCAATGATGTAAGACATCATCTGGGTAAGGCTGCGGTTTGCAACCTGCAAAAGACTGCCACCGCCAAGTCCTAAATCTGCTCTGTTTAGTTTCATTTTGAATATCACTCCTCTCGCACACCCACATATAGTGGTATCACATAATTCTCCATATACAATACGGGCATTTCTGCTTTGTGTAGCTCACGACACTCCGTACCTTGCATTTCTCTGACTGCTATTGGCCATTGTTGTTTCAAACCCATACCAAAAGTAGCTGCATATACGGAAACATTGGAGTTGTCATTGACAATAGCAGGATATTTCTTCCCCAGTCCGATTGCAAACACTGCTCCCAATACTTCCGTACTACCTCCATTTCGAGTTTCGTAAGCAGTTCCCTCTTCTTCTGTTTTGCAGCCTAATACCCAAAGTTTTCCACCGTCATTGATAACTTCATGCAAAGAACGCTCCGGATTAATCTGTCTGCAGTACACTTCCTGGCCTTTAAAATAAAAGCACGGCATCTCTCTGGAGTATGAATTCCAGTCCTCATTTGGCAATGGTAATGTTCTTGCTCCCGCACCTGGGATACCGCCAATGGTGCAGCCGGTATTTTCCATAAATACCTTTCCACCCGATACTGTATTAAAGTAAATGGATGCGGTCTGTACATGCACATCACTGAAAATCACCGGTCTGGTGCAGGCATGCTCTACCAGAGTTACAAAACCTTTGAATTTCTCCCACGCAAACAGGTCCTCTATTATTACCGGCTCACCCGTTTCTTCTTTTACCAAAAAAGCACCGGTATTTTTTCTTTTCTCCAGCTTTTCGCCGGAAGCAAGGTCAGAATACATAAAGTTAATTCGATGAACGTTTTCCGGTATTTCAATTACATCATCTATCAGGTAACATCCTGGCTGGAAGTAAATCGTCGTTTTGCCGCAAGCGAAGGCCTTTCGAATGGCTTCCGTATCATCCGTAATACCATCACCGACGGCACCGAACTGATTTACACTGACCCAATCCTCTACCGGGTCCCATGCCACCTCCGGCGTTTCTTCCACAGTAAGATTCAGAGATTTCACTTTCTGCTCTGCGTCTGTATCTTTAAAAAGTGTTTTCGGCCCATGAATAACAAATTCCTCCAGGCAGCCTTTCCTTGCTTCCTCAGGTACTACTTCCCAGTTCGTACTTAAAACAGTCTCATATCCTTCCGTCAGAATGTTTCTAAGCATCATATGTCCAAACAAATGTCTGATAGCAGCATCTAAAGGATTGCCTCCCACAAGCTTAGCGTCTGTCAGGACTACACAGGCAGTCAGCCCATCCACCTTCACTGCAGGCACAAAGTTTTCACTATACAGGTCGCGGACAGCCACCATATTGCCTTCCACAAAAATGCCCCAGCGTTTCTGATTCTTCAGTACGATATGCTCGAAGGTGCAAAAAATATATCTGGACGCAACGCGGATACCATAATTGAAACCGATGATTTCCACATTTTTGGTATAACCGGAGGACACCTTGGTATGTAAAACAGAAAGCCCCGTGTGTCCCCGAAACTCAGGGTCACTGGACATTATTTTCACATTACGAATGGCACCGGTATTATTGGCAAAATAACGCACGCCCGTTGCACCCGGATTACCGCTGCCGATATCAACGGTCAGGCTCTCCAGCATATTGGTCATGGCAATATTGGACTGCTCACCCCGCATGAAATCAATTACCGGACGGTCATTACCAAACTCAAAGCCCTTGCAGTTATCCTGTAGCTTAATAACCACACCATCTCTGCTCTGCCCCATAAAACGTAGCTGGCAGTTCATCTCCATAGCACGAACGCTGGCGATAAAGTTACGAAACTCCTCCATGGAATAGGAAATGGTATCACTCACTAAATAGGTACCGTTAGGGAAATAAATAATTTGGGATAGCGGCAGTTTTTCCGGAAAGATTACATTGCTTCTGCCCTTCACTTTACGAATTTCAAAGGAAATAAGAGCATCCGGATTTTCCATAGCCTCCAGTTTTTCCTTGGTTTCGTAGAAGTTTTTCTCAT
Source organism: Lachnospiraceae bacterium (assembly GCA_017465845.1). Classification (GTDB taxonomy): domain Bacteria; phylum Bacillota; class Clostridia; order Lachnospirales; family Lachnospiraceae; genus Acetatifactor. The sequence goes on along the minus strand of JAFTVH010000034.1, from coordinate 48,886 downwards.
AAGCACCTAAGATTTCGTCAACCAGCGCGCAGAGCTGTTTTGTACAGTCCACTTTACCGGTATTGTCGATATTATAAGGAGGCTTTGTGACGTCAATGATTGCTTGGCACTCCGGCGGATATATATAATTTTCTTTTATTTGTGATTCGTTATACATAGTTCTTTTTCCATCTTCCTATTCTTTACATGTTCTCACTATTTTCTACAGGCATTGAAAATACCAGGTTCCCGGTAAAATTTCTCACCTCATAATACGTACCGTACTGCTCATCCTTTACTAAACCACCCTCAAAGTCTTTGCCAAATATGCCTGGGCAATCGCACCAGTTTTCCAGAATATCTACTCCAACGGTCACATTTTCTTTACAATAGCTTTCCCCAAATAAACGGACTGTGGCATTCTGTAAGCCTGCCACCTGTATCCTGCGGCGAAATTTTGCACTGACCGAAGGACGTTCCTTAACGCTGACCATGCCACCATCCTGCTCTACGTAGACTCTGCACTCGGCATGCTCTGCCTTTGGAAAACGATACAATGCAGCGCCGCCTTTCAGCTCTACATCATATCCTATCAGGATTGGCGCACCCAGCGGAAATTTTAACTGTGTATCCACCGTAAGATCTGGCGCATATACATTAAAAAACTCTGCGTTATCGCTGCGGTTAATCATCATTACAGGCAACTTGCTGTCAGAGGAAACCTTAGAATAAGAAATGGCGTAGCCAAACTGCTCCAATACTTTTCTTAAAAGTACTTCTCCCCAGATGCAGGTGCTCGGATTGTCAATATATTTCCTTTCTCTGGTATCGTAATCCAGAGACTGAAGACTAAGTGGGGCGCGGTACCAGACTGCGTTTTTGCAGGAAGCAGTCAGAACGTATTTGCCAGCTGAGATAGCGTAGTCATTTTGCATTACATGCAATGCGTCTGGGCAGGCTACTATACCACCCGCATCTGCTGGTACACTGTCCAACATCCCATTACACACACCCTCACGAATAATCACTCTGTCTGGCATCTCTCCGTTGCGGTTTTTATCCGGATTATACCTGCTGTCTACATGAATTTCCCCGGTTACTCCCTCCAGTTTCTGAAGCTTAAACATCTTCATAAAAGTATCACTTGCCTTGTCCAATGAACCGTAAAACAGCACCTTCCCGCCATCTTCCACGTATTCCAGTATCGCCTTTTCAAAATCACTGTCTGCCGTCGGCACTGGTGTAACCAGCACACTGCGATTGTACACCTCCCTGCCATGCTTCAGGAAATTATCACAAGAAACCACACAACTTAACGGGAAACCATTGGAAATTGCTCTGCAAATAAACAAGTCACCGCTTAATATTTCCACCAGCTCCTTTTCATTCAGGGCAGTGGTATACTCTCTAAACGGATATACCCACACAAAAGGGGCCGCTTCATCTGCACAATCTTTTTCCGCCTTCATAAAATGCGGCAAAGCTTCCTGCACACATAAATCCGGCATATTGCCATAAGTATTATCTAACGTAAAAATATTAAAAACATCTGCCGGCTGTGCCTTACCACTTTCATCGATCCTGGAAAGTGCCATAGGTAAGTAAATGTCCTGAGGCTTTCCTCCATAGCGGTCATACCATGGTGAATTCACCCACCAGCAATCATGCAGATAATAACGGAACATATAATTCTCACCCGGTAGCTCACAGTTTCTGGTCATATGCCCCATCAGCTCCAGCCCATAATTCTCGTTGAGCGCTGCCCATGGTGAATTGGGAGGCGGCACGATATTCAGCCCTGCATTGTAAATTTTGTGCAGACCAACTGCATCCTTTACATAATCAATTCCCGCAGAGAAATTGGTTCCTCTGGTATACACCAGATAATCCGGACATTCCTTACGAAAATTCTGCCAAAAACTAAATACCTTATTTTCCACTTCTTCAAACTTATCCGTGTGAAACTGCCTTCCATCAAACACCTCACCTACCGGCGACCAGGAAGTTGCAGAAAAGCCTACACCATTAGACAGCCACAGATAATCCATACCCATGTCACGCAAATAGATATTTGTCTGCCTTCCCAAAAACGTACCAAAAGGTGTTCCCTCCGGAATACCGTTCGGAAAACCTGCATAAGAATAAGTATCCGCCGCAAGTTCGCCATAAGAATTGACAAAGGTATTTACCCCCTCCCCGCTACCTGTACAGATTTCAGGATGTCTCTCGTATTTGAATTTAGACCGTGCGAACTCCGGACCGATATCAAAAGGAATACCAACCGTAATCTCTGTATCCGGGTACCTTTTGTACCCTTCTACTTTAACTGCCTCTACAATGTCCTTAATGGTTCTATGGGTTACCACTGGAAGCTCCTTTAAGTACACCACATTCTTTTCATGCAGGTTCACATCCCTATCTTCATCTTCCTTTAAAGATTCCATTTTGGCACAGCCCATAAAATAGTTCCATTCGATTTCTTCATCCAGGTTTCCGGTGTAGTCCAGAATATTACTGCCGTCAGATACCCACAATAATAATGATATTGCTTCGCGATTTTTTAGCATGGCAGACCAGTGATCGTAAATGCAATTCACTACATTTTTTATATATTCTCTGTCAGTCTTTTTAAAGACCTTCATACTCACTTCCAGATTTACTCGCTTAAACATTCTTATCTTCCTTCCCAGAATTTAACTGCTCTCTCCAGTCAGTTCTTCGCATCTTCATCCGCATCATCGCCCAACCCATGAGTAGGATAATGAAAAATCTCATAGCAATGCTGCACGTTGTTTTCCTCTAATGCCCTTGCAAGCAGCATGGAGTTTACAAACGGAACCACATCATCGTATGCTCTTTTCCCAAAAAGTTCTCCCTCGATTCGGCATGCCCCTTTTTCCCATAGACACTACTGGATACCCTAGAAACATAGCGCCTGGCTTTGGCAGATGATACTTCTCATAACCAAGTTCTGAAATTCCGAAACTGGCTGCTAAATGTGCTCCTGCTGAAAAACCAATCACCGCATAATCCTCTGTATCCCACAGTATACCTAAGGCAGGAGTACTCTCCTGCCTTAGCACATTTTTTTGTTATTGTTTCACATAGACTTTAATATTATCAAGCATAACATCTTCATCAGTGTTCCCCTCAACAGTTCTTACATATAATCTCATTGCACTAGCCGCATTGCTGAAATTATCGAAAGGCCCATTACTGATTCCTGTTGCTTTCGGTTCGCCATCAATATAAACATCATGCGTATCAGCTTCCGTGTCTATTACATAAGTAACTTTATACATTTCACCTGCTGTGAATTGCATTGTCTGATTACCAGCATACGTAAAGATACCATTCGTCAGATCTCCAAAAGTATATGTAGCCGTTGAGCTAGTTCCTCGTCCAAAAAATCTAAACTGTATTCCACTGGTATTATAGCCAACCTCGCATTCAAATACTATAAGGTTTACGCTTGGCGGCTTCACCTCAATACGTGCAGCTGCTGCAGGATTTTTCATTAGTATATATGTCCCTCCAAAAACATCCTTTGCAAACGTAATTTTATTTTCATCATCTTTATACACATCGAATACATCAGAAACTGCATCATCTATAGTATAATGATTAAAATTTTCATACACAACAGGGGAACCATAGGATGCAATCATTGTCTCGTATGGTGATAATGTTGCTATCGATTGTTCAATGGTATATGTCACCTTAACACCTACCTCAACTGTATTTTCTCCAAGCGTTATTTGCTCAGTAACTATCAGACTACTCGTGCTTGGTGTTGGTGTTTCTGTTGGAGCCTCTGTTGGGGCCTCCGTCGGGGCTTCTGTTGGAGTTTCCGTTGGTGCTTCTGTTGGAGCCTCCGTCGGCGCTTCTGTTGGAGTCGGCGCTGGTTCAGTCACCGCTTCTACAACATGTGTTACCGTATTCTTCAGTACACCCGCATTCTTTGCCGGACATGTTGAAGCATCATGAATACAATCAAATACATCATATGTATCACAAAAATAGGATGTATTTTTCTCAAGTGCCTCTGCTGTATAATCGGCTGACGTACTTGTGTATACTGAAAAATTATCAATATATAATGAAGATTTTATTGTGCTGTCAGCATCACTGCCCACTTGAAATCTCAACTGTGTTGGCGTGCCGGAATTTGCTATAGTACCACTGCCCGTTTGCACATACTTTTCTCCGTCATATATATATACAGTACATGTTTTATCCTTATTTTTCCAAACCATACGGACTTCGGTCCAATCATCAGCAGAAATTGTACCTCCACGGTTTATTGTACGGTCTTCAATTCTTAACAATTCTGTAGTTGTACCAGAAGATCCTACTGCTGCATATACTGTTACTCTTGATAAATTATCCTCTGCACGCAATGAAACATCCATGATTAACGTATCATTTTCAGTCATTCCGCTAATCTTTGTGCCGTATTGCGAACTACCTGAAGCGCATTCCGTAACCTTGATATAACCATTTTGATTATTACTCGCATGTACCTGTAATCCGTTTGTAAGAACCCCGTATACCAATACGCACACAAGTAACACTGATAGAATGTCTTTACATTTCTTGCGGTAACTAATACCAACCGCAACTGTTCCGGAAAGTGCCAGAATTAATCCTATACTCCAAAGCAAAATATTACTGCTGTCACCAGTTGCCGTCTGGTCAGTCGTTTTTGTTACCGCGGTTGGACTATATGAATCACTCGTGCTGTCAACATCATTGCTGTAAGTATCCGCATCTTCTGTTGCATTATCTGTATCATTACTTGTCTTTGCAATAATTATCAGTTCAGAATTAACGCTACGACCATTTGTATATCGAAGGGTTACTGTATGAGTACCAACAGAAAGTGTTTCCAGATATTCTCTCTTAAACTTCACAATAGTAGAACCTTCAGTAACGGTATAATCCGATACCTTAACCTCATTACCATCCATATCTACGCCAACAAACTCATTATATTCACCAGTACAATAGATATTCACTGTGTCATTACTTGAAAGCGTATAACTTGTATCGGAACTTTCACGTACTATCGTCACTTCAGTATTATCCTCTTCATTAGGTGTTGGTGTAGGTGTTTCACTTAGTGTCGGATCTGGTGTTGGGCTGACTGTTGGCTCTGATACTATACCATTCTTTGTAAATACAATTTCTCCAATGTTATTCCAACCTGCCGTAATTCCCTGAGCACTGTTTCCATTACAATCAAGCCTGATGTACTTTGCTGTTACACCACCCAACTTGATTTGTTCATATGCACCTTCTTTTTCTGCGATAGCAGATTTTCCATTCCATATCATTTCCCAATTTTTGTTGTCTGTTGATACACTGATACCAAAGTAGGAGGCTCGTTTCGAACCATTAACAAAGGAAATCATCATGTTGTCAATGGTAGTTTCCTCTTCCAACTCTAACGAAATCCAATTCCCTGCACCTTTTGACGTCCACCGGCTGTTTGTGTCATTATCAAGAACACACCATCTGTGATAGCCACGGTCGGCTTGCGGTTCATCACTTGCTTCTACATTTACCACCTGAAGTGAAGTCATTCCTTCAAATTCGATTGGTTCAGGTATCTCTACAAAATTAATCAGGTACGTTGTATATACATCTGGGTCTGTTTTATCTGATACCACAATAGTCGTGGTTCCGCCATTTACACTTTCTGCCTTTGTAACCTGATATGTAAATTTCGTCTCATCTATAGATACTATAGTTTCCGGAACTGTCGCATATTTACCTACTACACTCAAAAAAGTTGCCTGATTGGTAGAATCAAAGTTCATTTCACGTCCTTCAATAACAACACTCTGTATTTCAGGTTTCGCTGCAATTTCACCTTCAGGCACTGTCCATGTAGCAATGCTGTTATTGTATTCCGTAACAGAGGTACTATTACTTATACCTACCGGTGTAAGTTTCACAGTAATGCTCACATCTCCACTGACACCATCCAACTTTACATAAATTCTGTTTACAGTTGCGTCCTCAACATCATATTTATCCTCGTCCTCAACAACCGGTGCATTGATTGGACTTGTTGTGCCTAACAATTCACGTGTAGCCGGTCCATACCCCAACGTTGCTGTTCCATTACCCGATGTAACAAATTCCAGTTTCATCTGCTTACCATTGTTGGTTAGCGTTGCTGACTGTCCATCCTCTGCAATTTCTACCTCAGCATCTGTCAGGAAGAAAGAATATACCGTGGAATCTGACATGGACAAACTAATTTCGTCTCTGACTACAATACTATTTCTGTCATCTGTAAAGAAAAACCCTCTAATTGCACGTGAAGCACCCTGTGCGTAATTTGCTGACATATCTAACACAGCTATTGCACCTTTATCATCACTCTCAACACGTGTTAAAATTGCTTTTGCATCTATTACTTGATCTTTACCTGTTGGTGTCGTGTTATCATTCACAATAACAATGGTATTATGAGCTTCTGCTTTTGAACGGAATAACATCCAACGTTTACCGGTATTTGCGCTATACTGTCCTGTTACACTTGTGTCATATGGTGTCTTACCAAGTTCCTTGATCCATCTAAATCCTTCATAATCATATACAAAGCTTCCGGCATCTAATTGTCCGTGAACAATCAAATTGTAACCTCCATGAATACCTACAAAAGCAGTTGACTCACTACTCCACCTATCGCGGAAAGTAGCCACACCTTCACCCCAATATATAGTGTCTAATGCGGGCATAGAATCTTCATCTGCCTTAATATCAGTATCATACCAAAGAAGTGATAATACTACATCTTCGCCTATTTGCGAATTTCCCCATACCTTTCCTTCTGTTAAATGAAGTACTGCACTTGTTACAGACGGATCGTTATATTTATTTGATAAATAAAGCATTTCCGGACCATATATAATTGCCGTTCCACAATCATTATAGTTGAATATACTTACATCCGACTGTATGCCCAGCATATAATTTGCTGTAGTGGAAAGTCCCTCGCATAAATCTAAGCTAAAGCATGTTCCAAAAACACTATCCAACGTAGCAAACATGGAAGAAGCAAACCCTGTAGTATATGCCCAATACCCCGGTCCTTCCATCCATGCACCGTCCGGACCATATTCTGTAAGAGTTACATCTGCTGCTCTTAAAGCATTAGAAGCAATATAAGAACTCACTTCCGGATATACATCCATAAATGCTAATGCTCCCATCGCAAAGCCACCATTAATTACAACACACTGATTATAACTAACAACTGTACGATATTTCAAAGTACCCAATCCCATATATTCTTCACATGCAACTCTATAGCAATTATCATACATTGCCTGTTCAATAATTGTTCTTTGCTCCTGTGTAAGAGCTTCATACAGCCAATCATACCCGATTGCTACAGCCGCACTGAATTCAGCTGGGTCTAAAGGAATTCCAAACCAATCCTTAAAATTAGATACAGCATTTAAGTCTGCCCATGCACGTTCTGCATATTTCTGCTCTCCTGTCAGCTGATATGCCATACCAAGTACATACATATTGTTCTTCACTTCCTGTGCTACAGGAGCAAGTCTGATGCCATCAGGCTTAGTATATGTAACAGGGTCTGTCTTATCATTTACTAAATAGTCAGCTTCAGCAATTAACTGCTGATACCAAATACTCTTGTAAGTATCTGTTTTTACTTCTTCTCTTAATTTTGCAAAGTCATCTGCAGTTGCCATAATTCTAGGATGCTTTCCATATAACTCTGATTCTTTATATGCTTCAAAAATCTGTTCTTCTGACAGACGATCAAAAAATAAATAATCATTTAAATTCTGTAATTCAGAACGCAAATTATTAACATCGCCAAAGGAAAAAAGCTCTGCAGACGGAAATTCAAACAACTCATCACCGGCTATCATCATACCATCACTCTTTGCTTCTGTATCGACAGCCACTTTTTTGTTCAAAATTGTCTCAAAGAAATATTTTGCATTAATCCAAAGCTTTCCATCTCTTTCCGTAACTGTAGCCTGCTTTCCGTTGATAGTTGCAGTGCTGCCACTCACTTCATATGCCACATTTAATATCTGGCAAATTTCTTCAGCAACTACCTGGAACCCGTCTTCGTTTTCCACCGGCATAGTAGCCAACTTGGTTTTGATACCATTATTATAAACCATACCGTTTCTGGTGTGGAGTGAAACATAACCATTCAGCATACTTTCAATCTTGCTTGTATCAAGTTTATCCAGATTAAAGATAGACTTGGTGCGGTCAATAACAATTTCACCCGTATACTCTGTGTCATCTTCTTCTGTATCTCCCCCGGTATATCCTTCTATAATATGCGTAACACTATCGTTACTTCTTACTACAATACCCGTATTAAGTGCAGGACATCCCCTGTCCTCATGAGTGCAGGTAAATTCATCATATGTTGCATCATAATATGTACTGGCCTTTTCAAGCGTTGCGGCAGTATAATCTGTTGATGTACTGGTATATATTGCAAAGTCGTCCACATATAAAGAAGCTATATTTCCATCACCATCTTTAATGACCTGAAATCTCAGATAAGATGGAGGAATTGATGATTCCTGAGAGAAGGCTTTTTCTCCCTTATATACATATAGACTCTCCTCCTCATCATACTCATATATAGAATATTTTATAGCATCAATATCCCAAACCATACGAACCTTGGTCCATTCAGTATCAGAAAGTTTGAGCGTCTCTTCACCAATGCTTATAGTACCATCTTCTGTAATTCTGTACAAAAGGCCAGTTTTACCTGTATCATAAGGATAATACACATCTACCCTTGACAAATTATCTTCTACCCGCAGCGCTACATCCATAATTAATGTATCTGTCAATTGGGCACCACTAATTTTGCCGCCAAAATATCTGCCGCCTGCATCGCTTTCCGTGATAGCGATGTATCCGTTTGGTTCTATGCTGTCAGTTTCGGGTACAAATTGTACTTCCAGCACCTTCTCTACACCTGCATCAAGGGTCCCAATAATCGTATTTACACCTTCTGCAAGAACTAACTCATATCCTTCTGGAACAATACCCTCAAGAGACACATCTTTTACTGCAACACTATTATTATTTTTCAATGTAACTGTTGCAGTAATGGTTTCATCTGTGCTATAACTTGTCTTGTCAGTAACAACAGTAATGTCCAGGCCATTCATGCTGCCGATGGCAGCATGAACTGGTATTACCGTGATAGCACTTAGTATAAGCGATAATAAAACAGTCAAAAAACAGCTTAACTTTTTCACGTTCGTTCTCCTTCCTGAAAAGTTAATAAGTGACGTCTCCTTTACCAAAACAATGGTTCAAATTCCTTTAATTTATATACAGCCTCTGCAAAGAAATAATCTGCATATATAATATTTACATTCTGTTCCTTGGAAAACCAGCCTGAAGAGTTTCCGATAATGAAATCTGTATCTGTAGACCAGTCTGCAAAATTTTTTTCAATAGTCATCAGAAGCTTCATTGCCGCATGTACATACAGGCGTTTCTCATATTCCGATACAATTTTAGCAAGCTCTAAAAATCCGCATGCTGCACAAAGTCCCGCACTGGAATCGTAATAAATAGGTGTCTCTGGAGCACGAAAATCACTCTTAGGAAGCCAGTCCTCACAGGTGGACGCAATAAAATAGTGTGCAACTCTCTTAGCGGTATCCAAATATTCCTGCTTGCCGGTATGTAAGTAGCTCAGAGTAAATCCGTAAATCGCCCAAGACTGTCCTCTGGACCAGGAAGATTCTTTGCCGTAGCCCTGAAGGCCGCGCTTTTCTACGATTTCTGCCGTAACCGGGTCATGAACTACAATATGATACACACTGCCATCCGGTCGGATATGATCCCACATTGCCATATCTGCATGCTTCATGGCTGCAAACTTATATCTCGGATCTCCACAGTCCTCGCTTGCCCAGTACAGAAGCGGCAGATTCATCATAGTATCAATGATGGTCCATCCTACCTTCTCCATGTTGTCCTTGCCCCAGTCCCAAGCACGTACATATCCGGCCTCCGGATTAAAGCGGCCCATGAGATAGCTTGCGGCAACCTTTAAGCGCTGCCATGACTTATGAGCCCCTGTCAGTTCAAAATCCGGTCTTGCGGCTAACATCCATATAAAGCCTACATCATGGCTGATTTTTTCAGGTCTTGCCAATGCCATATCCAGAAGTTCCTCTCCTGCTTCTGCTGTTTTCCTGTACTCCTCGTTTCCTGTACCAATGTACATCAGCCAGTTTAGTCCCGGCCAAAAACCATTGGTCCAACAATTGATACTGGTATCCTTTATGTCGTCATGCATACCGTCTGCAGTCCAGAAAGGAAATTTACCACGGGAACGCTTGGCAACAACCTGCAGTTTTTCATCCAGCTTTTTCCAAGTTTCATATACCCATTCTTTTTCATTCTTCTTCAAATCAAACATTTCAGGTTACCTCTTACAAAAAACCTGCAGCCCCTGCTCTGTCAAATCGACCACAACAGTTATCTGCAGGTTCTTGTGATTCACTTATCAGACTGAATTTAAATCATTTTTCTATTCGATTGCAGCCATTGCAGTATTCCATCTGTCATATGCCGCCTGGTATACTTCCAATACATCTGCAATACCCATCTTTTCAATAGTAGCTACATACTCATCCCACTTAGTCTCGATATCAGCTGCACCGGTAATAAATTCAGCTTCCATCTGCTTATAATAAGATTCAATTTCACCAAGCTTATTGTCAAGAACATACTGCTCATCCTCCGTAAATTTAAGAAGTGATTTCTTAATAACGGTATCAGACTGATAAGGAATTACATTTTCAACAAAGCCTTTTGCTCTAGCCTGTGCATTACCCGGGGTAGATGTGACTGCACTGCCGAACTGATCTGCACGACCAAAGTTTATCCAAATAAGAGCGCCCAGCTGATATTCTGAGAAGGACTTGTATGTTTCAGGAAACATCTGGCTGTAAGTACCATCTTCGTTAATTACCCAGTCCACACCTTCCATACCATACATAAAGGACTGACCGCATAAACCTGTACCTTCTACTACTTCTTCGGTCGCAAAAGCAATATCAAGCATCTTACAAATTTCTTCTACATACTCGCTATCTGCGTTAATATACATACCGCATGTCGAAGCATAATCCACATAACCCATGATTTCCTGTGTGCTGTCATATTCACTGGTTAAAGGAGCACAGGTACCAAGATAATCCCAGTTGCCATCTTTCAGCTTATCTGCTGCCAAAGACTGTGCAGCAATTCTGGTAATATATGCATAGGTACCAGACTCCGCAAGCTGAGCCTTAGCAGTATTATCCAGTGTTAACCATTCGCGGTTCATCAACTCTTCTTCATACAGCTTATTTAAGAATTCATAATAATACTTCATCTGTTCAGAAGTACGTGAGAATACAACATTACCTGTACCATCATCAGCAAAATCCATCTGTGTCAAAGTACCAAATGCTGCAAAAAGCATCGGAGCCCAATCACTTTCATATTCATTACCAAGAATGAAGCTTGGTGTGCCATAATGAGCCTTTAAGCTTACCAGCTGCTTATAAAATTCATCTACGGTACTAGGCAGCTCTGTGATACCTGCATCTTCTAATACATCCAGTCTAACATGTGGTCTACACACAACAGCAGTTGCAAGAGCACCGTTGCACTTGAACAGATTGTAAACTTCACCGTTTAACTGGGTAGATGCCGCTAATGTCATCGGATAATCTTCGTAAGTTTGTGCCAGATTAGGCATAATATCCAGATAATTAAGGTAATTTACAAATTTACCACCTGTAATGCCATAGTCATTTACAGTATTTGCATCAAATTCTGTATGGAAAATATCCGGCCAGTCGCCGCCTGCAAGATAAGTAGAAAGAGCATCCTTATCTATTACTTCCCACTCAATATTAATGCCTGTAACCTCTGACACCTTATCCCAAACAATTCTGCTTTCCATAAAGCTTGTGTCCTTGCCAACCACAAGACCTTTTATTGTAATTGGCTCTTCCACAATCGGATAGGTTGGAACATATTTTTCCGGTTCCATAGATACAGAAGTTTCTGTAGTGTTCTGAACAACCTGTGATTCACTTGTTCCGTTTGCATTTGCAGCATCGTTGCCGCATGCACATACTGACAGCACCATAGAAGCTGCCAATACAACTGATAAAAGTTTCTTTTTCATAAAACTTGTCCTTTCTGCCACTTCGGTGGCCCTATATTTTATGTTAACTGCCTTTAGGCAGATTTAACCTTTTTTTTGCAACAATCATCCTTTGACGCTTCCGATTAATACACCCTTGTCAAAATACTTTTGTAAGAACGGATAAATTACCAACAGTGGCAACGAAGATACCACGATAACTGCATATCGGATCAGTGCTTCCCTGTCCGCCATTGCCTGGACATATTCCCCCCCCTCTTCCACATTCATTGCTGACTGCGCCAGAATCAATATTCTTCTTAAGAAAACCTGCAGAGGCTGCATACTATCTTCTTTAATATAAATCATGGCATTAAAGTAGGAATTCCAATGCGCTACACCAAAGTACAGAACCATTACGCCCAATAGAGCCTTCGATAACGGGAGCACTATCTGCACAAACGTTCTCAATGGATTAGAACCATCAATTTCTGCTGCTTCCTCAAGCTCCACAGGCATAGCTGCAAAGAAGGAACGACAAATAATACAGTTGTATGTACTGAAAGCCCCCAGAATCAACAATATAAAACGAGTGTTATACAATCCCAGGGAATTTATCAAAAGAAAGGTAGGAATTAATCCGCCCGAAAAATACATAGTAATCATAAACAGAGTCATAACAAAGTTGCGTCCAGGAACCATCCTTTTGGTCAAAGCATAACCGGCAGGAACCGTAACAAACAGGTTAATGATAGTACCAAATACGGTATAAAAAATAGTATTTGCATAACCAATCATAATATCGCTGTTCTTGAATACTGCCCTGTATCCTTCCAGATTAATTCCCTTTGGCAGCAATACAACCTGTCCCGTAGCAACCATAGCCGGATCACTGACAGAACTGGACAAAACGACAATCAAGGGATACAAAACAATCAGTAATAGAAATCCTGAAATAATATGCACTATAACATCAAATAATGTAATCTTCTTTTTCTTCATTTATTATTTACATCCTCTCAAACCAGTTTAGAAAAGACCAGAACCACTAACTTTTTTGGAAACCTTGTTGGCAATCAACAGCATGGTTACGTTTATTACATTGTTGAATAGACCCATTGCAGTAGAAAAACTATAATTACTGTTTATAATACCTCTCTTATATACATACGTAGAAATTACTTCCGCTGTGGATACATTCAAATCGTTCTGCATTAAGTAGACCTTTTCATAACCTATAGATGCAATCTGACCCATTCTGAGAATGAGCATAATGATAATCGTCGGCATGATGGTTGGAAGATTAATATGTATTATCTTCTGCATTCTGGTTGCTCCGTCAATATCAGCTGCTTCATGAAGGGCCGGGTCTACACCGGCAAGTGCTGCCAGATAAACGATGGCACTCCATCCCATGTTCTGCCATACACCGCTCCATACATACAGATGTCTAAAATACTTCGGTTCGCCCATAAAGTAGATACGTTCCATTCCTATGGCATCCAAAATCGTATTTACCACGCCCTGCGAAGGAGAAAACATAGTAGTAATAACACCTACCAATACAACCGTCGAAATAAAGTGAGGAGCATACAAAATTGTCTGTGTTGCTTTCTTGAAACCACCCTTTAATTCATTTAAAATTAATGCCACAATAATTGGTATCGGAAATCCTACCAGTATTTGATACAGTGAAAGAACAAAGGTATTTTCCATCAATTGTGCGAATGAATAGCTATTAAAGAAATCTCTGAAATTTCTAAATCCAATCCATGGACTGTCCCACATCCCAAGAGTAACCTTATAGTTTTTAAATGCTATCTGTAAACCTGCCATAGGAGCATAATTAAAAATCAATACATAAACCACTGCAGGTAAAAGCATGAGATAGTAGTACCTGCTTTTCCACATGCGTGTCTTCAGACTTACACTTTTTGTTTCACTTTTATTTTTTTCTTTTTTCATCCTTCATCTCCTTGTCATTTCATTCAACATGCCATGTCTGATATGGTCATATTAGCACTCCTTTCTCCCTTTTTCATTATTCATTTTTTACAAACACCCCAAAATGACCAATTTACAAAAATAAACTAATGGATTTCAAGTCATTTTGCACATGTTTTCCATTTTTTAGGCAAAAAAAATCCGGGCATCTTGTCTCAATGCCCGGGTTGATTATACTTGCTTACGAAAGGCTGTAGGTGACATGCCGACGTATAATTTAAAACTTTTAGAAAAATGATTAATACCGGAAAAGCCTGCCATGGTCGATATTTCACTCACGGAATGAGATGTGGTAAGCAATAACTCCTTTGCGTATTCTATACGCTTGGCCACCAGATATTCTGTGAAACCCACACCTACCTGATTTTTAAATAAGCGACTTAGTGTATAATTAGAAATCCGGAACATATCGGCAACCTGAGCCTGATTTAAATCTGCATCCCTATAATTCAGTTCCAGATATGCCAAAACCTCCTCTTTTAGCTTTCTCCGCACTTCTTCCTTGGCATTGGAGCCTTCTTCACTGGCAATTCGCCTTTTTTCTTCTACAGCTTTTTTCTTGGCCTGTTCAAAACAGGAACGAAGACTCATTTGAATATCGTCTAGCCTGTCCACAATTTTCCCTACGTACAGATCACAATTCTCTATAAAGTTCCCTCTCAGCCTCTTTCTCAAACATGCTTCAATGGATGAAACATCGGAATTTTTCAAAAATAGAATAAATACGCTGCTATTCTCTCCCTCCCAGTCCGTGACAAACAAACGAGACTGATGCTCTTTTGCCATTTCATCAGCAAGTCTTTCCACTTCACCATTGGTAAGCACATAGCCCTCCAGCAAAAACACACAATAATACCGCATGGAAGCGTCTACACCGAGACGTTTTATTCTTTTTTCTGAAACATGTACCCCGTAAACCAGATGGTTCAGCAGCAGGTCCATGATTAACATTTCCTGTTCCTTGATTGTGGAATGCCTGTCATCCAGCAAATTACGAATAGCTTCAAACTCACTTTCTCCGGAATAGTCCAATTCTGTTGTCAGTTTATACACAGGCTTGTATACAATATATATGGCACCTAGACAGATAAATATCAGAACTACGAAAGTAACCACTAAAAGCTTGCGCATACTATAAACATAATCAATAATATTATTCTGCAAAGACTCTTCCGATACGTATGCCCAAATAGAAAATTCCGTATATGCACTATTCTTCCGGTATAGTACCTTTTGTTCCCTTCCGGCAATCTTACGTACCTCTTCCAGAGAAATGACGCTTTCTATATCCTCCCCTGCATTATCCCCCCAGGCCAACATAATTTGGTTAGTTGCTTCATCTATCAGGTAAAATTCCATTCCCTGTTCATTCATTATAATCAGAGAATCTTCAATATCCTTTGGAGACAAAGCAAACCAGACAAGTGCCTTATCATCGTTTTCCCCTATCTTGATACAGATTCCCACTACCAGGTATCCATTATATGTACCCTCACTGCTTGTTGTACAAAACAGCTTGTCACCTGGGGTGTAACTTTCTAATGAAAAGAATTCTGATAATTGCTCATTCTCGCCATACCGACTTTCTATACCATATATAAATTGCATGGATGACATAGTAGTACTGGGTTTTATAATCTTATCCACATCATGCAAATAGATGCCCCATTCGCTGACATCGCTCCGGCTATATTTTTCTTCCAGACTCTTTGACACCTTATAAAGCTGTAGATAATCCCCACCAAGCTCCTCTATGCCATTCCACAAAAGGCTTGTCTGCTCCCTGCTTTCCGTACTGATAGATGCAGCAAACATATTCAAACTACGAACAGTTTCATCATAGAGAGATATGTAAGAATCTAACACCTTGTTGTAATACGCCTCATTCGCTTTTTCCAGCTCATCAAAAGATTTTTTCCAGAAAAAATCAAAAAACAAAATTACCGGAAAAATCATTAATAAAATTACAACTGCAATAAGCCGAAATAAGTATTTGCGTTTTTTCATATAACATCCCACACTCTCTTTTTCACAAATTCACACAGTAACAATTCTATATTAAGCTTAGCATCTGCTTTTTTCTTTTTCAAGTGAAATATTTTGCCATCCCGTCCTTCTGCCCTCTGTGCAAAAAAACACGAATAAATTATGCAATAAATAAACTCCCGCAAAACCTGTGGGGAGTCTGATCCAATACTATTATTCTATATTACTTCGCAGCCTTCTGTTCCGCCTTAAATGCCTTATATTCCTTATAAGCTGCTGTCTTCTTGAATTTACGTCCGCCAAGTGTCCACATTACAGCACCGATTACAAAGAGGATACCGAATACAATCGCTACAGTCTTGCAGGTTGTGATAAGCTTTAACTCTGTAATCTTAATGGTGGTGTCAGGACCCATGCCATTCCAATAAAGAAGGTTATCAGGAAGAAGTAATCAAACTGAATCAGGAATTAAATGCTGCGGCGATTTATTCTGCTTATCAAGAATTTATTAAGAATGGTATTATTGCCCTGTAAGTAAAAATATATTATTAAAATTGCCCTGTCGCACTAACTTAAGTACGACAGGGCAATTCGCAACTACCACACTGTATGGTGCTGTAATGCCAACCCATAATGCAACACCTTCATCTAACCTACAGCATTTTTTAAGCCAGCTTTACATGCTCATTCTTTCTCTTTTTATCCCTTGCAAATTCAATATAAAACGACTGAATCCGCAGCTTATTCTTCTCATACAGTTCCAGCGACTGATAAAGATCCTTGTAATAATCAAACAAAAGCTTCTTAGTTCTGACGGTATTAGGCAGATCAATCTTGGTATCTACCAGACTACCTTTCGTCTTCACATAATAATAAATCGGCTTCTGCAACACATAGATTCTGTTCACATACTGCAGATATTCCAGATTAAACAGGAAGTCCTCACACCAGTCAAGTTCAGTAGAACACAACAACTCCTGTCTCCTGATCACCTCCGTGCGGAAGAACTTATTCCAAAGCACTCCATAATAGAAATTAGCAGGTGCCTTCATCATATACTCTGCATATTCCTTACGGGAAATAGGTCCGTCAACCGGAATATGTCCTTTATGTACGATGGCATGCCCGATAACACGATAGAAATCCGTTATCACCAAATCACACTGATGGTCACAGGCAGCTCTCACCAGACTTTCTGTGGCATCTTTTACGATCCAGTCATCACAGTCTACAAACTGAAGAAATTCGCCCTTCGCCTGCATGATTGCAGTATTACGGCTGTCCGATACACCTGAATTTTCTTTCCTGATAATATGGAATCTGGAATCAGACTGCTCAAATCTCGTCAATATTCTCTCCGTATGGTCTGTACTTCCGTCATTGATCACCAGCACTTCAATATTCTTATAAGTCTGGTTACGGATACTGCACAAACACCTCTCTACACACTTTTCCCCATTATACACCGGTACAATAATCGATACTAATGGCTTCAATAACTTCACCCTCCCATTCTTGTGAGCCAGGATTACTCATGTCTCCAAATAAGAAGCTTACACCTTTTATTCGTCAAAATCAAGGGAAGCAAGGTGATTATTTTATTAAAAATAAATAAACAGATGCCATTCCTTCTTATAATATTATGTCACATCCACTAACTTCCTCATATATTTTTTGTCCACATTATCCACATTTTCCCCAAGATGAAATCCACATATTTACATAACAGCCATTGTCTTCCCATAATCACTTCACATAACTTAGAAACTGCCGGCGGTTATTTTTGCAACTTGTCCTGCAAGCTTAAACGAAACTTTCAAAAGTATCCACTGTCGCATTTTGTCGATGGATTCTGAGGAAATCCACCATTTCCACATAGTTATCCACATATGTTTGTGTATTTCAAAAATCTGCTTTTTCCCTTTCATTCCTGCATTTTTTAACGTCAAATCTGCTTTTTTACGTCTATTTGCAACATTTGTTCGGAATACATAAAAAGGTTACAGTGAAAACATTATGTGAACCCTGTTTTTCCACTTTCCGACATGCCTATCCACAATCACTTGTGGATAACTCGGTTCCAAAAGTCCTGTACCTGTTTTCCTACTGTATCCACCGTGACAACTTCAAAGCGTTCCCACTCTCTTGGGAACATCTTCTGGTAAGCATATTGGAGAAATCTTTCATCCAAAAGGGCAATAATTCCCACGTCTTCAGCTGTGCGGATGACTCGCCCTGCTGCCTGCAGCACTTTATTCATTCCCGGATACCGATAGGAATAATCGAAGCCGTTTTCACCATTCTTATTAAAATGATTCTTCAGAAGTTCCCTTTCCTGGCATACCTGCGGAATCCCTGTCCCGACGATCATGACACCGATCAGCCTGTCATTCTTCAGATCGATGCCCTCACTGAAGATACCGCCCAGCACGCAGAAACCAATGAGAATATGATCCGTCTCCTCCTGAAAATATTCCAGGAACTCTTCTCTTGCCTGCTCGTTCATATAGTCCTGTTGGATAATGCACTCTTTTCCTTCCGCAGCAAACTGTTCTGTGTAAATATCATAGATATTCTGAAGGAATGCATAAGAAGGACAGAACACCATATAATTGCCGCTTCGCTTCGTCACAATTTCATCAATATACCTGGCAATAGCCAGAAACTCTTCCTCTGATCGTCTGGTATACTTGCTGGTAACATCCCGTGCCACCAGAAGTGCCCGATTTTCGGGCTGAAATACCGACTTGGCATACACTTCGTAGTCTTCTTTTTCCCCTCCCAGAAGTCCCTTATAATACTGGATAGGCAAAAAAGTGGCTGAAAATAAAATACTGCTCCGCCCTCTTGCCATACATTCTTTCAGATTCTTGGAAGGATCCACGCAAAACAGCTTCAGCAGAAAGCTTCCGTCCTCCATAATCTGGGTATATTTCACATAATTCTCATCTACCCGCTCATAGATGTCCAGGAAGTGGCAGATCTTAAAGTAAAATTCCAGCAGCTGTTCTTTTATCTCCGGCTGACCTTCCTCCTGCTCGTCCAGATAACTGTCAATGGCCGTGTGCAGCCGAAGCACTGAATTCACAAAAGGATCTATTTCCGTTACTACCTGGTAGTCCTCGCATTCACGCTTCAGCGCAAGCATCTGTTTGTTGCATGCTTCCAGCTGCTTCATGATCCAGCCGCTGTAGCCTTCTTTCACCAAGACACAATCAGACTCTTCTTTGTCAAGACCACGTTTCAACTCCAGAAACTCTTCTTTGATCAGAGAAGCACTGTACATCTCCCTCCCGCGTTCCAACAAGTTATGAGCCTCATCTATGAGAAAAATGTGATTTCCCTGAGAATTGTCTCCAAAGAACCTCTTTAAATACACATGTGGGTCAAACAGATAGTTATAATCGCATATGACACCATCCGCAAACAAACTCATATCCAGGCACAATTCAAAAGGACACACTGTATACTTCCTTGCGTACTCTTCTACCTTTTCCCTTGAAAAACTCTCCTCATGGACCAGAAAATCATACACCGCGTCATTGATTCTGTCGTAATGTCCTTTGGCATATGGACAATGCTGAGGATTACACTCCACCTGTTCCATAAAGCAGATTTTGTCCTTGGCTGTCAGTATCACACTTTTAAACCGCAGCCCCTTATCACGCAACAGCTGGAACGTATCATCTGCCACCGTTCTGGTAATTGTCTTGGCTGTCAGGTAAAAAATCCGGTCAGCCATTCCCTTCCCTACAGCTTTCACTGACGGGAACACTGTAGAAATCGTCTTCCCCACTCCCGTTGGAGCCTCCAGAAACAGCTTCCTCTTATGATAAATTGTCTGGTACACATAAGTCACCAGTTCCTTCTGACCTTCTCTATAAGGAAAAGGAAAGGGCAGCTTCTCAATGGATTCTTTCTTCACCTGACGCCATTCCCATTCAAAATCTGACCACTTCTTATATTCTTCCACCAGCCACAGGAACCACTCCGCCAGTACTTCCATAGAGTGCTCTTCATAAAAGTAGCGAATATCCTCTGAGTCGATATTACAATAAGTCATCCTGATCTTAACGGCCTGCAGATTTTCTTTGATGCCATACATATAGGCATAGCATCTGGCCTGAGCAAGATGGACAAACACCGGCTCTTTCATCCGCGCCACATCACGATAAGTCCCTTTAATTTCGTCAATTGTCACATCCCTGCCAGAATTATTTCCTTCATCCTGTGATGAGGTGTCTATCACTCCGTCGGCTCTTCCCTCCACTACCAGCATGTAATTGTCTGTGGGATAGGAATACCGCAGGAACACCTCGGCTTGATAATCCCCGCCCATGCGCTTCTGAATCATCCGATGAATCCTGCTTCCCTCCTGCATGGCATCCTCCGGCGCTCCCTGAAACCGATTGTCAATATCGCCTTGACGCAGTAAAAATTCAACCAGTCTGCGAACAGATATCCTCATTTCTTCCATAGAATTCGTCCTTCCACCCAAGTGTCTGATATAACTTCTATTCAGATAGTACACTATCCCGGACAGGTAGTCAATTGTTATCGAATTCCAACATATATTCCTGAAATCTGAGTGGGAGCATATTCTGCTGCAGCTTTTTGTTCTCCCTTTCCTGAATGGCAATGCTCTTGCAAAAGTGCCTGAATAGCCCCTGTATCTGTTGTTCACTTTCTGAAACGGCCAACATCTCTTCTTCCAGGTCGTTCTCCGATCCGCACGCCAGATACCACTCCCTTCCTGCCGGATGAATCCCAAAGATTCCACGATTGTCATCATAAATAACAAAATTCTCCATAGGGAATCTGTCCGCAAAATGCGGCATCAAAAACGTCATAAGATTATTCTTCGGTCCGATTTTGGCATACAGAATACCGTTCTTCACCTCCTGAAAACGCAGGAAACCATATAAGTGGCTCATTTCCCGTCCGGCAGCCCTGGCCAGTACAAATGTCCTGTTGCAGTCATTATCCGCCAAATTGTCCAATAGATGACCGGGGCGCACTTTTCCCTTAAGCCCTTTTACGATCGTCTGATAAACCGCCTGCGCTTTATCCGGTTCCGGAGAGGACAACGCATGGCAGATTGACAAATAGTCCTCTTCTCCAAACCGCCTTTTCAAAGTACGTATAACTTTGGCAGCCTTTTCTATATCTGTTTCGACCGGAACATACTCTGCAAAAAGATAGTATTCATCGTCCAGGCTGATTCTGGTATCATTATGGTCACGATGCTCTTCATAGGCGTTAAAGACTGCTGTAAAAATACTTTCCAGTGAATCCTTGCACTGATATACGATCATTCCGTCCCCCCTGCTGCCAAAGCACTATAGCTGTCCTGATGCCACCTTAAGCCTGTCGTCAATAGCCGGAAGCCCCGCAAAGCTGTTGTCGTCAAACAACGACATCTGCCGATAAGTCATCCCATCACTGCCGAACCGTATTCTGTCTTTCTCACCGGTCAGGTTCCTGATGATATAATCCTCCTCCAATTTAGTAGGATACATCATCCGCCCACTGCAGGTAATAAAATAAAGGGCACGTTTCAGCACCACGCCTATTTTCTTCAAATCGGCAAAGGTCAGCTTCGTACTCCTCCTGGCTGCTATAATCCTTTGTGCGCTCTTTACCCCCACCCCCGGCACTCTCAGCAACATATTCATAGGCGCCCTGTTGATTTCCACCGGAAAATACTCCAAATGACGGACAGCCCAATCTTCCTTCGGGTCCAGCATCACATTGAAGAACGGTCTCTGCTCGTCCAGAAGCTCTCCCGCCGAGAATCCATAAAAACGAAGCAGCCAGTCCGCCTGATACAGCCTGTGTTCCCGAAGCAGCGGCGGTCCTCCCGGCAGCGCCGGCAGTGATGCATCCTGATTCACATTGACGAAAGCAGAATAGAACACTCTCTTCAGTTCGAATTTCCGGTACAGATTCTCTGCCACTGACATAATCTGAAAATCATTCTCCGGCGTAGCACCGATGATCATCTGGGTAGACTGCCCGCCCGATACAAAATGAGGCGCATGGCGGTAGACCATCAGTTCATTTTTATTCTCCGCGATCCCATTCTGAATCTGTCTCATAGGTGCCAAAATACTCTTCCGGTGCTTGTTGGGGGCCAGTTCCTTAAGCCCTTGTGCTGTAGGCAATTCCAGATTGATGCTCATCCTGTCTGCCAGAAATCCTACACTTTGAATCAACCTCGCATCGGCTCCCGGTATGGCTTTCACATGCACATAACCATTAAAGCGATACTTACGGCGCAGCAACAATAACGTATGGTAAATCAGTTCCATGGTATAGGTCGGATTCTGAATAATTCCCGAGCTTAAGAACAACCCCTCGATATAATTTCTGCGATAAAACTCCATCGTCAGCGTGCAGACCTCCTCCGGTGTAAAAGTCGCCCTTGGTACATCATTGCTTTTCCTGTTCAGACAATATTTACAGTCGTAAATACACTCGTTGGTAAATAAGATCTTAAGCAGGGATACACACCTTCCATCACTGCTGAAACTGTGACAGATTCCGGCCTTCAGGCAATTCCCCATGTCCTTCCCGTTTCCTTTACGCTCCACTCCGCTGGAAGTACAGGCTACATCATATTTGGCCGCATCCGTCAGAATCTCCAGCTTCTCCATTAATGTCATCTCATGACCTGCCGCCAGATATTGCATACGCCTTGCCCCATCCTTTCCTCATGTGGTTTACATGCCTTCGCAAAACACCTTTACAAAACACCTTTACATAATGCCTCTACAAGTTCTACAAATCCTTGTACAGTCTTGTCCGGTTCTTTGCAAAGCGAACAATCAAAATCAGAACAAATGTTCTGTATATAGAATAGAACGTTTGTTCTGATTTGTCAAGACCAATTTTTTTCCTAAGTTTGTTAACGCGCGAGTCTTGACGAAAACCATGGTTGAAGCTATAATCTTTTATAACACTAACACAGGTTATTGTTTCCGGTTGAATATCAAATGTGTTTGATCTATTTTGGGCCACTTCAAATTGGAGTGGAAATTATTTAAGGAGGATGTCAAAATGAAAGACGTATATGATTTTGCGAAATTTTTCATTAAAAATGGTGCTGATTCAATGCCGAACACATATGACGGAAACATGAAATTGCAAAAGCTTTTAGTTTTGGCAGATTTAGCGAACATAGCTGAGTATGGGGAGCCTTTGTTTAGCGAACAAGTGCTTGCATTTAAAAATGGATGCGTGGTTGAAAAAGTCCGTTTAAGGTATAAAAATGATTATATCGGCTTTAAACGTGATAGCGAAGCATTTCAGCCAGAATTTTCAGAAAGAGAATATGCCGTATTAAATCTTATCATGGAGGTATTCGGCAAAGCATCTGCAAGGGAACTCTCAGAAATAAACCATACATTTGATTTTTGGAAAATAGCATTTGATAATGGAACTAACAATAATGGATATCATGACAAGACTCGTTCTGTTGTTGACATGATGTCACAAACGGGGGATATTGATCGAATGCGCGAAATTATATGTGCATATAAAGAAGTGTCCAGTGATGTGACAGCAAGTGAAATTATTAATGGAGTAACATTCTATTATGATGGCTTTATATTGACAGACGAGATGATTGAACAGTTGGAAAGCTTTTCATTATCGGCTGACGATGACGCATATAGCGTATATGTGGATAATGGAAGGTTGGTGATCTATTAATGAATTTCGTTGAAGGTCATGGAATCTTAGGGCGTATCAGATTTGTAGACGGGACAATGCCGGGGTATGATAGAACATATTTAGTTGTATCCGTTGGTAATAATTATATTGAGGTTCTTAATGTTTCTTCAATAAGAGGAAAGGAACGTAAATTAGCATTTCCTACAAACGAAAGGTTAAGGAGTTATAATCCACCGTTTGTAATGCCGTCCTTTGTTAAGCTGGATTCTCTTATAAGGGTTCCGGAATGCGAATGGGAAAATCTGCAAATACTGAACAATGGTAGAACATTAGATGCGGGCGAATTAGCCAGAATAAAAAGTATGTTATAAGATTAGAGGCTCGTGTCATACATAGGAAAGAATTACATTCAGAGCAGTCCTGGTTTATTCAGAGCTGCTCTTTCTCACTGTTAAGCTCTTTCGATACACTGATAATGTGGTGAATGTTCAACAGAAAGGGACTTTGTGGCTGCCGGCAGGCTCCTGTGTTTTGTAATAATATCATTTATGATGACTGCGATTCGCTCTCCCTGTTCTTTTTTAGTAAATAATCTTTCCGTTTCCCAGGAGCCCTGAAATCTGACTTTCCATTCTCCCCGTAATCGTGATAAAGGAAGTCGTCCACTTTTCTGATATTTTTTATAAGAATGACTATATAAAGCGGACATTCATGTCCCCTTTACTCCTTCCTCATGAATTCTAGTCTTTTCACAGTTTAGTTTCAGAATGTTATATTATTAAGTTTAACATACCATACATCTTATTATCTATCTGATATATAATCATTTTAGATGCATTGTACTGTTCATGTTGCTGTGAGCAGCGAATCTGTGAACAGTAACATGTTCATCACACAAGAATATGAGGTAACTAATTATGGAGAGCAAATTCAAAAGAATTCTTTACGGGGGAGATTATAATCCCAACCAGTGGTCCCGGGAAATCTGGGAGAAAGACATGGAATATTTCAAAGATGCCAGGATTAACAGTGCCACCATTAATGTCTTTTCCTGGGCAAAGCTTCAGCCTTCTGAGGAAGAATACAACTTTGCAGAACTGGACGACATTGTGGACATGCTAAGCAAAGAGGGTTATGACATTGTGCTGGCAACCTCCACAGCATCGATGCCCGCCTGGTTATTCCGCAAATATCCGGAGGTCGCAAGAACCGACTATCAGGGGCGCCATCATAAATTCGGCCAGCGTCACAATGCCTGCCCTAATTCTGCCATTTATCAGAAATATGCCAAGGCTCTGGTGGAACAGCTCGCCGGGCGATACGCCCAAAATGAGCATGTCACCTGTTGGCATATCAACAATGAATACGGCGGAGAATGCTACTGTGAGAACTGCGAAAAAGCCTTCCGTGTATGGCTCAAAAAAAAATATCAGTCCATTTCTGCACTGAACAGAGCATGGAATCTGGAATTCTGGGGACATACTGTTTACGACTGGGATGAAATCGTGCTCCCCAATCTCCTTGGAGATGGAATGGAAAATGGAATTAGTACTTCTTTTGCCGGCCTCTCCATTGATTATCGCAGGTTCATGTCCGACAGCCTGCTTGGTAATTACAAAATGGAGCGGGACATCATCCGTGCATATGATAAAGACGCTACCATCACCACTAACCTGATGGGTACTTATAAGTGGCTGGACTATTTTAAATGGGCAAAGGAAATGGATATTGTTTCCTGGGATAATTATCCGGGTTACAACACTCCCTGGAGTTACACAGCAATGCGTCATGATCTGATGCGCGGCCTGAAGGATGCTCCTTTTATGCTTATGGAGCAGACTCCAAGTCAGCAAAACTGGCAGCCCTATAATTCCCTGAAGAAACCGGGACAGATGCGTGCTCAGAGCTATCAAACCATTGCCCACGGTGCTGATACCATCCAGTTTTTCCAGCTTAGACGAAGCGTTGGCGGCTGCGAAAAATTCCACGGCGCAGTAATCGCCCACGTTGGAACGAATGACACAAGAGTCTTCCGGGAAGTAAAGCAGTTAGGAGAAGAGCTGGAACGTCTCGGCACTGCCACTCTTGGATCTGTCAATGAGGCACAGGCAGGAATCCTGTTTGACTGGGACAACTATTGGGCTTTGGAATATACCAGCGGTCCTACAAAAGATCTGACCTATGTAAATCAGATTTACCAATATTATAATTTCTTTTATGAGAAAAATATTGCAGTTAACATGATTCCGTTTGACGCAGATTTCAGCAAATATAAGGTGGTAGTGGCGCCTGTCCTTTATATGGTAAAAGAAGGAATGCAGGAAGCTTTGACCGAATTTGTAAAAAACGGCGGCATCCTGATTACTACTTTCATGAGTGGCATCGTAGACCAGTCTGACAATGTATATCTTGGCGGCTACCCGGGACCCTTAAGGGAGCTTGCCGGTGTATGGGTAGAGGAAATTGATGCCCTTGCTCCGGAACAGACTAACACGATAACCTTTCACGATGGAACCAAAATACCCTGCAGCATGTTATGTGATTTGATGCATGTCGAAGGTGCCCGGTGTCTGGCAGAGTACTCTACTGATTTCTATGCAGGCACTCCCGCTATCACCAAAAATCAATTTGGCAAAGGAAGCACTTATTATATCGGCACAAATATGAACAGTGACGGTATCGCAAAGGTTCTGGAGATGGCCATGGCGGAAGCCGGCGTGGCTTCTGTTATTGATGAGGCTACAGAACTGGAAATCACATGCCGCAAAGCAGATACCTGCGCTTACTACTTTGTTATGAATTTTAAAGAAAAAGAGCTTGCGGTTCCTTCCTGCTTTGTAGGTTACACGGATGCCATTACAGGGGAAAACATCAAATCCGGTGATACAATGGCTAAATTCGATGTTAAGATAATACCTGTTGCTTATTAATTTCATTGAGAAAAGACGGCTTAAACAGACATGGTCCATTTAAGCCGCCTTCTTCTTACTCTATAGCCTTTCTCCTTTCCCTCCGGTACTGTTACATTTTATGCATAAATTGAACAATTAAGTGTATTTTAGAAAAGTCCTTTTTATGATATTGTGAAATTAAGCAAAGCAGGGTTGAACTGTAATATTACAAATCAAGCCCGATGTGTACAAATTTCCCGTAACCGAAAGGGATGCGGGATATGTCGCTAATTCATATGGAGGACAAAAGTCATGAGAATTTATGAGAATCCTGAACAGACCAGTGAAAACAGAATGCCGTCAAGAAGCTACTACATACCGGGAGGAATCTCTGAGTACAAGCTCTTAAACGGTGATTGGAGATTTGCCTATTTTTCCAGAGATATAGATGAACCGGAAGAGATTACGGAGTGGGATACCATTCCTGTTCCGTCCTGCTGGCAGCTCCATGGATATGAGAATCCGAACTATACCAATATTAATTACCCTTACCCTTGTGATCCGCCTTACGTGCCGGATGATAACCCTTGCGGTATCTACGAGAGGGAATTTGAAGTGGCAAAGAAATGGGGAAAGGTCTATTTTGTGCTGGAGGGCGTTGCCTCCTGTGCATTCCTGTATATCAACTCACAGTATGTAGGCTTTACACAGGGAAGCCATCTGCAGGCAGAATTTGATATTACCCCTTATGTGAAAGAGGGCACAAACACAATCCGTGTGAAAGTACTGAAATGGTGCTGCGGAAGTTATCTTGAGGATCAGGACTTTTTCAGATACAATGGTATTTTCCGCGACTGCTATATTTTGCAGAGACCACAAGGCCATATAGCAGATGTGGACATGATTCCTACAGAGAAAGAGATTCACATCAAGCTGGCAGGAAACGCAGTTGTCCGCATTTATGACGGAAATCAGCTTTTGACAGAGACCGAGATGACAGATACCTTTTCGTATATTCCTGAGAATCCTGTTCTGTGGAATGCAGAAAAACCTCACCTGTATACTGTAGAATTAGAGCGTGCAGGGGAAATTATTACCTTAAAAGCCGGACTCAGAAAGATCGAAGTATCCGATAAATACGAACTTTTGATAAACGGTATCTCTGTAAAGCTTCACGGAGTGAACCATCATGACACCAGCATGTATCGCGGCTGGTGCCAGACCGATGAGGAGCTTCAGAAAGATCTGGAGCTCATGAAGTCCTTGAATATGAACTGTGTAAGAACCTCCCATTATCCGCCTACTCCCAGGTTTATTCAGATGTGCGACGAGATTGGTCTGTATGTGGTGCTGGAGACGGATATCGAAACCCATGGTTTTGTACGCAGACTGCCCAATGTGGCTTACGGATTTGATATGAATTCTAATGCCTGGCCGGGTACTATAGCTGAATGGAAGAAAGAGCACGTAGAACGCATGCAGCGCATGGTGGAGAATTATAAGAACCATACCTGTGTCATCATGTGGTCTACAGGTAATGAGAGTGGTCACGGCTGCAATCATGTGGAAATGATCAGATGGACAAGAAAGAGAGATGCTTCCAGACTGATTCATTGTGAGGACGCTTCCAGAAAAGGTCAGATACATAATGCAGACGTATATTCCCGCATGTATCCGTCACTGGGATCTCTGGAAGAGATGGCTCTGACAGACGACATTAACATGCCTGTGTTCCTCTGCGAATATGCACATGCTATGGGCAATGGCCCGGGAGATGTCTATGATTATAACGAGTTGTTTGACAAGTATCCCAAACTGATCGGCGGCTGTATCTGGGAGTGGGCAGATCATGTGGTAACAGAGGACGGTGTTCAGAAGTATGGCGGTGACTTTGAGGGAGAACTGACTCATGACGGCAACTTCTGCTGTGATGGTCTTGTGTTTGCAGACCGTTCCCTGAAAGCAGGCTCTCTGGAGGCGAAAGCAGCTTACCAGCCTATCAGAACTACTTATGAAAATGGGGTACTGAGCATTTATAACCGTCTTGATTTCACGAATCTGGAGGAATATGAAATTACCTGCCAAATTGAAGTGGATGGCAAAGCTGTCCGGGAGGAGAAAAAGGTTCTGGCAGCCGAACCCCATACTTCTGTAGAAATGGAGATTCCTTATGAAGCTGTGGAATGCGTCTATGGTGCATACCTGAATGTGAGTTTGACCCGTGACGGTAAGGTTTGCGGAACTGCCCAGCATGCACTGCCCTGCAGTATCCAGGCAACTTGCCCTGCAGATTGCCAGGCAGATTGTGAAAAGGCATGCAGTGAGACTGCGGTGAGCCAGGAGTCTGTATCCGGCAAGAAAGCTGCACTGAGCGAAGATGCACTTAATATTTATGCATCAGGAGAAGGCTTTGCCTATACATTCTCCAAGCATTACGGCACATTTACCAGCATGGTGGTGGATGGGGAAGAGCAGCTGGCAGGCATGCCAAAGCTGTCTGCTTTCAGAGCACCTACAGACAATGACCGCAATATCATAAACCAATGGGCTAATCTGAATATCTGGCAGGGCGAGAATCTGGATTGTGCTTTTTCAAAGGTATATGACTGCTATGTGGAAGATGGCACGATTAAGGTTACCGGTTCCCTTGCAGGCGTTTCCAGAACTCCTTTTGTGCGCTATGAACTGGAAGTGGAGATTTCAGGGGAAGGTCAGGTATCCGTTGCTTTACATGGTAATGTAAGAAAAGATACCGTTTGGCTTCCAAGATTCGGTTATGAGTTTGAACTGCCTGAGAGTACGAAGGAATTCGAATACTTTGGCCGCGGACCTGTGGAAAACTACTGTGATCTGCACCATTGTGCACCCGTTGGTCTGTATACCGGTGATGTAGAGAACGAATATGTTAATTACGTTCGTCCTCAGGAGCATGGTAACCATACAGAAGTTAAGATGCTGAAGATCGGAAAGCTGGAGTTTACCTCTCAAAGCGGTATGGAAATCAATGTGTCCAAATATAGCACAGCAGCATTGTATAAGGCAAATCATACGGATGAACTGGTGGCAGATGGTAAGACACATCTGCGTATAGATTATAAGGTATCAGGTATAGGCTCTAACTCCTGCGGACCTAAGCTGGAAGAGAAGTACAGACTGTCGGAGAAGCAGATTGATTTCAGATTTATGATCAGACCGGTATAATGTAGTAAAAGCTGTCACACGTTTCATTTCGTGTGACAGCTTCTGCTATTTAACCAATCAGTACCTGCTTTCCTTCAAAAGCAAATCCATACTTTCTGATGCGTTCTTTCGGTATTCCTCTTGCCCGCAAATCTGCTTCATAATGCCGGTTCTCAATCTGCAAAAGCGCAGTTGCCAGGGTATCCTCAAGCGTTTCCTCCTTCAGCGGATTGCGCACCTTAAATTCAATGATGATAGCATCCAGATTTTCCGCTAACGGTTCCAGCATGATATCATATCGCCCCAAACCGCTTTCACGATTCGATGTAATTACGTACTTTTCCCGCAATTCCACCATCAGTCCTAATACGAAACCGTGATAAAACCGTTCCGGTTTGGCTTTTTCAGAAGGCCTTTTCCCGGTATCAAAAGAACTGAACGTTGCAAGCGCAACCTCATTCATATAATAGTTCATACTTTCAACATCATTTCTAAGCAAAGCACGGATAAATTCGTTATATTCCTCATCCGCCTGTGAGAACCATCTGCTTACCAGCTCCTCAAACATAGCTCTCACTTCATTATTCGTAATTGCAAGCTCGTAGACAGGTTTCTGACCTACCGGTATATCGAGATAGTCTTCATAACCAATTACCTTCAAATAGCCGCTGGCCACGAACAGACTCCACACTGCCCTTTCATTTCCGTCAAGCTGGCTATATACAATCTGCTCATCAATGGCTATATGCAGGTGTTCTCCTTTCAGCAGCTTCTCAAAGGACTGCTTGACTCCCGGCTTTCCTTCCCGTACAAGCTTCCCTGCCAGGCTGTTAGAGCTGGTATTAGCCCAGTAAGTGCCAATTTTTCCTTTATTAAGATAATTCAAAATGGACCATGGATTATAAATATCCTTTTTCTCGCCAAACACAAAACCGTCATACCATTTTTTCACTTCATCTTTATTCGTATAGCCGCACTCATCCATACCCGCAAATACTTCTTCTTCTGTAAAGCCAAAACACTCTGCATATTTATCAGAGGTCGTCGTCACTACTTCAAGATGATTCAAATCTGAAAAAATGGATTCCTTACTAATCCTTGTAATTCCCGTCATGATAGCACGTTCCAGCCAGGGATTCGTTTTAAAAGTGGAATTAAACAGGCTCCTGGTAAATTCCACCAATTCCGTCCAATATCCGTGCACATAAGCCTCCTGCATAGGAGTATCGTATTCATCCAACAGAATGATCACTTTTTTTCCATGATAACGGCACAAAAAATCGGAAAGCTGATAAAGTGCAAGCGGTGCTTCCACTTCATTCATATCAGAAGCCATACGCTCAAAATAAGCTTTCTCCGCCTTTGATAGCTTTTCGCATTCCCGCAGATAAGAGTGCTGTTCATACTGCTTCATCAACAACTGACAGATCCGGTAAACTGTCATCTCATAGCTTTTCTCTTTTACATTTGCAAAGGAAAGGCTGACGACCGGATAAGTCCCCTGCAGACCACGGAACTTCTCTTCTTTCCAAATGGACAGACCTTCAAACAAATCATGTCGCCCTCTATAATTCAGCGAAAAAAACTGCTCCACCATACTCATGGTCAGGGTCTTGCCGAAACGGCGCGGACGGGTAATCAGCGTAACCGAATCTCCGCTTTCCCACCACTCTTTTATGAAAGAAGTTTTATCTACATAAAAGTAATTATTTTCTATGATTTCATTATAATTCTGTATACCGATGGCTACCTTTCTTCCCATATCACCCTCCCGGCATTCCTGCACTTTCAGCCATGCTTCCACCCATTGGTGTCGTTACACTTTTATTTTGCATAACCTGCTTAGAAATGTCAAGTAAATGCCGCAAAAAGTTTTTCAGGAAAAATGTGTAAAAACTATTGCAAATTCTTTCAAAACGCGGTTAAATATTAGCAGAATATAACTTCCAGTTCACACGTCAGTCACAAACAGGGAAAAGTGCATGCTTGCATGCAGCTTTTTCTGTTGTGACTGACAAAAGGAGCGCCATCTTATGAGCAAAGGCAGCCGCGAAGCGGCGGAAAAGTACCGAAGGTACGGCTTTGCGAGTGGCGCGGGTGTGAACAATAACGAAAAGAAAGAAAGCAGGTAACATTTATGCCTAAGTTATGCACCCCTAAGGATTATAAATCCGAACTGAACCTGTACGAAACACAGGTGGCGATTAAAACAGTAAAGGATTTCTTCCAGTCTCTTCTGGCAGAAAGACTTCATCTTTTGCGTGTATCAGCCCCTTTATTTGTAGATCCTACTTCCGGCCTCAACGATAACTTAAACGGTGTAGAGCGCCCCGTTACTTTTGATATCAAATACCAGGATGGTCGTGAAGCAGAAATTGTTCACTCCCTGGCAAAGTGGAAGCGCTTTGCTCTGAAAAAATACGGTTTCCATCCCGGCGAAGGTCTGTACACAGACATGAACGCCATCCGCAGAGATGAGGAAGTTGACAATATCCATTCCATTTATGTGGATCAGTGGGACTGGGAAAAGATCATCACCAAAGAAGAGCGCACCATGGATACGCTGAAGAAGGTAGTAAAAACGGTATACAAGGTACTTCGTAAGACCGAGAAGTATATGGCTATCCACTACGATTACATAGAAGAGATCCTTCCTCACGATATCTTCTTTATCACTACGAAAGAACTGGAGGAAATGTTCCCCGACTATACTCCCAAGGAGAGAGAGTATTACATCACCAAGGCTAAGGGAGCTGTCTGCATCATGCAGATCGGAGATGTGCTTGAAAACGGCGAGCCTCATGACGGCCGCGCACCGGACTACGATGACTGGGCACTGAATGCTGATATCGTGGTTTATTATCCTGTTCTGGATATCGCGTTGGAGCTTTCAAGTATGGGTATCCGCGTAGACAAAGATGCACTCCTGTCCCAGCTTGAGAAAGCAGGCTGTCCGGAACGCGCAGAGCTGCCTTTCCAGAAGTCTGTTATTAACGAAGAACTGCCTTACACCATCGGCGGAGGTATCGGTCAGTCACGTATCTGTATGTTCCTGTTGAGGAAAGCTCATATTGGGGAAGTGCAGTGTTCACTGTGGCCGGAGGAGACCATGAAGGAAGCTGAGGAGTATGGATTGCAGTTATTGTAATCTAATCCTTTTGAATATTATGTATTTGAAAAAACAGGAGACTTCACAGTTTCCTGCTTTTTTCATAATAATTGCTGCCTGACTCATTGTCTGTTACTATATCGGACAAAACCTGATTTTATAATACAATGTCAAGAAATGCATATAATAAAAAATATTTATTTTTTTATGAGAATCTATTGTCAGTATTTCATTTTATTGATATAATCAAAGTCAGCACTGCCTAAACGGTAAGCGGTTATGTCCTTCTAATAAAGGAGGATGAACGCATGGATATACAAGTGTTAATGTTATTGGCAACGATTGTGAGTATGCTTACAGGAATAGCTGGTACATATTTTACGTACAAAAGCTATAGAAAGCGGAAACGCGGCAGACCTAAAAGCAGAAATCAAGGACATCCGGGGTCACAGGCGAATTTCAAATGTGACGTGACAGCAGACAGTAATGTAACAATTAGTGTGAACATGCAAATAACCGCCCAGCCTGCCAGCGACGACGGTTATCTGCATAAGTAACAGTTTTAAACTGAAGGCCTAACCGTTTGCTTTACGGTAGTGCCTTTTCTTGTTTTGATAGTAACATCTTTTTGTTGAAACGTCAAGTTCTTTTAGGATAATACCTCGACAAACCTCACATCCCCAAACTTCTCCTTCAATTCCTCATCAAACTGATAGTCCGTAATAATATAGTCCATCTCCCCAAAGCTATGCATACGTTTAAACGGGCAGCCCATCTTTTCATGATCCACCAGATAAAAGCACTGGTCTGCATTCTCCATCATGACGCGATGCAGCTGATAGTATGTATCACTGCTGCCGATTTTACCATCTGCAGTAAAAGAACTGGAAGAAAAAAACATTTTATCAGCATGATAGTGCCTTGCGTTTTCCACTGTCTCATCGCTGTAGAGCATGCTGGGTTTCTCCACCACTTCACCGCCCAGGCAGATGGTGCGGATATTATATTCGCTGAGAAACATGACAAGCGCCATATTGTTGGTAATAACTGTGACATCTTTCTTATCGATCAGGTGTCTTCCCATGTATTCTGCAGTTGTGCTGGCATCCACAAAGATGGTATCACCATCCCGGACATATTCTGCTGCCTTCTGTCCGATTTTGTTCTTGGCGGATTTCATTTTATGATAGCGAAACAGAAGGGGAACACCTTTTTGTTCCATCAGTTCCACGCCGCCGTAGCTGCGCTTTACCAGGTTTTGCTTTTCCAGAAGGTTCAGGTCCCGGTTAACCGTAGCATTGCTGTAATGCAGCTCCTCTGTCAAGTATTTCACTGTCACATATCCGTTTTGATTTAAAATGTCCACTATGGTATCCATTCGCTCTTTTTGAAACATTGGTCCCTCCTCCTGTTCAGCCAAAATCTTAACTGATTTCTACTCTTTTTGAGAATTGTTGAGAATTTTTCTTTATTTTAACCGCTCTTGCAAATTTTTGATAAATGTATATGATTCATTATATAGGACAACGCTCATTTGTCAAGGAGGTACATATGAAGGACTTAACCAAAGGTAATATCTATAAAACTTTTATCTTATTTGCAATCCCCCTGGTACTTGCAGGTATTTTATCTCAGGGATACAACCTGATCGATACTGTGATCGCCGGCAAATTTCTGGGCGCTGACGGGCTTGCTGCCATCGGTGCTACTTCTGCCTTTATCTCCTTTTCCTCATCCATCTTCTGGGGATACGCTGCAGGCTCTTCCATTCATACGGCTTCCCTTTTCGGCGCGAAGAAGTATAAAGAGATCAAGTCGGCGGTTTATCATAATCTGATCAGTCTGGTACTGGCTGCCATTGCATTCGGAATCATAGTAGTGCTGTGCGATGACTTTATATTAAAGATGCTTTGTGTGGACAAAACAGTTTATTCCGATGCAAAGCTGTATCTGGATATTTATATCATGGGATTTTTCCTGATGCTGTTAAGCAATAATTGCGCGCATATCATGAATGCTTTCGGATTAAGCTCTTATCCGTTCCTTATGTCACTGCTTTCCGCAGTGCTGAATATCGGAGGAAATATTTTCTCTGTAGCTGTACTCAGGGCAGGTGTTACCGGTATTGCGTTTTCCACACTGTTTTCAGCGCTTGTGGTGGATATCTGCTATATGTTCAAGATTAAGAAATGTTTTCTGGAAATGGGTGTGTTAAAGGACAAGGTCTCTTTCAATCTCGGGCTTCTTAAGAAGATTTCCATCTATGGGCTGCCGGTTGCCATGCAGCAGCTGATCATGTATGTAGCCGGTCTGATGATCTCACCCATGGTGAATGGAATCGGCAGTTCAACCAGTGCGGCATATACCGTGGTCATGCAGATTTATAATATCAATGCAATCGTTTCCCAGAATTCTGCCAAGACGCTGAGCAACTATACTGCTCAGTGTGTCGGAGCAGGCAAAACAGACCAGCTTAAGAAAGGAGTACGGGTAGGGCTCCTGCAGGGTATCGTATTTCTTTCACTTCCGCTTCTTGTGTGTTTTATCTGGGCAAGGCCTGTCTGCGCGCTATTTTTCCCGGAAGGATATACCGGCGAGGGCTTAGATTATGCAATACTGTTCGTACGGGTATATCTGCCGTTTATCTTGTTTAACCTGGTGAACAACCTGTTCCACGCTTTTTACAGGGGAATGGCTTCTATGAAGCTGCTGCTTTTGCTGACAGGGACCGGTGCAGTGTCCAGAATTGTGTTCAGCATGATTTTTGCGCAAAGATATGGTATGGAGGGAGTTTATATCGGATGGGTGCTTTCCTGGATTACGGAAAGTATTTTG
Source organism: Lachnospiraceae bacterium (assembly GCA_017465845.1). Classification (GTDB taxonomy): domain Bacteria; phylum Bacillota; class Clostridia; order Lachnospirales; family Lachnospiraceae; genus Acetatifactor. The sequence goes on along the minus strand of JAFTVH010000034.1, from coordinate 13,041 downwards.
GCGGGTGTTTCTTATTTCTCAGGTGGGTGGAGGAAGACTTTGCCGAAAGGCGGCTGAGGCAAAAAAATAACCGCTCAGTCCTAAGACTGATGCGGTTATTTTTCCGTTACACAACTACTTCCAACAATACTTTTCCTTCACACTGAATCGTTTTCACTCCGGCACATTTCTTCTTGTTAAAATTAAAGCTTAGCAAATATCCCTTTTTGACATGATACGCATCCATATATGCCGCCAACTGTTCTTCTCCTCTGCGGTTATATTCCTCACCACGCCATATTTTGCATTCAATAACATATTGGGCGCCATTATACTCAACCACAATATCTGATCTCATTCTGGTTCTGCTCTGATCTTCCACATAAAAATTACCGGTGCCGTTAATAATCGGTTTCAGATACATCAGAAAGATCGTTCTTCCATATTTTTCTACAAATCTCTCATCTTCCTCAGAATAGAGGCTTGTATAGTACTCGTAAAATTTCTGCATGACCAGATCCATATCCAACTGACCGTTCTTAACGAATTGATTTCTGTCAGGCAGTGCTTCTCTCTGACGATCCTCTTTCTTCAATGACTCCGACAGGAAAAAATGGTATAACTGTGTTTCAAAGATACGGTTTGCAACAGTTACTACTGCATTTTTCTCAATAATAAAGCCGAACATTCTCCCGATATTGACTGCTTTATCATATTCGTAGTATGCATATTCCTGTCCCTCAAACAGGATATTATTCAACATTTCATATAAGTCAGGATATTCCGCCACATGTTTGATCATGTCATCATATAAAGTATTTGGTCCCTTAACTAACAGCTTAACAGCCTCCAGAATACCTTCTTTGGTCCACGCCGCCGACCGGTCAGGGAATTTCCTGCTTCCTGTAATTTCTTCATCAACCTTTTTGCAAATATAGGAAACCATGTAAGGATATCCACCGGTATATTCATAAATAAGCTCAGCTATTTTCTGAATATCCATTCCGGTATGATGATCCGCTTCATACGCTCGCAACATTCCCTCTATGCCGACACAGGAAAAGCTCATGTCTATATCAAAATCGGCAGCGATGTTCCACGGACTGTTATATTTGGATTCTTCATCGGGATGAAGTTTTAATTTCAAATTCTTGATATCATATACGCCTGCAAGAATGACCGATTTAAAGGTATAGTCCTTTCCCATTTTCTGTTTCAAATATTTCTCACGCAACAAGCCAAGAAAAGAAAGAAATATCTGATTATCTGAATTCTTATCCACCTCATCCACCATCAGTATTACTTCTCTGTCACTAAACTTGCAGAAATCTGATATCTTTTTACTTAAAGAATTAAGTGGCAGTTCCCTGGAAACAGGTTTCATCCAACGCTGCATCAATTCTTCCTGAACATCATTATTCTCCAATGCGTCAGCAACTTTGTTCACAAAGCCCTGCGCCAATGTATACAACGAGGTAAAGCAATCATCCGCTGATTCAAAACTGATATCCAGAACGATATACTTTTTCTTCAATTTCTGATAAAGCAATTCCAGAGTGGTTGTTTTTCCAAACTGGCGAGCGCGATTTATTGTAAAATATTCACCATTCTCAATGTACTCTTCTATAATCTGATTCAAAACATCACTTGTATCTACCATATAATGAAGTGCCGGAATACATACACCTGTTGTGTTAAACTTTTTCATTTTTGCCACTATTCTCACCTCGCTTTTTGAAAACTCCAGAATCCAGCAGCTACGCTGCTGCCGCGTTACGCGCTCAAAGATTCTGTCGTCACCATGTCAGGTGAAAACAAATGTCTGCTGCGCAGCCGCTTGTTTTCCTGCTGACATGGTAAAATAACTGCCTGTGCAATTATTTTACCATGTAGGATTCAGATATGCAAGCAGGACAGTCAAGACTAATCGCTCTTTACTGCACCACTAAATTAGAATATCCCATCAGGCTTTCGTCCACTTCCCTTGCCACTTCACGTCCCTCTCTGATCGCCCACACTACCAGTGACTGGCCTCTATGCATATCTCCTGTTACAAAGATATTGTCCACGCTGGTCTTGTAGCCGCCGGGCGTTGTCTTTACATTGGTACGCTCGTTCAGTTCGATTTTGAACGCATCAGCCACATACTGCTGGGTTCCCAGGAACCCCGCTGCGATGAGTACGATGTCTGCATCCAGCACCTGTTCGCTTCCGGGCACTTCCTTCATATTCATACGACCTGTTTCAGGATCCTTCTCCCATGCAAGCTTCACGATCTTCACGGCTTTCAGATTGCCATTTTTATCTTTTACAAATTCTTTTACGGTTGACTCGTAGATTCTGGGATCGTGCCCGAAGAGCGCGATAGCTTCCTCCTGACCGTAATCGGTCTTGCAGACCTTGGGCCACTCCGGCCAAGGGTTGTTCTCGGCGCGTTTGTCCGGTGCTTTGGGCATCATCTCAATCTGAGTCACGGACTTGCAGCCGTGACGGATGGAGGTACCCACGCAGTCATTTCCGGTGTCACCGCCGCCGATGATCACAACGTGCTTGCCTTTGGTGTCCACATAAGCTTTATCTTTAAAATTGGAATCCAACAGGCTCTTGGTGTTGGCTTTCAGGAAATCCACTGCAAAATAGATTCCCTTGGCATCTCTTCCGGGTGCTTTGATATCTCTGGGATTGGAGGCACCACAGGCCAGGATGACTCTGTCAAAATCATGGAGCAGTTTATCTGCCTTGATATCTTTGCCCACATCAGTGCCGGTCACGAAGGTGACACCTTCCTCTTCCATGATTTTAATCTTGCGGTCAATGATCTGCTTTTCCAGCTTCATGTTGGGGATACCGTACATGAGCAAGCCGCCTATGCGGTCGGAACGCTCGAATACAGTGACCTGATGGCCTCTCTTGTTCAGCTGGTCGGCCGCAGCCAATCCGGAGGGACCGCTTCCTACGATGGCTACACGCTTGCCGGTGCGCACCTTAGGAGGCTTAGGTCCGGCATAGCCTTCTTCGTAGGCATTTTCAATGATGGCATATTCATTTTCCTTGGTAGATACGGGGTCTCCGTTCAGTCCGCAGGTGCAGGCTGCTTCGCACAGTGCAGGACATACTCTGGAGGTAAACTCCGGGAAGTTGTTAGTCTTCTTCAGACGGTTATATGCTCTCTCCCAGTTGCCGGTGTATACCAGGTCATTCCACTCCGGCACCAGGTTGTGCAGAGGACATCCGCTTGCCATACCGCAGATCATCATTCCTGCCTGACAGAAGGGGACGCCGCATTCCATGCAGCGCGCTCCCTGTAACTGTTGTTGCTCTTTGGGAAGGTGTTCTTTGAACTCCTTAAAGTGCATGACACGCACTTCAGGATCCTGTGCTACACTGACTTCCCTTTTATATTCCATAAATCCAGTCGGCTTACCCATTTTCATTCATCCTTTCCGGTCTCGGTTCACAGACAAACTAATTTTTTGTCTTAGTGTTGGCATAAAAAGCTTCAATCTGTGCCTGTTCAGCGCTCAGGCCCTTCTCTTCCATCTGTACGATCGTCTTTAAGACTCTCTCATAATCATGAGGGATGATCTTCTTGAACTTAGGCAGGAACTCTCCAAAATGCTCCAGAATCTCCTTACCTTTCTCAGAATTGGTGAGAGCTACGTGCTCCTTGATCATTTCCTTCAGTTCCAGTACATCGTACTTGGAGGTAATCTCGTGAGAAGATACCATTTCCTTGTTCAGACGGATGTAAAGATCGTTCTCTTCATCCAAAACATAAGCAATACCGCCGCTCATACCTGCTGCAAAGTTCTTACCGGTGCGTCCCAGAACTACCACACGACCACCGGTCATGTATTCGCAGCCATGGTCACCCACGCCTTCTACCACTGCATTTGCACCGGAGTTACGTACACAGAAACGCTCACCTGCCACACCATTGATAAATGCTTTACCGCTGGTTGCACCATAAAGCGCTACGTTTCCGATGATGATATTTTCTTCGGCCTTGAATCGGCTTCCCTTAGGCGGATATACGATCAGCTTACCGCCGGATAATCCTTTACCGAAGTAGTCGTTACTATCACCTACCAGTTCCAGCGTCAGACCCTTAGGGATAAATGCGCCGAAGGACTGTCCGCCGGCACCTTTACACAATACTCTGTAGGTGTCTTCCTCTACGTTGTCGTCAAGACGCTTCGTAATCTCGCTGCCCAGGATGGTACCGAAAGCACGATCGGTGTTGGATACATCCACTTCAATGCTGCGCTTCTGGTGCGCATCAATGGCTTTGCCAAGCTGTTTTAGCAGCACCTTTTCATCCAGAGTCTTTTCCAGTTCAAAGTCATATACCTGCTTCGGGTCGAAAGTAACCTTGGCCTTGGTGCCTGCATAAGGGTTAGCCAGAATCTGTGACAGGTCAATTTCTTTCTGTCTCTCAGTTAAATCCTCTTTTACTTTCAAAAGGTCGGTACGGCCTACCAGCTCTGCTACGGTGCGGACACCAAGAGCAGCCATATATTCACGCAGCTCCTGCGCGATAAATCTCATGAAATTCTCAACGTACTCGGGTTTCCCCTTAAAGTTCTTACGAAGCTCCGGGTTCTGGGTAGCTACACCTACCGGACAGGTATCCAGATTGCAGACTCTCATCATGACACAGCCCATGGTTACCAGCGGAGCAGTAGCAAAGCCGAACTCTTCTGCGCCCAGGATTGCTGCAATGGCTACGTCACGGCCGCTCATCAGCTTACCGTCGGTCTCGATGCGGACCTTGTTACGCAGACCGTTCATAATCAGTGTCTGATGTGTCTCAGCCAGGCCCAGTTCCCAGGGAAGACCTGCATTGTGGATGGAGCTTCTGGGTGCTGCACCGGTACCTCCGTCATAACCGGATACCAGGATAACCTGTGCACCTGCTTTGGCTACACCGGCTGCTACGGTACCCACACCGGCTTCTGATACCAGTTTTACGGAAATTCTGGCATCTTTATTGGAATTTTTCAAATCATAAATTAACTGCGCCAAATCCTCTATAGAGTAAATATCGTGATGAGGCGGCGGGGAAATCAGGGACACACCGGGTGTGGAGTGTCTTGTCTTGGCAATCCAGGGATATACTTTTCCGCCGGGCAGGTGTCCGCCTTCACCGGGCTTTGCACCCTGCGCCATCTTGATCTGAATCTCCTGAGCACTGACAAGGTAACGGCTGGTAACACCGAAACGTCCGCTTGCCACCTGCTTGATGGCGGAACAGCGATTCAGTCCGTCGGGACCTACAGTAAGTCGCTCCAGGTCTTCACCACCCTCACCGGAGTTGCTCTTACCATGAAGTCTGTTCATGGCGATTGCCATCGTTTCGTGAGCCTCTTTGGAAATGGAACCGTAAGACATGGCACCTGTCTTAAAACGGGTCACGATGGAATCCACGCTCTCTACTTCGTCAATGGGTACGCTCTTCTTCGGCAAGTTAAAGTCCATCAGACCACGAAGGTTCTTGATGGAATTTTCATCATTTACCAGAGCAGTGTACTGCTTGAACATTTCGTAGTCACCACGCTTGGTGGATTCCTGGAGCAGATGGATGGTGGCAGGATTGTAGAGATGCTCTTCGCCGCCGCTTCTCATCTTATGATGTCCCGGGCTGTCAAGGGTCAGGTCGTTGCCTAATCCCAGAGGATCAAAGGCCATGGAATGCAGCTCATCTACCTGCTTTTCAATATCCTTCAGCGTAATACCGCCTACGCGGCATACTGTATTTCTAAAATATTTGCTGATGACTTCCGGTGCGATACCGATTGCCTCGAAAATCTGGGAACCCTGATAAGACTGAATGGTGCTGATACCCATTTTGGAAGCAATCTTAACGATACCGTGCAGCACTGCGTTGTTGTAATCGTCCACTGCTGCATAGTAATCTTTATCCAGCATATTGTTGTCAATCAGTTCCTTGATGGTCTCCTGTGCCAGATAAGGGTTGATGGCGCAGGCACCATAGCCCAGAAGGGTTGCAAAGTGATGCACTTCTCTGGGTTCACCGGATTCCAGGATCAGTGCAACTCTCGTTCTCTTCTTGGTGCGTACCAGATACTGGTTCAGCGCTGATACTGCCAGGAGAGAAGGAATAGCCACATGATTTTCATCCACACCTCTGTCAGAAAGGATCAGGATATTTACACCGTCACGGTAAGCACGGTCCACTTCCACGAACAGTCTGTCGATGGCGCGCTCGAGACTTGTATTTTTATAATAAGTGATAGGCACAACTTCTACTTTGAAGCCCTCTGCCTTCATATTTTTAATCTTTAAAAGGTCCGTATTGGTCAGAATCGGGTTGTTTACCTTCAGAACGTTACAGTTCTTGGGAGTTTCCTCCAAAAGGTTTCCTTCCGTACCGATGTAAACAGTGGTGGAAGTCACTACTTCCTCACGGATGGCATCGATAGGCGGGTTGGTAACCTGAGCAAACAGCTGCTTAAAGTAATGGAACAGCGGATGACGGGTCTTGCTCAGTACCGGCAGCGGTGTGTCCACACCCATTGCTGCGATGGCTTCGCCGCCGCTTAGTGCCATAGGCAGGATGCTGGTCTTCATCTCATCATAGGTGTAACCGAAAGCCTTCTGCATTCTCTGGCGCTCTTCATAAGAATACTCGGGTACACGTTTGTTGGGAATCTTTAATTCCTTTAACATTACCAGATTATTGTCCAGCCATTCACCGTAAGGCTGTCTGGAAGCGTAGCTTTCTTTCAGCTGATCGTCATCAATGACTTCTCCCTTCACGGTATCTACCAGAAGCATCTTACCGGGACGGAGTCTTTCCTTCACTTTAATCCTGGTAGGATCGATATCCAGCACACCTACTTCAGAAGAAAGAATCAGCTGATCATCCTCTGTAATCATGTATCTGGAAGGACGCAGACCGTTACGATCCAGCACGGCTCCCATAATATCACCATCGGAGAACAGGATAGAAGCAGGACCATCCCAGGGCTCCATCATGGTTGCATAATATTGGTAGAAATCCTTTTTCTTCTGTTCCATGGTCTTGTTGTTGGCCCAGGGCTCCGGAATGGCGATCATGACTGCCAAAGGAAGGTCCATGCCGTTCATAACCAGGAATTCCAGTGTGTTATCCAGCATTGCAGAGTCGGAACCGGTCTTATTGATAGCAGGCAGCACCTTGTGCAGCTGTCCTGTCAGATACTCAGATTCCATGTTCTCCTCACGAGCCAGCATCTTATCTGCATTACCGCGGATGGTATTGATCTCACCGTTGTGCACAATAAACCGGTTCGGATGAGCACGTTCCCAGCTGGGGTTGGTGTTGGTGGAGAAACGGGAGTGCACCATGGCGATGGCAGATTCAAAGTCCTCGCTCTGCAGATCTGCGAAGAAGGTACGCAGCTGGCCTACCAGGAACATTCCTTTATAAACAATCGTACGGCTGGACAGAGATACTACATAGGTATCGTCCGTGGACTGCTCAAATACACGTCTTGCAATGTAGAGTCTGCGGTCAAAAGCCAGTCCCTTTTCCACATTAGCCGGCTTCTTCACAAATGCCTGCATGATATAAGGCATGCACTCTACTGCTTTATGACCCAATACATTGGGAAAAGTAGGTACTTCTCTCCATCCCAGGAAATTCAGTCCTTCTTTCTCTACAATGATCTCAAACATCTTCTTGGCCTGATTGCGGCGCAGCTCCTCCTGCGGGAAGAAGAACATACCAACACCGTATTCCCGCTCTCCGCCCAGCTCAATGCCAAGGGGTTTTGTCACTCTTTCAAAAAATTTGTGGGGCACCTGGGTCAGGATACCGACACCGTCACCGGTCTTGCCTTCTGCATCTTTACCGGCTCTGTGCTCCAGGTTTTCTACGATTTTCAGGGCATTTTCCACTGTCTCGTGGCTTTTCTGTCCTTTAATATTCACACAAGCACCGATACCACAGTTATCATGCTCAAATTCTTCACGGTATAACGGAGCTTTGGGAAATTCATTCTTTACTTCAAACATTTACTTCTCCTCCTTTGGGGGGTGATTAATAGTTTGGCACTAGTTCCGCCTCGGGGATAACAGGTATTCCTGAGGCTGGACTACTGGCAAACTGTAAATCACCTATATTAAAATATGGTGCATTAGGTTGGGATAAAATAAAAAAGGTCGCAAAGAAGCTTTTGTGCGCTCCTTTGCGACCTTTTCATGTACTATACACCAAAATGTGCAAGTTGTAAATACCCTTTTTTTATAAAAATTGTCAGATAATTTGAAAATTCAGTAGATTCTTCTCAAAAGTCAGTTTTCTTATATTGTTTTTATGCAATAAATAGCTTTCTGAGACAAATAGAGTGTCCATGTTTCATTTTCATACCTACACAAAATCGCATTATACCACCACTTCCAAGATTTTCTTCCCTTTACAAACTATTTCCCTACTTCCGATTACTTTTTGCTTATTAAAATTAAAACTCAACAAATATCCCCTACTCAGATTGTATCCTTCCAGATAATCAGCTAGTTGAAGCTCGCCCCGCTCATTATATTCATTTCCACGCCAGATTTTAATCTCAATAATATACTGGATACCTCGATAATCGACGATAACATCGGTTCTACGATTATTTCGTGTTTGAGCTTCTATATAATAATTACCGGTACCGTTAATGATAGGTTTCAAATACAGCAAAAAGAATTTTCTACAGTTATTCTCCACAAATTTTTCATCAGCAGAATGATATAATTCATTCCAGTGTATCTGGAATTTATTTAGTACCAAATCCATATTAAGCTTTCCGTCTTGAATAAACTGATTCTTATCCGCGATCCCGGCACCGGAAAGCACACTGCTGATTTCTTCATTTGACAAAAAGTAATTGTATAGCCGTGTTTCAAAAATCCGGTTCGAAATTACCAGGCTTCCATTGTCATTTTTTACAAATCCAAGCATAGATGTAAAGTCAATAGTTTCCTGATCCGGATTATAAGCAACTTTATTTCCAAGAAATAAAATCGAATAAAGGATTTCTCTCAATTGAGGAAAATCGACAAGTTTATTGATCAAGGACTCAAACAGGGAGTTTTTTTCCAGCAAAAGCATTTTTACGGCTTCCAGAAAACCTTCTCTGGTCCAAACGGCAGTTTTATCACTAAATTCACGAGTCCCAGCTATCTTTTCATCCATAAGCTTGCAAAGCCGCGACACCAGGTAGGGATATCCGGAAGTATATGCATACAACAACCCAGCCATTTGATCAGTCTGCATGCCGGTATGATGGTCATTTTCATATTCTGAAAGCATCTTTTGGATTCCCTTTTGATCGAGTTCCATATCTATATCAAAATCTGCTGCGATATTCCATGGACTATTGGTCTTATGCTCTTCTTCCGGTCTAATTTTATATTGCAGCTGTTTAATATCGTAAACACCTGCCAGAATAACGGAACGAAAGCAGGGGCGTTTTGCTCTGTGAAGATAATAGCCGCGTAATAAAGCCAGGAAATCAAGGAATACCTGATTGTTAGTGGCACTGTCTACTTCATCAATAATCAAAACAATGGGTTTATCAGACACTTTGCACAAAGCACTCAGACATTGAAAAAGCTTAGACAAGCCACACGTCTCTAAATCCGCACATTTTTGAAGATTGTCCAAAACATCTTCATCCAAACTGTGATCCGAAGGTAATGCATAAATCAGATTATCCACAAAAGCAGATACGAATGCATGCTCATTCTTGAAATTTTCATGAGTAAGAAATTGAAAATCCAGACTAATAACCAAATATTCAGGCTGAAGAAATTGCTCCAACGCACTGAGAGTCGTAGTCTTTCCATATTGCCGTGCCCTATTAATGGAAAAATATTTTCCCTGATCTATTAATCCTTTTATTTGCCTTAAGCGTTCTGTAAGATCTACCATATAGTTTTCGGACGGATTACAGGCTCCTTCTGTGTTAAAGCGTTTCATATGATGCTCCTTTCCACTTTCTACTTAACGGAGTTCTCTTTCATTATACATTATTTTGGATAATTGAAAACCACTTTTGTAAAAAAATTAACATAAAACTGTGAAGCAGAACAGTTCAGACAGCCGGCACCGCGCAGTCAAAATCGCACTTCAGTGCGATTTTGCAAGACTTGCGTGCGCCAAAATGCGCTTTTAGCGCATTTTGTGGCAGAAGGCTATTCTTATGATGCGAAGAATGAGAAATTAGAGAAAACAGACGGTACTCTCATAACACAGGTTCGCTTAGAAGCAAAACAAGATGACGTCTGGGCAGTCTCTTTTCAGAAACAACGCCTGGGATTGGCTGACTCTTTATGAAGAAAATGGTGCGATATACGGCATTGATATGCCTTTACGCCGGTTTCAGGGCGTTCAGAAAAACGGATTGTATTTTGCTTCCGGCGGAGCCGATACAGCATATTATCAAAGAATGCAGTTCGTGGATGGAGATTACATCGAAGAAGACGTCGGTACTGTAATCAGAGACGAATTATTTATTGATGGCGTAAAAAAGTCTGCGGCGGAATACGAGGCGTGGAAGAAGGAGAATTTAACGGAAGCTGCTGACTTCTATACTCCCCTGGAGAACAGTGCCGTTACTATTCCGCTATCACCTTAATTTCACAGCTTTACGGCTTTTTTCACTGCTGGTGCAATTACAAACCTCAAGTCAACCGGGAATAATGGCAAAAACGGTTACATAAGACGAGCATTGGACATATGCAGAAAAATCTGTTTCAATTGTCCTAAAAGAAACTTCAAACAGTGAAAAATAGTATTTATTAATACGTTTTAACGAGTTGTTTGGACATATATAAGTGGAAATTCTTCTCAATGTCCAAGGACCGAGTAAATCATGGACATGGTAACACAATTTTTTTGTATATGTAAACAACAAATGTTTAAAATGTTCCCTAGCACAAAATTTGACAGAAAAAGCAATGTATTTTGGACACTGGAAACCGTTTTTTCTGTATACATCCAAAGGCATGACGAAACAGGTATCACGCAGAAAACTCCTGTTCATTTTGAAATGTGAGCATATCAAAATGGACAGGAGTTCTTTTAATTCTGAATATTTGTAATTTATGAAGCCCTTACAATTCCACCGGACTAAAGTCCCCAAACGGAATCTCTCCCACAGCCGCCCGCGCAAATGCCTTGACGCTGGGTGAAAGCATGGAATACGCGTTCACATAAGTAAGCGCTCTCTCAAAGTACTGATTACCAAAGTAAGGCGAACCGAAGGACACAATAATGGACTTGTCGATTCCGTGTTTCAGATAAGAAGACACCTTCTTCGCCTCTGAAGAATGGAAATCCAAGAATCCAATGGGTCTAAACGGTCTGGAGAACAATGCATAGATCACCAGATCATTCTCGTCAATCTCTACGTCTGTCGCCCCATCCTTCAAGTAAGTCACCTCAAATCCCTTGCCGCGCAGTTCCTCGCAAAGGAGCTCTGCTTCTTCAAATGCCGGCTGATGATGGGTGATTGGAACGATTGCGAGCTTTTTCGTCTTTTCCGGTGATAAGGGGAAGAAATTGCCTTTATCGCGGATCAGAGTAACAGAATGCTCTGCGGATTCCTGCTGTGTCTTCTTCACGAACTGCTTATCCTGCTCAGATAAAAGAATCGCATGGTTATCCTGATCAAACATACCAAGCTTCTCCTTCATCTCCAGGACACGTGATACGGCGTCGTCCAGCCGCTCCATAGAAATATAACCGTTTTCCACAGCCTCTGTCATGTTCTTCACATAATGTTTGGTAGGCCACAGCATCATGTCGCAGCCTGCCTTAAAGCTTTCAATCTCCGCTCTCTGTTTGTCATACCAGCCGCTGAAGCCGCCCATGCCAAGGGCATCGGTTACTACTACGCCCTTAAAGCCCATTTCTTTCTTTAACAGATTGGTGGTCAGCTCGTGAGATAATGTAGCCGGAAGCTTCATACCATTTTCGAAAATCTCCTTCTGGTAATCAGGAAGCGTGATATGACCTGCCATGATGGAGTAAACACCGTCGTCAATGAGCTCCTGAAAGACTCTTCCTGACAGCTTTTTCCAATCTTCAAAGCTTAAAGTATTGTTGGTGGTCACAATATGCTGGTCACGGTAATCCAGGCCGTCACCCGGGAAATGCTTGGCACAGGCTGCCAGACCATTCTCCTGCATACCGCGGATTACCTGTTTCAACAATTTAATGGCAACCTCAGGATTGTCACTGATACCACGCACATTCACTAACGGATTGCGCTTATTGATGTTCAGATCAGAAACCGGTGAAAAAGACCAGTTAGCACCTACGCTGCGCGCCTCTAGCGCAGTGGCTTTTCCGTAATTGTACGCTATTTCTTCACAGTTGGTCGCGCCCAGTCCCATCAGATAAGGAAGCGGTGTCAAGCCTTTAAGCATGCTGCCGCATCCGTTTTCAAAGTCTGAGGTAATCAGGATTGGAATCTTGGCATTGTCTATGTACTGTGCCAGAGTAGCTCTGGCACAATCGATCCCCATTTCATCTGCTTCCGTGATGATCTCTCCGAAGAAAAATGCAGCGCCGATCTGGTCGGATACGAACTTGTCCTTATTCACTCTGATCACTACAGTCTGCAATATTTTCTCCTGTAAAGATAAGTCAGTTATTTTCATCAAATAGCGAGCAGGATACTCCTACCTCTACAGGTAGGGGAGGAATGCGTCACGGATTACCCGGATACACATGTCCCCTGCTCTTCCTCCTTCTTTCTTTAATTTAAAATTCCAAACAATTGTTCTGTGCAAATTGCACATATTGTGTTATAATAACTCTATAGGGAGGCTTTGATTATGACACAGACACTTACAGCTAAAATCCACATACTGCCATCCGAAGAAGAGAAAAAACTGCTTTCTGAAACAATGAAAGCTTATTCGGATGCCTGTAACTTTGTGTCTGCCCACATATTCTGCAGTCATGATCTGAAATATTATTCCCTAAACAAAGTGCTGTACCATGAACTTCGTGAGCGGTTTGGTTTAAAATCCCAGATGGCACAGTCTGTTATCAAGACAGTA
>JAFTVH010000033.1 GCA_017465845.1 Lachnospiraceae bacterium | reverse complement strand
ATGAAAATATGCAACAAGAAAAAGTTAATAAAGAAAAAGAAAATGTGATAATTTTATAAAAAACGTATTCTAATAACCATGAAACAACTCGCAGCAGATATCAGCCATTTCTTCAGGTGTCTCCTGCATCCCATACTGAAACCATTTCACCAGAATATCTTTTGCTGCACTCTGCAGGGCGATTGAGCTGTAGCGCTACTGCGGAGTCATCTTTTTTACTTTATTTTCTGTATCTAAACTGTTCTGAAAAATAAAGTCAGGAGGCATTTTAGCCTGAATCAACAGCCGGAAGTATTCCGCATTTTCCTGAATATATGTAAAGCAGTCCAGATACCATTGACGAGGATCAGTCAAATATTTCTGTTCGGTAAGAACTGCTGCAATCACGCCATAAATCTGCCTGCCCACTTCCTGCAGGACATCCTCTTTACAGGAATAATTTCTGTAAAAGGCACCACGGGACACGCCGGAACGATTGATGATGGAAGTGATGGTAATTTTGTCAAAGGGCATTTCATTCATCAGATAAATCAGGGCTGTCTGAATGCATTCCCTGGTAAAGCGGTTGGACTCTGCATTGGACATGCGTAAAATGTTTTTTTTCTTGGCTTCACGTTCTTGTTCGTTCTTATTCTGTTCGCTCATATTTGCATTCTCCTTCCGAAAACTCGTGGTCACGGGGCTCAAAGCCCCGAAACTACGGTATTTTTCGTTCGAGTACATGTACTCGAACATGTTACTTTCTATCGTAAAGCATCCCCCTGAGTAACTCGACTTCCGACCGGAGTCTTCGGTTTTCTTCCTCCAGTTTTGCAATACGTCTGTTTTTTGCTTCTATAATCACATCTTTTGATTTTGAAGTTTTATCATATTTTTCCTGAACATTTTTCTTCAGTTCCCCTTCAAACTTACGACATTCCTCAATTACCTTGCGTAACTCCGGCTCTTGATACAGATAATTCTTGGACAAGCCGCTTCGGACATGAACACTGTTGAAATTGATAGGAACTTTTTCAGCCTGCATAAGCCTTATCTCCTTTAAGGCTCTATCCTTGGCCGCTTCTTTCCGGGATTCCCAGCTTTTTTCCAGATTCTTTATCCTGTCAGCCATCACATTCCTCCCGGATATGCCCATTTTTATGCACCAATCCCTCTGCCCGGATCCTTTCAAGCATCTTCTCCAGTGTCTCCAGATAATTCCGGTTCTTTTCCACCCAGTCAATTCTGTCCAGGTTGTTACTCAATTCTATCTGTTTCCTGACCCTGTCAATCTCTGCCTCGTATTCCGGTATGTTATCCCGACAGGTGCAGAAATTCGCACACTCTACACAATGGTTCATCTGCTGGCGGCAGGGTATCTTCGCCGGCTTGAAGCACACTCCGAAAGGCACCTTCACTGCATCCAGGTTCTTACGTATGAATTCATAATGCAGTCCTTCCTCTTTGACCGGCACTTTCTGTGGCGGTCTGCTGTCAAGATGCAGAAGCTCCAGCTTCTCCGTTTCCTTCCATTTCTCATACAGCATGTTTTCTGATACCTTCGAGTAATGAACCGTCATCTGCAGACTGCAGTGCCCCAGTATCTGCTGTATGATTCCTATCGGCATCCCTTGTTCGGTATACTCCATGGCACGTGTATGTCTGAGGCTGTGAGCCCTGAAATGATATAACTGTCCGTCTCCATCCAGAATCCCTTTTTTATTAATAAGCTCCTGTACTGCTTTAGAGAATGCCGGCTTGCTGTAGGGCAGACCTTTGTTCTTCCCCTCAAAAGTATTGAACAGATAATGCTCCGGATTATTCTCCTCCGTGCTCTGTTCTTTTACCTTCCCGGCTAACTCTTTTACCATTTCGGCTACTTCCGAACGGACAGGAATCTTTAACACCGGTATTCCCGTCTTTGTGATCTCTCCGCAAAGGTAAGGAATGTATTCCTTATTTTTTTCGCTCCACAGATACTCCAGACAGTTATCATAACGCAGATTCAGCACGTCTGTGCCACGCCAGCCGCTTTCACGCAGAAGCACATACACCGGCCGCATTTCTTCCGGTTCCAGTTCCTGCAGGCTGGCATCCAGCTGTTCCTTTACCGGCTCCGGAATATATTTCACCTTATTGCGAGTATCTTCCGCACGTTCCCTGCGTGGAATGTCATCATCGAACAGCAGCCTTGTCACATCTTTTACCGGTGCCTGTTCATACTCCGCAAGCTGGATATAATCTATGAAATGCCGGATATATAATACCGTTTTACTGCGGACAGTGGCATTTTTATCTGCATAATCTGCAGCCACCCATCCAAGGTATTTCTCCATGTCCTGTCTTTTCAATGCTTCAAAAAAGCCGTTTTCATAGCCGTTTTTATAGAACACCCTGAAAAAATATCTGATATATACCAGTTTCTCATAACAAAGTGAATAACTGCGCCTTACAATCAGCCGCGCCATATACTGCTTTACCATGTCACGGTAATATAGCGGTATTTCCCTAAAATCCAGACTGTGGTTCAGGCGCTTATCTGCCGCCGACTGCTTTACTCCCGGAATTCGTGCCAGTATCCATACATCCTTCTCGGTTTCTTCCCTGTCATCATAAAAATCTGTTATGAATCTGGCTGCCGTATGATATAAATGCAGATAACTCTGGCGTTCGATCCCTTCCAACCATACCGGCTCCTGCAGCTCCTCCTGGCCTTCAAGGCTTTCCATACCGAGTTCTCCCAGATATTTACCGATCTCCCTTACTGCGCGTACATAATTATGACACAGGCTTTTGGCTGTCAGCCATTTCTCCTTCATGCTCCACAGATAATAATACTTCATTTCCAGCTTCAGCCGGTCAGCCCGGTATCCACTGAAGTCTGCCAGTATCCAGTTCTTCTCCTTCTCCGCTATCCTTATCCCAGCCTCTGTGAAACACTCCGCACCTGTGTACCATCTGTCTTCCTTTAACCAATAACCTCCTTCTGATGACAGGTATTCTGTCATCTCGCGGTATTTACCATCCGGTTCTTCCAGAACGAGAGCATATGCTTCAACTCCCATTACTTACCACCTGCCTTCCCCATATCCGGCAGATTCAATTTGGCAGATGTTTTCCGGAATGCCTCCGCCACTTCCTCATCGGAAGGATGTACATAGGTATTCAGCGTGGTGTAGATGTTTTTGTGCCCCGCACGTTCTTTTAACAGTTCTGGCTCCCAGCCTGCAGAATGAAGCAGACTTAAGGATGTATGACGGAACATATGGGGTGTAATATAAATGCCTGTCTTTTTACGCAGGGTACGAAATACATTATCTACATCACCGTAATCCATTGCTTCGCCTTTGTGCTCTCCCATGAGTTTGACAAAGACATGGTTGGTCTTTACGGCATCGTCATGGTAAAAGCAGACGCATTCACAGAACAGGTCCATCAGTTCAACAGTGCAATTCAGTTTTCTCGTACTGTGTACCGTCTTGATCTCGGCAAGATTCTCCATTTCCCCCCGGTCATGGATCCATACCGTGCGACAGGTAATATCAAAATCCTCCAGCCACAGGGATAGAGCTTCCCCGATCCGCATACCGGTCTCAAACAGCAGATACAGCAGGAAATAGTCACGAACGTTCGTACAGGTCCCTAACAGCGTTGTCACATCTTCCTTTGATACGGTCCTGATCACCTGCTTTGGCACCGGCATCCTGAGCATATGGCTCTTCACCGGCTTATCCGGGGCGATCCCATGCAGGAACCCACGGTAACTCTTCGATGGGGTATTCACAAACTTTACAAGTTTCTCCGACAGGTGGTTCTCCATCCCCTCATGCATCAGCAGATACCGGTAAAACGCGATTACGGTATCCAGATTTGCATTAATGGTCTGTGCTTTATGCGCCGGCTCCAGCCGCAAAGGAATGATTCTTTTCCCGATATCGGGATTTTTCAGCCACCCGGTAAATCTTGCCAGGGTATCGACTGTGGCTCTTTCAAAATCTCTGTTTGTTTCCTGCAGAAACGTAAAATAATGCTTCAGATGAATGCAGTGCATCCGTAGGGTATTCCTTGCATAACCCGCATCATCCATAAATTTCAGATACATCAGCACTGGTTCTACCGGGGCACCTGTATCATCTGCCAGATAGTATCTGGTCTTTTGGTCTGTGGTTGTTACTTCCACTACTTTCATGATTGTTCATGCTCCTTTCTTTTGTTGCATGAACAATCATACCACTTCGTTGGAGTACTATGAGTACTCCGAGTACAATTACGAGTTATGAGTGTACTCTAACGAAAAAATCCCTTGTTCGAGTACTATAAGTAC
Organism: Lachnospiraceae bacterium; assembly: GCA_017465845.1. Lineage (GTDB taxonomy): Bacteria > Bacillota > Clostridia > Lachnospirales > Lachnospiraceae > Acetatifactor. Next base: position 164 of record JAFTVH010000033.1, on the reverse strand, counting down.
TATATTTTAAGACCACGAGTTATCTTCGCTAACTTCAAATTCATGGATGCTTTCAGATTCTTCAGAAGCCTGAAAGTTTCGCTTGTCCGACAAATTGAAAATGTCAATTATGATTTATAGCCGCTTGATCTGCGGATGTCATTGCTCCTGGCAGGTTTCTCTTT
>JAFTVH010000007.1 GCA_017465845.1 Lachnospiraceae bacterium | reverse complement strand
TGCATCCTAACTGTCTACGCTTAACACTGGAAGTTACCCGCCAGTGCCCAAGACTCGTTAACGGTGGTTTGCTAAACCTTTCCGTGTGGGAGTTCCACCCACCAAGTCGTGCGCCCTTTCAGGGCGCAATTAGCCCTTTACGGAACCAACCATGACACCTTTTACAAAGTGCTTCTGCACAAGAGGATAGATGCAGATCATCGGTACAGAGGACACTACAATCAGGGAATATTTCAACAGCTGAGCAACATTTTGTCTCTGTTGATACAGCTCCGGATCCATGATCATATCTGCGCTGACCTGGTTGTTGACAAGGATTTCACGCAAAACAAGCTGAAGAGGTATCTTACCTCTGTCATTCAGGTACATCAGTGCATTAAAATAGGAGTTCCAATGCCCCACCGCATAATAAAGCGCTACAACTGCAATTGAAGCCTTGGATAACGGCAGTACAATACTGAAAAAGTAATTCGTATCGCTGCAGCCGTCTATCTGAGCGGCTTCCAGCAATTCTCCGGGAATGCTGGACTGTATGAAATTCTTTACCACAAACATATTATATGTGGATATGGCTCCCGGTATCAGAAGTGCCCATCTGGTGTTCAGCATTCCGAGATTTTTTACCACCAGGTAGTTCGGAATCATTCCACCGCTGATAAACATTGTCAGTGTAAAGAAAAACGTAACATAACCGCGTCCCGGCAGATCCTTACGTGCCAACGGATATGCTGCGATCATTGTCATACACAGATTGATAATGGTTCCCACCACAGTGTAAAAGATACTGTTTGCATAGGATGACACAATATCTTTATGGGAAAAAACTGCTTTATACCCATCCAGACATAAATCAACCGGCCACAGGATAACCTTTCCGTTCATAACAGCCTGACCGGAGGAAAAAGAAGCGGAAACAATATAAATAATAGGGTACAGCACACTGACAAGTATCAATGTGATGACAATACCTGAAACGGTATAATATATTCTATCTTCTTTGCATAATTTTTTCTTTGTTTTCATACTGCTCCTTTCTACCATAAGCTGTTCTCACTGACTTTTTTACTGATTTGGTTCACTGTAACAAGAAGAATCAGCTCTATCATAGAGTTAAACAGACTGATTGCCGTAGAGAAGCCAAAGTCACTTAAGGCACCATTAAATGCCACTTTATAAGAGTACGTATTAATCACTTCACTTGTCGCCAGGTTCAGATCACTTTGCAGCAAATAGGTTTTCTCAAATCCCACAGTCATGATGGAGCCGCATCGTAAAATAAGCAGCATTACAATCGTAGGTACGATAGAAGGAAGATCTATGTAAAGCACTCGCTTGAATCTGGATGCACCATCTATTTTGGCTGCCTCATGTAATTCTGAATCTACACCGGCCAAGGCTGCCAGATAAATAACGGAATTCCATCCTAATTCCTGCCAGATGCCGGACCAGATATAGATATGGGGGAATGCATCAGCTTTTCCCAGAATATCCGGAGCGGTAGCAGCACCCGTAATGGCTGAATAAATAAGGCCATAAATTCCTATTCTGGGGTTAAAGATCTGAAATACCATACCTACCAGAACCACCACGGAAATAAAATGAGGAATAAATGTCACCATCTGGGCAAATTTCTTATACTTCTGATTCCTCACGGTATTCAGCATCAGCGCAAATATAATAGGAATAGGGAAACCGATTATCACCGAATACAGTGAGAGACGCAGTGTATTCGTAATGACTCTTTTAAAATAGTAAGATTTGAAAAAGCGGCTGAAATTTTCAAACCCTATCCACTCGCTTCCCCATATTCCCAATCCAACGTCATACTTTTTAAATGCCAGCTGGATGCCAAACATGGGATAGTATTTAAATATCAGGTAATATGCTATCGGTATTGCAAGCCACAGATACAACTGCCATCTTGCCAGTACCTTCTTCTTCAATGTTTTCTTATTTACCGTCATCTGATTTTTTTTCATGAAACCACCTTCCGCTATATTAAAATCTGCCTCCCGGTCTGAACAGAGAGGCAGATTTGACGTTTAGTTCATATTAGCATTTTCATATGCTTTCTGAGTTAATTCTACGAAACGTTCCATTCCCATATCATTTAATGTTTCAATATGTTCGTCCCATTCGGACAGCGGCAATTCTCCTACAATGAATCGTGTATTTGATTCTTGTACATACGTCTTTATAACCGTCTTCAAATCTGCATACTCAGCCTGATCTGCCTCATCATGTACCAGTTTTGTAATGACATCAGGATGCTTATCCACAAACTCCCCAAGAATCTTTGCAACCTTTATTGCCAAGGTATCATCCGTTACAGGCAGACCTACACCCTGACGAGACCAGGAATCCAACATTCCTCTGTACATGGGTGCTGCCCAGTTCCACTGCTTGTTCTGTACAGTTGTCCAAATATTATTGATTTCAACAAATCCTGTTTTCACTCCCAGGGAATCTTCATACGGACTCTTATATCCTTCCGGTATCTCGGTGGTCCAATCCACTTCCGGCTCACCCTGACGAGCGATCATAGATATCTCAGTGTCATAAAATGCATCCATAAGGCGCACTGCTGCATCTACATTTTCACAGTCCTTTGTAATGACAAAACGTCCATCAGGGGTACTTGCACTATAGGTAGCATAGCAAGTTCCGTCCGGTCCGGTCAGAGGTGCCAGCAATTCATAACTTCCTGCACTGGTAGCACCTGATGAATGGTAATCACCGCCGGCTGCATAGCATCCTACAAGCTGTACCTCTTCATTTTGAATCATAGCCTGCATCTGTGCATCTTCCTGAGTAAAGGTCAGAGAAGATAATAATTCTTCTGATACCAGCTTATTGATCCAGGTCAGACCTTCCTTCCACGCATCAGTTGCAAACGCAGGAACAATTTTGCCATCTTCCACATAACAGTAAACTTCGGAACTGCTGCCTACATATTCAAAAGCATTCATCAGGAAGTTAAGGGGCTGACATCTCCATCCGTTCTTAGCACCAACCATGGGAATCTCGTCAGCGATACCGTTTCCGTTAGGATCCTTTTCTTTAAAGGCTTTTAATACCTCATAAAATTCATCTGTCGTAGTAGGCATGTCCATATCAACTGCTTCCAGCCAATCCACATTGATCCATACCCTGTAAGAATATTCATTATTGGGCTGCGGTACATAGTTAGGTGCGGAATAGATATTGCCATCAGCCTGAGTCATATAAGAAATCATGTACTGTCTGTCTTCTTCAGGCACGTTTGCATAAAAGGTAGGCATTGCTTCCGGATCGTTAAAATACTCTGTCAAAGGTAAAAAGTATCCGGCCTGACCATAAGCCAGCTGTTCATCAGCTCCAATCAGATTATGGATGAAAATATCCGGCAGATCTTCGCCGCTGCTTATCATCAGGGACAGCTTATCTTTATAATCTGTAGAAATCGGCATCATGACAAATTCCAGATCTACATTAGCAGCTTCCTCCAGAACCTGCGTATAATAGTTTGTATCAAAATCTTCAATACTGTCATCGGTTGGCACGGCGATCGTCAAGGTTACTCTTTCCTGCTGTTCTTCGCTGCCCTGGCTCTCTTCAGAACCTTCGGATGACTTGCTCTCAGCTTCTTTGGTTTGAGATTCCTGACTGTCGGTTCCCTGCTGACCACATCCGCTGACTGCCAGCATTGCTGTCGCCATTAACAAAGCGCCACATCTTTTCATAAGATTTTTCTTTAACACTTTTGTTTCCTCCTTAAACTGGGTTGTTGGCTTTCGAAAGCTTGTAACTGCATCATATTATTTTTTCTCAAAAATTCATATCATAAATCTCTTGCCGCTTAGAAAAAACTAATATTTAGCGTTTAGAATCTTCTTAGCTTTTATAATTTTCCCGTTGCTGGCCATGGTTCTCCTTCCATTTGCCCGGAGCCAGGCCATATTTCTTCTTAAAGGACTTATAGAAAGTATCCAGCGTATTATATCCCACCATCTCTGCAATCTTCGCCATGCTCCAATCCGTCTCAAGCAGATACTTTTCAACCAGCTGCATCCTCTTTGCCTCCACATAAGCGGCAAAGTTCTTCCCCGTTTGTTCTTTAAAGAATATTGTAAGATAATTATCGGATATTCCCAGGTGCTGCGCTACATAGGACACGCACATATCCTTACTTGCGTAATTCTCTTCCACAAAGCGAATCATCTCATGGTATAAAGCATTTTTACTGTTTTGTTTTTCTCTGCTGATACTGTCGCAAAGGTAATATCCTGCTTCCTCCAGTGCGTCTATCAGCTCCATAATGGTTTTGTCCGCGCGATACACCGGAATCGTCCTGTCACATACACTTTTCTGTTCCACTTCATCCCACACTCTGGCAATGGGATTTTGAATTTCAAAGAAAAACTGCATGACTTCATCATCTGAATGCCAGCTGCTCTTAGCCGCGTAAGATCTGATCTTTTCAAACAATACGCTGAGACTGTCTTTCTCCTCTGCGAGAATCAGGTCGTAGATACGACTTCCCAGATTCAGTTTGAAGATTTTCTCTTTAGTATCATACTGCTCATGATAAATTTTGATATTGACGTCATACACATCGACAATCTGCCTTACCATAAGTTTTGCCTGCTGATAACAGAGTTGAATATTCTCCAGTCCCGTTCCAATGGTACTGATACCGATTCTTACCTCATATTGCTTCAACAGCAGTTCTTTGAGTACCTCTGATATTCGACTGGTATCAGGCACATCATCCATTTTCATCCTTATAATATAATCTCTCTCATCTTTACCGATATTTAAGGAAATGCATTCAAAATGACCGTTGAAGAAATCATCCACCTGACAGAAACAGTCCAGGATTTCCTCTTCCTGCTTTAAAGAGGTACTTACACATACTACGCAGTAAAATTCTATATCCCAGCACAGATAATTCTGAATTTCTTCCTTTTCTCTGGACGAATATACGCCTCTCAACAAGAGTTTTTCCAGCATACTGTCTGTTATGGACTTTTGAAGAACATCAATCTTTACTTTATAATTTTCATTCTCATCACACAGATCGTTAATTTCTCTGGCTATATAGCGAAACTCATTCTTAACGTTCTCGCCATTATCGTTATGTTTCAGTGACTTCATGATACCATTCATAGCGGACGCTCTCTGAACTGCTGAAAAGACACAGATCAATATCATACCTATCACTGCTGCTACCATGTAAATGATAATAATCCGATTTACACTGACAATTCCCTGCTCAATGGTCTCATTGGAAATTCCCAAAGTCCAATATAACCCACTGCTTCCCTTCAACTGAATCAATGTGTATTTCTGTCCGTTCAGACTTATCCTTTGATTTTCATAAACCTCCTGCTCCAACACTTCTCCCGAATAATTAACCTGATATAGGATTTCACCATTTTTATTCGCAATATAGGCAAAATCAGTTTGAGACTCTCCTTCAATCTCCAGAATTTCATTCAGTCTCTCCTTGTTCAGTTCGAAAATCAAAGCAGTATCATGAGAAAGCCCCATACCGTCCGATACATTTAAAATACCGATGACTCCGCAGCTTTTGTCTCCCGCTGTCATTGGCAGATACCTGATTGCTGTTTCATCCTGAAAGACATATTGATGAAATTCCTCAAAGCTTAAATCTGTCTGACCAAAATTATTATAAGACTGATATGTTGAACTCGATAATATCTCCTGTGCTGATATGACAATATCATTTTTTCGAAACATGAAATATTCATTGAAATTTTCCACTCTCAACGAGAAACAGCTGACCAGGAACTCTTGCACCTTTAGCATGGCATAAGAGTCAGTGGGTACAGGTTCTCCTTCGATTTTGGCTATTTTTTTTGCATATTCATTACTGCGCAGCAGTTCCGTAATAATATTCATTTTATTGATCTGGGTATCCAAATCGGCCACATTCTGCTCCAGATTACTATACGTCTCAGCCATAATCAATTTCTCAGTTCCCTGATAAATAGCAATGTAGACCGGTGCCAAAAGTATCAGTGAGAATCCCAGAACTCCCAGATACTTTCTAATATATTTCATAAAAAGTTTTGATCCCATGTTCATCCTCCCTACAAAAATAATACCAGACCGATCAGCGGCCTGGTATTACTTTAGTACACCCGGTGCAAAACTTCAAGCAGCGTTTGGTATATTCTTATTCGTCCGCGCAGATCTCAAATTCGCTCTTTTCGCCCTTTTTGTGATGTACTGAGACAGAGTATACCTTTCCGTCTATTTCCGCCTCTAATTCATAACTGCCATAAAAGCCTCTTAAGGCTATTTCGCCGTTTTCATCGCTTGTAAGAACTTCTCTCGTTCTCCATTTGTTTTCAAAAAGATCGCGTAACATAAAATATGCCGGTTTCGGCGTGAAATCAAATCTGAAAAGGCCGCCATAGTAGTAATTTTCCCCGGCAGTCATATCCCCCTGCGGTGCATATGCTGCATAGCCATCCACTAAATTCCAGTAAATAATACCGCTTACCGCTTCATGGGAAAACCACATAGAATAAACATTCTTCAGAATTTCTGCCTGGATTTCCTCATCCTCACTGCTTTCACTGTATGCCGGGAAGGTTATTTCCGTAATCTGGACCGGCTTCTTAAACTCTGCGAACTTATCCAGGACTCCAAGTATGTTTCTCGGATTATAGTATGATTTTGTTTTCGCAAGTTCAGCCTCCCGCCGATAGAACATATGGAACTGAATTCCAATTTCGTCAATACGGCAGCCGTTTTTCAAGGCACGCTCAATTTGCATATAATAGGGATTTCGGTTACAGCCGCCCCAATCCCAGACCATCGCCGCCTCGTTTATCATAAGGGAATTGTGCTGGAAATATTTATCTGCCTTTTGGAAACTCCATTCTACAAAATTGTCTTCACTGTAAAAGGCAGGACGTTTATAAAGATTCGAACACCAATAGGTTTCGTTTGTCACTTCCCAAAGTCTTATTTGATCACCGTAGAACTCTGAAAGCTCTTTAAAACGTTTCTCAAGAAGCCTTTTCTCCTCTTTCACATCATCTTTTGGGACCCAATTGGGATAGAAGTTGGAATAGTTTAAGCAATGCACTTTGGGTTCTATATTGTTTTCCCTGCAGTATTCCATACAAAGCTCGATATTGGGGCGGCGATAGATATTTTCACTGTCCTTGGAAAATCGAAGCTTGCCCGGTTCAGGCTCCAGATCATTCCAGTAAAAAGGAAGCGTCGCTATATTGAAGCTTTCACCAAAATATTTCCTGTAAAGTTTGTTCTTTTCTTCGCTTTCAAACTGATCCAGCATAAAAATATTGGCGCCGTAATGAAAATCATGGGTGGTCTGCGTGACTTTGATCTTAGTTCCGGAAAGAGGTTTTCCATTCCCGGTGATGCGGATTTTGATGTCACCTTTCCGGTTTTTCTCTATGCCCTCGCTGACCCTTTTATCCATATACTCCTTTTCTGCATAGATATTTTCAAGTACTTTTCTTGGTTCCTTTTCCATTTCAAGCCTCCCTGCTTTATCTTAATATACTTTATCTTAATATTTTTCATCAAAAAAGGGTATTATAAATTTCTTACGGCTTAGAAAAAACTAATATCAAGGGATATAAATTTCTTATTTTTTATAGATTTTCAGCAATTGGTCATCATTTCTGAAGACAACAAAAATGACTGAACTTGAAATCGCAAAAGCCTGCGACATTCAAGTTCAGCCAGTTTCAGTTCTTCACATTTTTACTTTTCAATCAGCTCCTGCAGCACTTCCACCGCCTTATCCAGCTGGTTATCCGGTCTTGCAGGATCATTGTAATAAGCCTCTCCGTCAAATTCACACTCAACATCCGGCTCGATACCGATGCCGTGGATATTGTTGCCCTTAGGGGTAAAGTAACTGCTGATGGTCACTTTCACAGCAGAGCCGTCAGACAAAGGGATAATGGACTGTACAATACCCTTTCCGTAAGTAGTAGTACCTACCAACGTTCCGATTTCATAATCCTTGATGGCTCCTGCCAGAATCTCGGAAGCAGAAGCGGAATTACCGTTGATCAGCACCACCACAGGGACATCTATCTGATTGGCTCCGTCGCAGGTATATTCACTGCGCTGTCCATATTTATCTTCTGTATACACGATCATACCTTCCGGTAAGATCTTTCTTGCAATCTGTACCACAGCATCCAGACTTCCGCCGGGATTACTGCGCAGATCAAGCACCAGGCCCTTCATATTGTTGCCTTTTGCCATAGCCAGGGCTTCCGCGAACTGATCCACCGTAACGCTGTCGAACTCAGATATCTGAATATATGCCATATCATCGTTCAGCATCTTGAAATCAACGGTAGGGATGTTCACTTTGCGGCGCTGTACATCGATGCTCAGATAATCCGCTTCACCTTCTCTATATATGGTCAGGTTCACCCAGGTACCTTCGTCGCCTTTAATTCTGGATACCACTTCTGTCAGATCAAGACCATAAGTAGTTTCTCCGGCAACCTCATAGATGATATCATCTTCCCGAAGTCCGGCTTCCTCTGCAGGAGTTCCGGCATAAACCTTAATGATCTTAGGATAGGTGGTCACTGTATCAAGACTCACACCTGCACCGATACCATAATAGATGCCTTCTGTCTGCTCCATCAGAGCATTCAGTTCTTCCGTGGTATAATAATCGGAATAAATATCTCCCAGAGAGCTTACCATGCCTCTGTAAATACCCTCTTCTATCTCTTCTGCGCTGATATCTTCATCTTTATAGTAGCTCTGCTTGATCAGCTGCTCAATCACCTGTATCTTCTCAAGCACTTCAGAAGTCAGGAAGGTTCCATCATACTGACCGGTCAGCTCCTGTTTTGAGGTTTCTTCCTGATTCTGATTTTGACTCTGCTGTTTCGAATATTTAATATATTGTTGCAGCGTGGTAATCAGATACACGCCTCCCATAATCAGCAAGGCAACTGCCAGCCCCACCACCAGACCACTGAAAAAATAGCCTTTCTTCTCCCGTTTTCTGCGTTCTGCCTCAACCTGATACTGTCTTTCCGTCACTTCATTTTCTGCAAATCCATCTTCTCTGTCCATCGTTTTATCACCGCATTCGCGGCACTCCTTCCATCATGCTCCGTTGCATTTTCCTTTAATTGGATATATAATTCCAAGGCGATACATAGGAACCATTCAGTCTCACGCTAAAGTGGAGATGGTTACCCGTAGACCTTCCCGTGGATCCAACCTCTGCTATGGTATCTCCCTTTGAAACAGTGTCTCCCCTGGACGTAAGCAGCTTGGATGCATGCATATATATGGTATAAAGCCCGCCGCCATGATCGATCATTACATAATTTCCCATGGTAGAACTATATGCCGATGCAATCACAGTTCCATCGTAGGCGGCATAAATCGCTGTCCCCTTAGGTGCAGCAAAGTCAACACCATTGTGGAATTGCTTCACTCCCAGTATAGGGTGGATTCTGTAACCATAATCATCTGACACTCTGGTATAAGTAGCCAAAGGAAAAGCAAAGGCTCCGCCGTCGTAAGTATTCTGCTGCTTTATCTTTTCTTTTTCCTCTTCTACTGCTTTCTCCAGCTGTGCAATAATTTCGTTCTGCTCGGCAATCTCCGCTTCATATTCTTTGATCGCCTGCTCCTTATTGCTGATATCGGACTCATAGCTGGTAATCTGCTTGTTCTTCGCGTCAATCAGCGCTTCTACCTGAGCCTGTTCTTCCTCCACGCTTTTCTTCTGGGTGTCCAGAATCTCCTTTTCCAGTTCCAACTGTTCTTTACACAGCGCAATATATTCACAGTTCAGCTGATATTCTTCCAACATTTTCTGATCATACTCATAGATGCTGTTGATATAATCAGCTAATTTTAAGAAGCTGCCAAAACTATCCGATTCTGCAAATATTTTCCATATGGAGGCGGAGAGATCCGACTCATACATAATTCTTATGCGCTTTTTCATGGAATCATACTGTTGCGCTGCTGTTTCTTCTGCCTCCACAAGTTCTGCCTCTGTCCGGACAATTGCAGCTTCCTTATTGACAATCTGAGTCTTCAGATTGGCTATATTCTGTTCCATCTCTGACACGCTCTGGTCCAGCTTGGTAACATAACTCTTAAGATTGCTCTTCTGCTGCTCCAGTTCTTTCTTAATTTGTTTCAGATCACTGACATTATCCTGCAGACTGTTTTTTTCCTTCTTGGCATCACTGATCTGCTGCTCCATCTCTTTGATCGTATCAGAAGTAATTGTTCCGCTATATGTTGCATTGACTGAAAGTGCTGCATCTGACATCATGGTCCAGGCCAGAAGCAGTGCAGCACATACTACCGTTCTTCTCTTCATATTCTCTCGCTTTGCTACTTATTTCTTACACACGAAGATGCTTTCTGACAGTCTTCATGCTTCCCAGGAAACCGATTCCCACACCCACAGCCAGAGAAACAGGCGTCAGGTTTTTAAATATCTCTTCCACCGACAGGAAATTCAGCAGGCTGCTCAGCATGGCAAACCGCTCCACCAAATAAGACAGTACGGTGTTATAAAGGCTGTAAATGAAGCCAAGCGGAATCGCAGCTCCTACCAGCCCGATCAGCATACCTTCCAGTACGAAAGGAGATCTGACAAAAAAGTCAGTAGCGCCTACATATTTCATAATATTTATTTCTTCACTGCGGATTGAAATTCCTACAGCAATCGTATTGCTGATCAGGAAAATACTGACTGCCAGCAGGATGCCGATAATACCAAAGGATACATATCCAATCATGAGGTTAACACCGCTTAACGTATCAGCCACAACCAGTGAACGGTTGACATGGTCCACATCTGTTATGGACTCAATGTAAACTGCCAGATCCTCCTGCTTCTCCACATCCGTCATGTAGACTTCAATGGTATCCATTCCTACCAGGGGATTCTCAGGAAAGCCCTCTGTATAACCCTGCAGATAGTCCCGGCTGAACTCTTCCCATGCCTGATCTGCAGAGATGAACTCTGTCCGGGCCACTTCATCACGGGCATCAATCATGTCATTGATTTCTTTCATTCTCTCTTCAGTCGTGCCTTCCACGAACAGAACCGAAATACATACACCTTCTTCCGCGCTCTCTACGACATGCTGGAAATTCATCACAATCGCATAAAACATACCAAACAGGAACAGGCACGCCGAAATGGTAGCAATGGATGCAAGGGAATACCACTTATTTCGGAAAATATTTACGAATCCCTGTTTGATCGTATATAACAACGTACTAATCTTCATCGATATACTCCCCTTCCTCCTGGTCACTTACAATGATACCTTTCTTCATTGTCACTACGCGCTTCTGCATGGAATTCACAATCTCCTTATTGTGGGTAACCACTACTACAGTGGTCCCCTGCTCGTTGATCTCCTCCAGAAGTCTCATGATTTCCCAGGAATTCTTGGGATCCAGATTACCGGTAGGCTCATCTGCCAGAAGAATGGAAGGTTTGTTCACAAGTGCTCTTGCAAGCGCCACACGCTGCTGCTCACCACCGGACAACTGGTTGGTCTTAGCCTTATATTTACCTGCAAGTCCTACCGTTGCAAGGATTGCCGGTACATTTCTGCGTATTTCACTATTAGGTGTCTGTACCACCCGCTGGGCAAATGCCACATTATCGTATACATTCCTGTCTGAAAGCAGACGGAAATCCTGGAATACTACTCCCAGATTACGTCTGAATCTGGGAATCTGGCGATGCTTCAGAACTGCCAGATCATTTCCCATCACATACACATTCCCCTTGGTAGCAGTCAGCTCCCGGAGCAATAATTTAATTAATGTAGATTTCCCGGAGCCGCTGTCTCCTACAATGAAGACAAACTCTCCCGGATTTATTCTCAAGTTGATCCTGTCAATGGCCGGCACTCCCTTTGAATAGGATTTGCTTACATTGTCCAGAAAAATCACACCGTTTTCTTCTATAAACTGTTGCCTTTGCATCTGTAATAATTCTTTATTTGCCATGAAATGTCACCTTTTCTAAATGTTCTTCAATGGCCAGTCCACATTCCTCCTGCCCGGAGAGCCGCGACGCAGCTTCCTGCCCATTTTAATACTGCAGAGTCTCCATATATTTCATATATCTCACTACCATCAATGCAATCTTGAAAGTAATGGCATCTTCAAATACACGCAGATCCAAATTGGTACTCTTCTGCAGCTTGTCCAGTCTGTAGACAAGCGTGTTACGATGTATGAACAGCTGTCTGGATGTCTCTGATACATTCAGGCTGTTCTCAAAAAATTTATTGATGGTGGTCAATGTCTCTTCATCAAACTCATCCGGACTCTTTCCCTCGAAGATCTCTTTGATGAACATCTTACACAACGGAATAGGCAGCTGATAAATAAGTCTTCCGATTCCAAGTTCATTGTAGGCAATAATCTTCCTCTCATCAAAGAAAATCTTTCCTACATCCAGCGCCATCTTTGCTTCCTTATAGGAACGGCTGACCTCTTTAATCTCTCTGACCACGGTACCATAAGCGATACGTACTTCCTTGATCCCTTCCTTCTTCAGGCTGGCATCCAGCATCCTGGCTGCCTTCTCGATTTCACGGGCCGTTTCTGCATCCGTCAAATCTTTCACCACAATGATGTTATGCTCATCCACTGCAGTCACAAAATCTTTGCTGCCTGCACCGAAATGCGCTCTGGTCATCTCCAGTATATTGCTGTCCCTGCCGTTCTCGGTCTCCACGATCATTGCCACACGCGGCACATCGGTCTGGATATGTAATTTCTTAGCTCTACTGTATATATCCACCAGAAGCAGGTTATCCAGAAGCAGGTTCTTGATAAAGTTATCCTTATCAAAACGTTCCTTATAAGCTACCAGCAGGTTCTGAATCTGGAAGGCCACCATTTTGCCCACCATATATACATCCTCGCCGCTTCCACCGGCCACCAGGATATATTCCAACTGCTGTTCGTCATAAATCTTAAAATATTGATATCCCTGAATCTCCTGGGAATCGGCCGGAGAACCGGCAAAGTCCATGGCTGCTCTGGAACAATGACTCATGTCCATCGTAGATGCCACTTCCTTACCATCTACATCCATTACACTGAGTTCCACTCTGGCAATTCCCTTCAGCCCATCAATGGTGTTCTGTAAAATCTGATTCGATATCATACCCCTGCTCCTTCTGCTGCAAATATTCCTTTTAAATCGACATTTTTACTCAAATATCAGTTTAATACAAATTTACAAAAAAATCTACAAAAAAGCAAGGGTTTTTTATGCAATTTTTCATTTTTCTAACATTTTTTATTTTCTTCGAATTACTTTATCCGTAATTTCGATTTTTCCGGCCTTTAACAGGTTCCCAACAGCCCTTTTAAACTCGTTTTTGCTCATACCGGTCTCCCGTTTGATGATTTCCGGAGATACCTTATCGTTAAAAGGAAGGACTCCGTCATAGCTGTCGATGATCTTAAGCACCTCTGCTGCATCCTTTTCCATCTGCAGGTACGCCTTCTCGCGGACGCTCAAGGTCAGTCTTCCATCCTCCAGCACCTGTGCCACCCTTGCTTCGATGTCCTGCCCCACTTCCACTTTGCCGTACAGTTCCTTTTTGGGAATCAGAGCAGAGTATCGGTTGTCCACTGCCACGAACGCTCCGAATTCTTCACTGATAAGGTATACTCTGCCGGTTACTTTGTCATCCTTATGATAAGGGCTGTCATTTAAAAGTGCCTGATAGACATTCATGGTAGCGCAGAGTCTGCCGCTCTTGTCGATATACATGGACACCAGGACTTCCTCTCCTTCTCTGGCTCTCCTTGTCTGCTGCTTAAACGGCAGCATCAGATCCTTTTCAAGCCCCCAGTCCAGAAAAGCACCGAATTTACCGGTCTGAGCCACCTTAAGAAGTGCTACCTGCCCCATCTGAAGCTTTGGCACATTGGTGGTGGCAATCAGCCTGTCCTTAGAATCTCTATATACAAAAACCTCGATACGATCTCCGGGCTTGCTGCCTTGCGGCACCTGTTTTATCGGCAGCAGGATGCGCTCCTCCTGCTCTTCCTTAGAAGGTGCAAGATATACACCAAAATCCACTGTCTTCACAATTTCCAGTGTCTGTGTTTCGCCTAATCTGATCATAACTCCTCCATCGTTCTTATATCAGTCTCTCTTTTTATCTATTTTGTTGCATAGATGTATCATTTTTGTGTCATTTTTCATAACAGTTCAGACAAGTTCGTATGCATATGTATGGACTTGTCTGAACTGTTGCGAATTTTCTGCACTTACCGAAACTCTACATTCACATAAGGCTTTCCCACTTCATTACGAAGCGAAACAATTACTCCATCCTCACTCTTCACTACATAAGGATATAATACATCATTCAAAAAAGCCTGCATTTTATACTCTGCTCTAAGCTGTCGCACTCCGCGTCCTCTGCCAAAACCTTCCGGCAGATATTCCATGGCAATATTGATGTATTGCCCATTATTCACATGGTGATTCGTATCCAGGTGATGTTTCTTCACCGCAACAGGCTCCTTCTGAACGCCGCTTTCCGGTACGATAATCTTACGGGAAGCATAGTCCATCTCCAATCTCGGCTTTACAGGATACTTTTCAAGCAGCTCTGCAGCAGGCTGCTTGGGTCTCATAGTGTCCGTATCCAGAAGACTCCACAGACTATTGGCTTTTGCCGCATACTGTCCGTCTTTTGTTCTCATAAAGAAATTTCGACTGCCCAGAAATGCCTTAAAATCATAAGGGAAGGTGCCAATCTCCACATCTTCACACAACCTGGGATAACGTTCCACCTCAATCTGCCAGGAAGACAATACCCACACCTGATGATGGGCCTTTAAATAATTTACGCCCACCCCCAGCAATTCCGACTGAAATGTGGAAGCATCCTGAAAATAATTCATCAGCCCCGGCAGCGTCAGCTTGCCTTCACTGTCACATTCACTATATCTGATCTTACTGTCAAATGAATACATTTAAACTGTCTTCTTTCTCTCTATACATACCTTAACACATTTCGCATTATGCTGTATGCGTTTTATCATACATGTTCATCCGGTCATACACTTTTTTGCAATGTCGCCCCGTCACGATGTCTATTCTACCATAATCTCCGAAAAGATACAATTCTTTTCCTTATATCTTCGGTAACAGTTCAGACAAGTCTGTATGCATGCGAAAAATCATGCTCGCATGATTTTTCACATGTGTATAGACTTGTGCTGATTGCCCGATTATAAACAAAACTGGAAGTTTTGTTTGCAAAGGTAGCTGCGAAGCAGCGGAAATCGCCGAAGGCGCGGCTTTGCGAATGGCGCGTCTGAACTGTTACTATCTTCGCTTCTCTTAATTCTTATGAATTTCTTAAATTTGACTGAATATTTAGACACATCAAAGAAAAACTATTGCGTTGTCCGACTTCAATAAGGTATAATAATGGTAATTCAATCCACAAAAGGAAATATTATGAATCCTACAAAAAAGCTATTATCTATCATACTCGCCGGCATAGCCGCAGGTTGCCTGATTGCCGCAGGAATCATCCTGTACAAAGGCCATCAGGACAATATAGAAGCCGAGAAGGCTCTGGAGGAACTGCGCGAAGCTGCCTCCCAAGGTAAAGAAGCGCTGGAAACGTTCTCCACTGAAAGCATTTCCACTGAAAATATTACCACCGAAGTTTCCGGTGAAGCACCGCACAGTTCGGATGAAAGTTCTCCGTCCGCGGATTCTTCACAGCCGACACAGGCTGCAAAACCTTCTGACGCAGAAACAATCAGCAGCGGAACAGACAACACCGAAGCTGACAATACCGAAGCAAATGCTTCTGCCCCGGAAACTGAAGAACTGCCTGAAGCGGTTCCCAATCCTTACGCAGACAGTTACCTGTCCAACGAGGACATGGCCGGCTGGCTGAGCATTCCCGGCACCAACATTGATTATCCCATCATGTGGACACCGGAAGATGAGAACTATTATCTCCGCCGTGGTTTTGATAAAAAATCCAACTCGGCAGGTTGCCTGATCCTGGATACCGACAGCTGTCTGGATCCGCTTACTACCAACCTGATCATTCATGGACATAATATGAAAGCAGGTACTATGTTCGGTCACCTGACGGATTACAAGAATGAGAGCTACTACAAGGAGCACAAGGATATTATCCTGTACACGCCCCAATGCCAGCGCAATTACGAAGTCATCGCCGTGTTTTATTCCCAGGTCTACAAAAAGACTGACGATGTCTTCAAGTTTTATAAATTCTTTCAGGCAGATACGGAAGAAGAGTTCCTGGATTTCTACGATAATATCAAGGAGCTTTCCATATATGATACCGGTGTTACCGCCGAATTCGGAGACCACTTCATCACCCTTTCCACCTGCGCCTATCATGTGGAAAACGGGCGATTCGTAGTGGTAGCCAAGGAAACAGAACCCGGCGATTATTATCTGCCGATTGAGTAATTATGATTGAAACGGAAGCCAATGGCTTATAATAGTAAAAACAATATAATATATCAGGAGGAATCGACTATGAAAAAAGCCAAGAAAATCATCACACTCTTTGCAGCTGCACTGCTTTGTGTACTGCCCATTCTCAGCACGCCCATCACTGCGAAAGCTGTTGAGCCCACCACCTATTCCGTAAAATACGACAGTGGATCAGGTGACTGGCGCTACATGGTAGGAAATTGGAATGACGAGAATACCAGCCGTGAAATCTACTATCTGAAACAGGATATCGTAGACGGTGATTATATCATCATTGCCGGAGCCAGCGGCTACACTCTGGAACTGGATGCACGCCTGGGTAACCTGACTGTTCTCAGCACAGATGCTGCACCCATCATCACTGTTAAAGGTATTGATAATCTCTACGTGCTCAATAACAGCAAGTGTGTTATCAACGGCAATGTAACTAACGCCTACATCTACGACCAGGGCTTGTGTAACTTTAATAATAATGTAAGCTACCTGGAGATCATTGGTACTTCTGATATCACTGCAACTGCAGCCGCCGGCGGTACCGTTGGACACGTAAAAGGTTATGATAACAATAAAGTTTACTACGATTTCTACAATTTCAATAAGGGAACTTTATATATTGAAAACGGTTCCGTAAGAACGGATGAGAAGGAATATAGCAAGACTCCGACAACCGGCACAACAGCTCCCGCAACTTCTACACCTTCTGCAGGCACAACCACTTCTTCAGGCAGCAGTGAATATGATGATGTGCCGAAAACCGGCGAATCCAATGCAGTTGTATGGCTTATGGCTATTGCATTCTTCTGCATGGTGGGATCTTATCAGTTAAAAAAGAATAAATAAGCTTTAAATGTTACAGAGGCCGGCACGCTTAAGTTCAGCGCAGCCGGCCTCTTCTATTACTGATTTTATTTTACTGTAAGACTCTTCTGAAAGAATTTCCCAATGACACTTATAGTAAACCATATTTCTTATACATCTTTTGTAATAATCCGGGCTTCTTTCCTAATTCTGTAATCAAATTACCTTCTCCATTTTCTGCCATGCATTGAATAAGCTGCAACATGCGATTCTCGCCTTTCTTTTCGCCTTCCTTTTCGCCTCTCATGATCGCGCGCTTCTCTCTTCTATCCAGTCCGTCACACATCGTCACTCCACCTTTCCGCTCCTCTTCCGTGAGCATTTCCTTGGCCTCTAAAAATCTCTTATCACTTGTTATTGTTCCCAGCAAGTCAAAGAATTCCTCAGGATGCCTGATAACCTGCTTATTATCCGCCAATAATTTATCCAGTTTCTTCGGCTGATTACGACAAGCCACGTACTCTGCAATGAGCCGGAAGTCCGAAGTCAGGCGCTTTCTCACTTTCTCCGGCAGTTTCTTTACCTCGATCAGATTAATGTGATAATCCGGTACCAGCTTCTCCAACCGCTCCCTCAGTTCCTCCGGGAACTCCAGCATGTCATACAGTCTCGTGGGACCGGTCCAGTTCGAGCCAAAATACAAAACAGCTGTTACCACCGGAGCCAGCTTCTGCTCATCATGTATCCTTTTCGAGTATGCCGGTTTCTTAGCCTTATCATTCTTTTCCATTATTTTCTTAATCTGTTCCTCGTAAGCTGCATAATCATACCCCATCGTACGCTCAGGCATGGTATTGTCACATTCTTCCTGATTCTCCAGTCCGAAAACCAGCCTGTAATGCTGGTTTCGATTATCCGCTTTCCTTACGTCACGGTTGCCCTGACGCAGCCCGCCCCCTGCTTTCCTGGTAAAGGATTCTGTAGGGAGGCTTATCAGATTGTCTTCATCGAGTACTTCGTCACCCTCAAACACCATATTGTTAAAAATGTCAACGAATACATCATTGTAATCTTCCAGTCTCTTCTTTGTGATGTCCTTATCCATTCCCCACCTTTCCTTCTTCGGTGTTTACTGATGAATTGGTGTCTGTTGATGAGTCATACTCAAAAGTACGTCACCCCATTGAAGTCTAATTAGAGTATATCAAATCACGCAATATCGGTCAATATCTTTGCCGAAGAAATGTCATTATGAAGTTAATTTACCGGATTCATTGACCGAAATGGCCTACGAAGCTTTGCTATAAAGAGCATAGTAAAGCTATATGAATCTCCAGACAGTACCTGCGCACTGCAACGAAATTTAAAGTTCATTTATCGTGTATGCATACAATTTATAAACCATAAATTCTAATAACATATACTTAACACAGTTCCGCATAAAAAGCAAGTATATTTTACATCAATCCATCAATTTTTACATCAATCCATCAATTTTCTATTCCGACATAGTCTGGACATCATGCTTACATGAGCATGATGGACTATCCGATCAAGTGATGACGAGTAGCGAAATGGGCCATTTCATGCCCTCTGCAAATGCGAAAACTATATTTCCGGAAATTATTTATAGGCAGAATTTCTCATTGACTTCTATTGCCTGGTATGATAACATTGAAACAGAATTTAATTCTTATCGCATTTTATCTTTTGGAACTATATTTCATAACGAAAGGACCAAATACAATGGAAAACAAAGTTATCTTAATCTCAATCGACGGAATGAGGCCTGACGGCGTTACCCAATGTGGCAACCCTTATGTAAAAGAATTAATGAAAAGGGGCTCCTATACCCTGGATGCCCAGACTGTCTTCCCTTCCGTCACCCTGCCCTGCCACATGTCCATGTTCCACAGCGTGCCGCCTGTGAGACACGGTATCACTACCAATACCTATATGCCTCCGGTCCGTCCCATAAATGGACTCTTTGAGCAGATTAAAGCAGCCGGAAGAACCAGTGCCATGTTTTACGGTTGGGAGCCCCTGCGCGATATTTCCCGTTCGGCCTCCCTGATAGCTGCGGAATATAAAAATGCCTATTCAGCAGACAACACCGACAGGATACTTACCAATAAAGCACTGGATTGCATCAACGAATTAAAACCGGATTTTGTATTCCTATACATGGTGGAAACCGACGAGAAAGGCGGACATGATAACGGTTGGATGAGCGACGCATACCTTCACTGTATCTATGAAGCTTTTAATAATGTAAAAACTGTGATTGAACAGACGAAGGGAGAATATACGGTGATTGTGACTGCTGATCATGGCGGACATGACCGCAGTCACGGTTCAGATAGGAAAGAAGACATGACTATTCCGATGTTCTTTTACGGGGACAGCTTCCAGCCAGGTCATGTTATGAAAGATGTGAGTTTGCTGGATCTTGCGCCAACGATTGCTGATATTATGAAGGTTCCGGCGGCAAGAGAATGGGAAGGGAAGTCTCTCTTAGGAAGATAATGATTGTGACCGGCTTACTTGCAAGGACTACTATCGTCACTTCTTAATAGGAATCATATAGCGGAGCGGTTCTCCCTAATCGGTTACATATGGACGTTACATATGTTTCCGCTCCGCTGACTACACAAACCGGTAAATAGGCTCCTTTGTCTCCTACACACTATTACTTACATTATAAAGCAAAATACAGAATAGCATACGCCGTTTTTTCAGGCAAGGAAAGAGTATAACCGTTCTCGTCATGTACAACATCGGTATCCTCGCTGTTAAACGGAGTAAAGACTTGGGGCTCTGTATCCGCTTCCACCTGAACCTTCCGCGATATACCAATGGGATCTGCTTTATTGACAAAATTAACGCGGCTTCTGTGAAAACGTATCTCATCAAGATGATGGTCAATATCCGTATCGTAATCCTCTGCCAAGAGATGAATGATGATTCCTCTTTCACTCTTGAACGCGGTAATCAGATAGCCCTCGGAATCCACTATTCTGACAGGCATCTTTTTTGCGTATTTGCTGCAAAGCTTTATCATTCCCTCGGCAGCCCCGTCGCTTACCCGCCAAGGATTGTAGAAGATACCGTCAGCAACCTTTTTCCATTCGCACGGATCGCTGCAGGGTTCTATTTCTGTATTAAGCACCCATTCGGCATGCTTATGCCATACCCCGTAAGCGATCGTATCAAAGAAATCTTCTGTATTTTTTATTTCGGGCTTTGAAGGAAGATTCCACGAATTTTTGCATTGTTCAATAGGGCTCGGACCCGAAACGATGATCTTACCGCCGTTTGAAACGTACACTTTTATGTCGGCAAGCTCGTCATCCTTCATAGCGGCTATACTTGAAAGGATGATAACGGGATATTCCACAGCATCCTTCGGAATCGTAAATATGGTATTTGTGCTAATACCCGCGCTGAAAAGCTCACGCACAGTACGTGCATAGTCTTTGTAATATCCTTTTTGGAGATTTCCAAAAAATGTGTGGTCTCTGGTTTCATCCGAATAGTAAACACCTACCTGACCTATCTGATCTCCGCAAAATAACTCCGGATGTTCCTTTTCGAATTTGAAGGCTTTTCCGATGACGTCCGCCTCATCGGGCAGCGCTTCGAGCATATGGTCAGGAAGACCGAGACGCGCCTTAAGCGTTGAAAACAGGCAGTCGGTGTCAAGAGCCTTGTTTACCGCCCAAATAATATTTGCCGAAGGCTCGGTAAAGCCGTATCCGGTCGAAAAGCTTCTGATACCGTTTTCTTTCGCCACCGCTTGATGATGTGAGAAATTTACCATTCTGTCTGTAATGGAAATATTTGCGGTTACAGGATCATTTTTATACGGAGGGGTATTTCCGCTCATCTCAGAATGAACATAATTACTTCCGCCTTCTGAAAATATTCTTGCGTCGCATGCCTTGCCCGTGGACGAATACGATGCGCTGTTGGCACCACAGGTAATAAGAGGATAATCTTTCGGAAGCACGCCCGAAAGTTTCTCAAAAAATTTCTTTCCGGTATCATAGCGCATATCTATCCACGCTTTCCAATGAGGATTATCCCAATTTCCCCAAAAATTTCTGTCCTCTGCCGAAGGAAGATCAATTCCCGTCCTTTTTTTAAGCTCCGCTTTACAATATGGACAAGCACAAGACAGAAAATGCATATAATGCACGGAATCCTCTGATGCAAGCCCGTCTATTCCCGTATCGGCTACAAGACGCTTCGCATAGTCGCAATATGCTTCGAGATAGTCGGGATTATTATAGCAAAATCCTTCTGCCGCATATTGGGGATAATAGAGGTGATTTCCGTTTCTCACATCGATCATTCTCCAATCATTAAGGCGTTTACCCTTATATTCCCATGATGCCGCAGCCTCGCGAGAGGGTGAAAACGGAAGGTGAGGACCACTGTGAAGCATAACGTGTCTCATCTCATCTCTTGTGTCATAACGGTGTATCAGATTTACGGAGTGACGGTCATAAAGCTCTATTCCGTATTTATGTAGTTCTTCCGCCACAGTCGCTATGTAATCATGCAAAAGTGTAAAATATGGGAGATAATCCCATCTGAAATGAGCACCGAAAAGAATCGCAGTGGTCACGTCAGCCTTTGCCGCCTTTTCGGCTTTGCGTTTGATGCGCTCTATTCCGTCATAATTCGGCCAATTGAGATCATTCCATGTCACCCACCAATTTATCAAGCGTCTGTGTTTTAAAAAGCCGTTTGCTTTGTCTTGGGATTCTTCATTGCGTATACCTATCTGTTGCATATACAATTGCTCCTTGTAAAAATTTTTCTGTTTGCCACGAATGCTTTCTTCCTCGGAAAGTTCCTGATTTGTGCACAGGAAAGCAAGCCACTCCTTTCGATGTTGAGTTTTTCGTCATAGTGTTCATACTAATTATTATTTTTACGCTTGTTAATAATAAAAGCAACAACTGCGGCAACTGCAACAATCACAATCACAATAACAACAGGACTTACGGGTGCCTCATCAACACTCGGCTCAGTATCAACCGATACATTGGCAGGTTCTTCCGATGCAGGCTCTTTGTCCGACCCTTCAGCAGATTCCCCAGTGGACATCTCTACAGGCTCTTCGGTAGATTCTTCTGCTTCATCTCCATATATTATCCCCTTATAAAGCTCCACATCCTTAATAGTAGTATCTACTGCATTGTAGTAAGAATAGATTAGAAAGCCCATTGCATCGTCGGTATCATCAAGAATCATCTCTCCGTTCTCAAGACGAATCCAATCTGCAGATGCACTACCATCTCCTGCATTTGCAGCAAGAATCGAGCTGTAGAATTTTGCATTGACACCATCATACTCCACCATCATCGTAACAAATCCATTTTCATCAATTGCATACTCTCCGATAGTATTCCACATTACATATTCACCAAGTTTCTTACCTCCATTGGAGAGTGCGCTGCGTCTATCGTCAATAGAACCTTCAGCAGTAATTGCATTATGATTACTGTAGTTATTGTAGAATTGGGCATTTTCAGCTTTTGCGTCCAGAATCCATCCGCCAATACCTACGCTATTGTTTTTACCTACCGTACCATTTGCCTTCACCTTATACACTATAGTATAGAAAGTTTCTTTATTTGCCTCTAATCCGGCGAATGTTCCCCCCCAGTAGCTAGCGGTTTTGTCTGTTCCGCCTGCTTTACCCTTTACAGTAAGTTCATTGCCGGCTTCGCTCACAGTGTAGTCAAAATGGCTGGCAGCTTCTCCAATAGGCACGGGTGTAAGCACACCATCCTTACCGCTGAAATCTACTGTATACAGCAACTCCCCTTCTCCGGCAGCTGCATAGTCTTTTACCGGTGTTTCAGTAACTGTCGATGCAGACACGGTAAGAACCCAACTAAACATCATCGTAAACATAAGTAACGCAACACTAACTTTTTTCATAATCCAATCGTTCCTTTCCTGATTATATTTATTTGTAAATCTTGTCATATGTTCCCTGCTTTGCATTAGATATATCTACATCACCGAGATATTCTGTACTGTCAAGTCCAAGGTAATTGCACATATTAATCATCTCTGCTACGGTACTGATATTGACATCAATTCCCTCTTTCCTGCGTTTTTCCAAACTGAGAATTTCTTTTTCACCATGGGTATAAATGGGCACCTGCTCATCCGCGCGTTTTGCATCACGAAGCTCCTGCAAAAATACAGACAGATGTTCCTTTATAGCTTCCGCATCCCCGAAGATGGAAGGATTTATTACGATAAAAGAATGGCAGGTTCCTGCGCCTTGACCTTTTACACGCTGGTGATGGTTCGAAGTTGCACCACCGGAAGTAATGGAACATAACAATTCACTGATCATACTGTAACCATATCCCTTATGACTGCCCATACCTTCGCTGAGTCCGCCAACAGGCAATATTCCGCCGGAATCTATATGACCATCTATACATTCGAGTACATGATCTGCATCCGTACAGCTTTTACCATGTTCATCAACTGCCCAAAGATCCGCCAAAGGTTTGCTTTCTTTGTTATAAACTTCCAGTCGTCCTTTGGGTACTACAGTCGTCGCTGCATCAAACCAGAACGGATATGGCTCAGCAGGCATTGCAAATGCAAGCGGATTGGAACCTAAAATGGCTTGTCTTGAATTGGTATGTACCATAATAGACTCAGAATTCGTGGTGGAAATTCCGATCAGCCCCTGATCACATGCCATTTTGGTATAATATCCTGCAATACCATAATGATTAGAGTTGCGTACTGTCACGAAAGCCATCCCTGACTGCTTCGCCTTTTCGATTGCAATATTCATAGCAAAAATAGAAATCAGCTGCCCCATTCCGGAATGACCATCAATCACCGCGGAAACCGGCGTTTCAAATACAATTTCCGGTTTTGCATCCACCCTGACCGAACCATTTTCAATGGATTTATGGTAACGCACCAGGCGCTGGGTTCCATGGGATTTTATTCCGTACAAATCTGCCAAAAGCAAAACATCCGTAATCTTTCTTGCCTCTTCCACAGAAAACCCAAATCCCACAAATGCATCACAGCATAAGCGTTCCAACTGACTGCAACTGTAATTAATCGAACTCATATTCACTCGCCTCCTAAATATATTTGTTGCTATAACATGCTACACTTCCTTTTCAATCCATCCGGCAGTGGCGGCAATCAGCCACTACTTGACGCCTGTGCATGTACCCTTATAAAGCTGAACATCCTTGATTGTAGTATCCACCACATTGTAGTAAGAATAAACCATAAATCCCATTGCATCATCGGTGTCATCAAGAACCATTTTCTGGGTTTCGAGATATATCCAATCAGATTCCTTGCTTCCGTCTCCTGCATTTGCCGCAAGAATAGCACTCTGGAATTGAGATGTAGTTCCGTCATACACAATCTTTATTGTAACAAAACCATCTGCATCTACGGCATAATCTGCGATATTGTTCCACATTACATATTCACCCAGCTTATTACTTGCATTGGAGAGTGCACTTCGTCTATCATCAATAGAGCCTTCCGCATTCATTTCGCTGTGGTTACTGTAGTTATTGTAAAAATGACAATCTTCAGGTTTTCCGTCCAGTATCCATCCTCCAATACCTACGCTGTTGTCTTTGCCTGCCGTACCATTTGCTTTTGCCTTATACACCATGGTATACATAGTTTCTTTATCGGCCTCAAATCCGGCAAATGTCCCTCCCCAATAGCAAAAGGTTTTGTTTGTTCCGGATTTTCTGCCCTTTATAGTAAGTGCATTTCCATCCTCGCTCACAGTGTAGTCATAGTGGGTGGCCGACTCTCCGATCGGACCGGGTATAAAGATACCATCATTACCGCGAAAATCTACCGTGTACAACAACTCGCTTTCTTCAACAGCACCATGGTCATTGCTCGAAGATTCGTAACTATTGCTGACAACCTCACTTATGTACCCCCAATCTCTCTGGTGACGTTCCTCATCCTGCAGCAGGATCTCTTTGGTATAGGGCTTATCTTTCAGTGCCATTCTCACATCATAATTTACGCTGTCCTGATAAACATCCCCATTGCAGGGATACCACAAAATATTTGCTTCTATCAGTTCATACAGGCTAAGCGGATTATTGTCCACTCCATGGTGTGCTACCTGACACATATCGCTCTTCAAATAGGAACCATATATCTCAGAAAAGATGGCTGAAGCCTGCTTTGCGGTATCTGCCAGAAAGATCATACTATAATCGTCTGAATATACTTTTGAAACAATACTCGAATTGTTATAGTTACTCGGTGTTTCATCTATATATAATTCTTCCGGTGAAAACAAAATTTCCATTTCTAAATTACAGAAATTAAAGATCATGCCTGTATGCACTACGCAAATCTTCACATCCGGAAATTTCCGCAAAATATAGTTTTCCTTTGAAGATATAAAGCCTTCTCCGGGAAATAGAGGTGCAATCAATAAATATTCCAGCTCTACCTTATCAGCATACGTCGTAAAAAAACCGTACATACCACGATAATGGTCTTCATGAGAATGGGTCAGCATCCATGCACGGATTACAATATTCTCCTCTCCGCCATTCAATTCACACAATGTTTGATATAATTCATCTGCCATGTTGGGCTGCCCACCATCATAGATAAGGAAGCTTCCATCTGCCAGTCGGATCACATATCCCATACCATTCTCGTATACCGTCTGGTGAAGCTGTACCACTGTTGTCTGTACATTTCCATCAGTAACCTCCGGATTCATAGGAGGCAGATTACCACCGGCAGTATCTGAAGTAATCAAATTCAGCTCCTCTTTATCCTTTAACCAGTAAACACATGCCAGGGCATCTCCGTTCACATAAGTAGCAAACAGATTTTCATTACGTTCTGAGGAACAATATTCTTCGTAACCATTTAAAACAAAATAACTGCAAAGCTCTTTATACTCCTCCGCACTCTTTCCATTATAGGAATTCAAAACGGAATAATCTCCGCATGTATAGCTTTGGTCAGCAGTTCCCAGCTCATCCAAAATATTCATTTCTCTCCCCCCAGGCTCAGTTTCCTCAAAAACGACTGTTGTGCTATCGGA
Source organism: Lachnospiraceae bacterium (assembly GCA_017465845.1). Taxonomy (GTDB): domain Bacteria; phylum Bacillota; class Clostridia; order Lachnospirales; family Lachnospiraceae; genus Acetatifactor. The sequence goes on along the minus strand of JAFTVH010000007.1, from coordinate 43,149 downwards.
TTCCGTCTGTGTTTGCATTTCAGTTAGTGTATCAGCCTGCGATTCCGTTTGCCTGCCACAGCCACACATGGTTAAGAACAATATGAAGAACGACATGAAAATCCCTGATTTCTTCCTTTTTGTCATATCCAAAACTCCTTTTTCACTCTAGGTAGTATCAAGAACTACCTGCTTTTATGCTCTGAAATTCTTTAAAGCCTTGATGCACTATCCCTTTACAACTCTACCGGGCTAAAGCTGCCAAAAGAAATTTCTCCCACTGCCGCCCTGACAAATGCCCTGACGCTTGGCGATAACATGGAATATGCATTCACATAAGTAAGCGCCCGTTCAAAGTACTGGTTCCCAAAATAAGGAGAGCCAAATGATACTACGATGGTTTTTTCAGTTCCGTACTGTAAACTGGCTGCAACTTTTTTGGCCTCTGTGGAATGGAAATCTAAAAAGCCAATGGGACGGAAAGGTCTGGAGAACAGCGCATACAGCACCAGATCATGATCATCGATATCCTTATCATTCATACCTTTCTCGCAATAGGTCACTTCAAAGCCTCTTACGCGCAGTTCCCGGCATAAAAGCTCTGCTTCCTCATAAGCCGGAAGATAATGTGTCACGGGAACCACTGCAACTTTTTTCGTTTTCTCAGGATTCAGCGGAAAGAATCTTCCTTTATCACGAACAAGAGTGACGGCATGCTCTGCCGTTTCCTGTTGTGTCTTTTTGACAAAATCTGTATCCTGCTTTGTCAGCCTGATTGCATGATTATCCTTGTCAAATAACCCCAGCTTTTCTTTCATTGCCAGAATCCTTGATACGGCATCATCCAGACGGTCCATGGAAATATATCCATTTTCCACAGCCTCTGTCATATTCTTGACATAATCAGCTGTAGGCCAGAGCATCATGTCGCAGCCGGCCTTGAAGCTTTCAATTTCAGACCGCTGTCTGGTATCGTACCATCCGTTAAAACCACCCATCCCAAGAGCATCGGTTACTACCACACCATGAAAGTCCATTTCTTTCTTTAACAGGCCGTCTATCAACTCCCCGGACAAGGTAGCCGGAAGCTTCATTCCATTGCCAAAGACCTCTTCCTGGTAATCGGGTAGGGTGATATGTCCGGCCATAATAGAGTAAACCCCATCATCGATCAGTTCCTGAAATACTTTTCCAGACAGCTTTTTCCAGTCTGTAAAGGTAAGGGTATTATTAGTAGTCACAATATGCTGGTCACGATAGTCAAGACCATCTCCGGGAAAATGTTTGGCACAGGCAGCCAGACCGTTTTCCTGCATCCCCCGGACAACCTGTTTTAAAAGCCTGACAGCTACATCCGGATCATCGCTGATTCCGCGTACATTGACAAGCGGGTTACGTTTATTGATATTCAGATCCGAGACAGGCGAAAAGGACCAGTTAGCTCCTACAGATCTGGCTTCGAGGGCCGTAGCTTTTCCGTAATTATATGCAATTTCTTCACTGTTTGAAGCACCAAGTCCCATAAGGTATGGCAACGGTGTCAGGCCTTTCAGCATACTTCCGCATCCATTTTCAAAATCAGAAGTAATCAGAATAGGGATTTTCGCATTCTCTATATACTGCGCCAAAGTGCTTCTTGCCTGATTCCTCCCCATCTCATCGGCCTCTGTAATGATTTCTCCGAAAAAGAAGGCTGCGCCGACCTGTTCCGGCACGAACTTATCTTTATTGACTCTGATGACTACAGTCTGCAATATTTTTTCTTTCAGTGATAAATCTGTTACTTTCATAGGTTATCCTTTCACAGCACCGATCATAACACCCTTTACAAAGTGCTTCTGCACAAAAGGGTAAATAATGAGCATAGGTACTGTTGCCACTACAATCAATGAATACTTCAAAACATATTCAAGACCATATGAAGCTTTATTGGAAATATCATCTGCAAGCATCGCCGCATCCACCTTACTTGAGATCAGGATTTCTCGCAGAAAAAGCTGCAGCGGATATAGATTCTGATCAGATAAATACATGAATGCACTAAAATATGCATTCCAATGCCCAACCGCATAATATAGGGTTACAACTGCAATAATGGACTTGGACAATGGCAGCACCACTTCTGTCAGATACTTAATATCTGTGCACCCGTCAATCTGGGATGCCTCCAGCAGTTCTCCGGGAATAGAGCTTTGGAAAAATGTCTTCATGACAATCATGTGATACACTGCAATTGCCCCGGGAATCAACAATGCCCATACCGTGTTAAGCATGTGAAGGTCTTTGATCAACAGGTAGTTAGGAATCATACCGCCGCCAAAGATCATGGTAAAGGTGAACAGCATCATGATACGCCCCTGTCCCGGCAGATCTCTTCTGGATAAGGGATAGGCACAGATGATGGTCATGAACAGGTTGATCAGTGTTCCTGCCACCGTGTAAAAGGCAGAGTTACGGAATCCCAGCAGTACCCTATTGGTACGAAATACTGCCATATATCCCTCTAAGGTAAACTCCACAGGTAACAAAATTACGTCACCTGATATCACTGCCTCCGGTTTGGAGAAGGAACAGGATACTACGTTGATTAAGGGATATAATACAATCAGCCCCATAAAGGTCAAAAATACGGTAACGGCGCTATAAAATACTTTGTCAGAAAATGACAACCGCACTTTTTTTGCTTTCTTCATGATTCTCCTCCTTCTTACCACAAGCTGGTATCGCTCAGTTTCTTTGCGATTTTGTTTACGACTGTTATCAGAATCAGATTGATGACGGAGTTGAACATTCCCGCTGCTGTTGAGAACGAAAAGTTAGGAATACCGGCACCAAAGGACTTGTTATACACATAAGTTGACAATACCTCTGAATAACTTAAATTCAGACCGTTCTGCAGCAGAAATACTTTCTCGAAACCCACGCTCATGACCTTACCGGCATCCATAATAAGCAAAATGGTGGCCGTAGGAAGGATGGTCGGAATATCAATGTGCCATACACGCTGCAGTCTGGAAGCACCGTCAATCTGTGCTGCCTCATGCAGCTGCTGATCTGAATTAGCAAGGGCTGCCACATAAATGATGGAGCCCCATCCTGCATTCTGCCAGATACCTGACCATACGTACAAATGGGGGAATGATGCTGGATTACTCAGGATATCTACGGGTCTTGTTCCGGTCAAAGCCTGGTAAACAGCACCGTAGAGACCCACAACCGGGTTAATCAGCTGTAACAGCATACCCACAAGCACAACCACCGAAATAAAGTGAGGAATGTAGGTGAGTGTCTGCACCGTCTTTTTGAAGATACCGTTCTTCATAACATTCAGGGCCAGGGCCAGAATGATAGGCACGATAAAACCTACCGCCAACTGGTAAAGACTGATACGAAGAGTATTGATGATCAGTGTGGAAAATTGGCGGTCGGAAAAGAACTTTTTAAAATTTTGAAAGCCTACCCATTTGCTGCCCCAGATACCTCCCCTGTTCGAATAATTACGGAAGGCAATCTGCAGTCCCGCCATAGGTACGTATTTGAATATAATAAGCCATACCAGGGGCAGGAGCAGCAACAGATAAAGTTGTCTGGCCCGCCAGATACGATTCCATTTTTTTCTGTTTGGCATTAAAATACCTCCTATTATCATTTTCAGCCAATCCTTGGTTTATTTTACTTTTGTTCAAGAATGCTCCCGCATTTAAGGGAGCATTCTTTCGGCTTATCCTTTTTCAGATATTGATTTTATTAACGATTACTTGCCCCACTTTTCCTGAGCAAGCTCCAGGTATCTGGACAGGCCGATTACTTCCAGTTCTTCCAGATATGCATCCCAGTCAGCCTCTACATCAGAGTTGCCTACAAACCAGTTGTTCAAAGTGTAATATACATATTCATTCAGTTCTGCCTGAATCTCCTGTGCTTCCGTTGTAGCATCAAAATTTGCATAACTAATCTTACCGATAGGTTCTTTCGGCATCACCCTTGCCACGTCATTCATGAAATCTGTTGCGTCATATCCACTGTTCATAGGCTGACTGAGGAACTCCTCATCAAATCGCAGTATTGCTGCCTGGAAACCGCCTGTTACTTCACCTGTCCTGAATCTTACTGCTGCATTACGCCAGTGTACATTCTGAACGCCAAACCATGCACTGTTATACTCATAGAAGTATGAAGGATAACCGTGGAATCTTGCATTTTCCCAGTCATATTCCACCGGTACGCCATTATTGTTTTGGGTTGCCAGAGCCTCAATTTCTTTTTCATCCAGATCTGCGATATAATCCCAGTTCTCACCCTGTTTGCCCCAGCGTGAAGTAATGGTAAAGTCTTCCCTGCACATTAAATCCATAAGACGGAAGGCCACTTCCGGATGTTCACAATAAGAAGTAATATATGCTGTTGAAGAAGGAAGATCAGGATTGTACGATACAGACTGAAATCCTTCCGGTCCGATAAGGGGCGGAACATAACACCAGTTACCATAGGAGGGATGATCCTCCGGCATAATGACTGGAGACTGCGCTACAAAGCCACCTACTACCTGATCACCACTGCTGCTCAGAATAGATATGAACATTTCCTGACTCTGTGTGAAAGACATTGCGCTATAAAGATCCTCTTCCACAAGACTGCGGATATACTTAACGCCTTCCTTCCACTCATCAGTGGTGTAAGACATGGACAGCTGACCATCTGTTGAAACAAGGAAGTTTTTCCTACTGGTAACTTGTGTGAATGCATTCATCATAAATTCCCAGGCCCATGCACCTGCATCGTTTGCACGGATATCACAGCCAAGAATAGGAATCTCATCTGCTTTTCCGTTACCGTTGGGATCCATTGTCTTGAAAGCAGTAAGTACTTCCCGCAGTTCTTCGGTAGTGGTAGGAACCTCCAGATCCAGCGCATCTAACCAGGGCTTATACAGGAACATACGGCAATATGTAGGATTGGTCAAGGTCTCCTGATAACTTGGGAAGGTCCAGATATGACCGTCACTGGCAGTTACAGCATCCAGAATATCCATTCCTGTACTTTCCTTTACTCTTGCATATCCCTGAGCAGCATAATAGGATGAATTTTCAAAGTAATCCTCCAGAGGGATAAGATACCCTTCTTCGCCCCAGCTCATAGCCAGTGCATCTTTCTGCCCCCACATGATGATATCGGGCAGCTCTTCGCCGCCTGCAATCATCATCTGCAGCTTATCCTGTCCGTCATTACCGGCAGGGAACAATACAAACTCAATATCCACATTGCCCACTTCTTCCAGCATCTTGGTATAATGGTTGGTATCGTAGTCCTCTACCAAGGCATTTGTTTTCAGACCAATGGAAATTGTCACCTTTTCATTACAGATTGTCTCTGCGCCCAGTTCATTCAAAACAGGATCATGTTCAAAACCGTCATTTGAAGTTTCTTCACTGCTCTGTTCGGCAGAATTATCTGTCTGAACTTCGCTCGACTGTTGTACTTCTGAAGATTTTTCATTGGAAGAAGTTTCTCCGTCAGTATTGCCGCAGCCGGTCAGTAAGGATGCAGACATAACTACTGCCAAAGTTGCTGCTAACCATTTTTGCATTGATTTTATTTTCATAAATGACCTCCTAAAAATTTTTCCATTTTCTATTGCCTTAAATATTCAGGATAATGGTGGTCCTTCTCATTTCAGGCTTAGGCTTTCGAAAGCTTGTGACCACATCATACCCGATTCTTCTGTAAATAGAAATTATAAGATTTTGCTTTCTTTAGAAAATTTTCCATTTTATTCTTATAATATCTTCATTTATTCATATTATTTTCCTTCCACTTTCCTGGGGCCAGACCATATATCTTCTTAAAGGACTTATAAAAAGCATCCAGTGTATTATATCCCACCATATCCGCTATCTTCGTCATACTAAAATCTGTTTCCAATAAGTATTTCTCTACCTGCTTCATTCTCCTTTTTTCCACATATGTGCCGAAATTCTTACCTGTTTGTTCCTTGAACAGTGCCGCAAAACTCTTGTCTGATATTCCCAGATGCTGGGCCACATACGTGATGCACATATCTTTACTGCTATAATTTTCTTCCACAAACCGGATCATCTCCTGATAAAAGGCATTTTTACTTTTTTCCTTATTCTTACCGATACAATCACACAAATAGTAGCTGGCTTCTTCCAGGGAATCCACCAATTCTATGATTGTCTTATCTGTCCGGTAACCAAGGCTTACTTTTTTATTGCTGTTCTGCTCCATCTCATCCCATATTCTGGCTATAGGACTCTGAATCTCAAAGAAAAACTGCATGATTTCCGCTTCTGTATACCAACTGTTTTTGGCAGCGTAGGAACGTATTTTATCAAACAAAGCCTTGATGGCATCCTTTTCCTCAGCATGAATCAGATCATACATACGGTTTCCAAGGTTCAGCTTAAAAATCTTCTCCCTGTTGTCAATAGGCTCCCTGTATGCTTTTATTTGCATATCATAGCCACCTGCAATCTGCCTGTTCATCAGTTTTGCCTGTTGGTAACAAAGCTGAATATTCTCAAGGCCTGTGCCAATGGAACTGATACCGAAGTACAACTCTATCTGATCTGATACCAATTCCTTCAACGCATCAGATATCACTCCCACATCCGGCATATCCTCTTTCTTCATCTCAATGATATAGTTTCTTTCATTATTGCCGATGCTTATGGAAATACATGTGAAATGTTTCCTAAAAAATTCATCCATCTGGCAGAAACACTCCAAGATTTCTCCGTCCTGCTTCAGTCTGGTACTGCTGCACACCACACAGTAAAATTCCATATCCCAGCATAAATAATTTTCAATTTCTTCTTTCTCCCTGGAAGAATACACACCACGAAGTAAAAGTTTTTCCAGGATACTGTCAGCAGTTGACTTTCTGAGATTATCAAGCTCCTCTAAAACACCACCCATATTTTTAGCCCTGCTAATGGCCCAAAATGCACAAAACAGAACTACGCCCAGAATAGCCGCTATCATATAAATGCTGATAATCCTGTTAACATCTGTAATCTTCTGCCTTATTGTCTCATCAGATATTCCAAGGGTCCAATAAAGGTTGCTGTTTTCCGCCTGTACTTGGAACACGGTATACTTATTACCATTTCTCTTTATGATCTGCCTTTCATACGCATCCTTTTTCAAAGGTTCCCCTGAATAATTTACCTGGTATAATATTTCTCCATTCCCATCCATAATGTAAGCAAACTTTGTCTGACATTCTTCTTCCAATCCCAGGATTTCATGAATCGTCTCCTGATTCAAAGTAAAGACCAATGCCGTTTCATAGTGAAATCTGGCATTGCTCAATATTTTCAGACTACCGATGATTCCACTTTCCTTATCCCCCTCAGCCATAGTCATATACTGAATTTTCATTTCATCCTCGAAAATATTTTGCCGAAATATAGCAAAGTCTGTTCCCTTTTGACCATACGCTTCATAACTCTGGTATTGCGGCTCTGACAAAATTTCTCCCTTAGCGATTATAACCGGATTATTTCTGAACACCAGATATTCATCAAAGCTTTCTACCCTAAGCGTAAAGCAGCTCTTCAAGAACTCTTTTACCTTCAGCATATCCATAGCATCCTGTTGTCTGGGTGAGCCGTATATCTGTGCCAAATTTCTCACCTGTTCGTTACTGCGCAAAAGATCCGTAATGATATTCATTTTGTTGATCTGATTATCAAGATAAGTTACATCCTGTTTCAGACTATTGTAGCTTTCCGTCAGAACCAATTCTTCCGTGCCCTTATATATCGCTATGTAAACCGGTATCAAGAGCAGAAGTGATCCTCCAAGAATAAATAAATAGGTCTTAATGTATTTCACAAACAAGCCTTCACGCATTTCTTTTTCTCCTCAATTTTTACAATTTATACTATATGGAAATTTTATCATGCAAAATATAAAGATGATATTATAAATTTCTTCCGAATTTAGAAAAAAATCTGCAAAGGCCTATACACTATGGTCTTACAGCGTTTTCCATTGGCATCCACAAAAGCGCCGTGTATAAACATGAAACTAATTGAGCAGTTTACATTTGCAATCAGATTTGATAAAATAGGAACGGCAAACGAAAAGGAAAGGATTTCCATAAGGTGCAAACAAATGACCGACACTATGCATTGGGCTTCTGTCTGGGGCAACGCCGTCTCTATCGGTGAGAACAGACCGGAAAGCTATAGTAAAAATATCACGCTTCGCTACCCCATCTATTGTCAGTTCCCCGGAGATGCCATCAGGCTCACCTTTGACAATTACTGCGGCACCGAAGCCATTACGATCCAGAAAACTACCATTAATATAGAAGGAACTTTCTATCCCGTTACCTTTAACGGCTCCTACACCGTAACCATCCCGGCCGGCGAACACGCTGTGACAGATTCTTTGGCCTGCACCATCTGTGCCCAAAGCACCATCCTGGTCAGCTTTTATCTGGCTGATTTTACGCAGATGCGCTCCACTGTATTCACATCCGGTCCTTTATCTGAAGGTCTGTATGCCATAGGAGACCAGACGGAATGTAAAGAAATTTCCATTGATATCTCCCGGAAGACGAATTTATTTTATTTTTTAAGTAATGTATCCGTTCATACCGGTGTAGAAAATCGCACGATTGTCTGTTACGGGGACTCTATTACCGCTCAAGCCTGGCCGGATTATCTGACTCTGCGCTGCAAGGAACAGTTTCCTCATACCGCGATCATCAGACGCGCCACAAGTGGCTCCCGCATCCTTCGGGAATATAGCTGCATCACTTATGAATCATATGGCCTGATGGGTGCAAAGCGATTTGCTCATGAAGTACCCACTGAGGGCGCTGATACTGTGATTATCCAGCAGGGCATCAACGATATCATTCACCCGGTAGGGACGGATGTGAATCCATTCCGCCCCATGAGCGATCTGCCCACTGTGGAGGAATTAATAGAAGGCCTGAAGACATACATCGCCCAGGCCCGTTCTTATGGTTATAAAGTTTATGTGGGTACGCTTCTGCCAATCGAAGGATGGCGGACTTATGCACCTTTCAGGGAAGAAATGCGCAATGCTTACAACGACTGGATCCGCAGTACCGATCTGATTGACGGATGCATTGATTTTGACCGGGCAGTACGCGATCCTGCCAATCCGAAAGGCTTTGAGAAAAGCTTTGACAGCGGGGATCATCTGCATCCCAGTGCTGCAGGGTATCAGAGGATGGCGGAGACGGTGCCGGAGGGGATATTGTAATCCTCTCCTCCGCTCATTATTGCCAAAGCGACAGTTATTTTACGAAGGAGAATCTATTATTATGAACACAAAACGCCTACAGACTACGTTGGATCGCCTTCCCTACGGTGATGAGATTACTTCCGACAATTTAAAAGTAACACGAAAACTGCCTGACGGTGTCCGATCCGGGGAATTATACAAAGATATTATCCGCATTGCCTGGCCAAGCTTTATTGAACTGCTGCTGACGCAGCTTGCGTCCATGGTAGATATGATGATGGTAGGCTCCATCGGCGGAACTGCCAATCCCCAGGCAGGCGTTCAGGCTTTATCCGCTGTGGGACTGACAACTCAGCCAAAGTTTTTACTTATGACGGCATTTATCGCAATGAATACAGGCGTTACCGCTCTGGTTGCCCAATATAAAGGAAAAAATGATAAGGAAAATGCCAACCTGATTGTCCGTCAGGGGCTGATGTTCACCTTCATTGCAACGATTATTCTTTCTATTCTCGGTATTATTTTTGCCCGCCCCATGGTTATTTTCATGGGTTCCACCGAAGAGATCGTTACCGAATGGGCAACCCAGTACCTGCAGATCCAGATGGCCGGCTTTCTGACGATGGCTCTGACCAGTACGATTACAGCTTCCCTGCGTGCTGTCGGTGATTCCAGGACCTGCATGATTTATAACCTGATTGCAAATATAGTGAATGTTTTCTTTAACTGGCTGCTTATTTACGGAAATCTGGGCTTCCCGGAGCTTGGTGTTGCAGGTGCTTCGCTTGCAACCGTCATCGGCCAATTCGTCGCATTCGTCATGGCATTGACGGTTATTATCAGAGGAAACGGCTTCCTGAAGATGGAATTCAAGCTTGGATTTAAGCCGAATAAGGAAGCTCTTGGAAATATGATAAATATCGGTTTCCCCGCAATGGTGGAACAGCTTCTCATGCGGGTGGGTGTCATCATTTTTGCAAAGACCATTGCCTCCCTGGGAACCGCTGCTTATGCAACCCATCAGGTCTGCATGAATATTTTGGCATTATCCTTTATGACAGGACAGGCATTTGCAGTGTCCGCGACCACACTTGTGGGGCAGTCTCTCGGAAAGAGGCGCTCCGATATGGCACAAGCCTACTGCAGTAAGACACGTACCGTCGGTCTTATTTCTGCCATGGTACTCTTTGTGATCTTTATCCTCTTTGGTAAAAATATCGTTGCACTGTATAACAGTGATCCGGGTATTATTGAAACCGGTGGTAAAATCATGCTATTTGTGGCCTTTTTGCAGCCTTTCCAGACTTCACAGTTCATTACTGCCGGTGGTCTGCGCGGTGCTGGTGATACCAGGTCTACTGCGATTATTACTTTTATCACCATTCTCCTGATGAGACCGGTTCTGGCAATTCTTTTCGTAAGGATGGGCATGGGGCTTTACGGCGCATGGCTGGCTTTTTTATGCGATCAGCTGGTAAGAACACTTCTTGTGCTGATTCGGTATAACAGTGGGAAGTGGAAACTGATTAAGGTGCAGAAATAAGTGTCAAATACTTCGTTAATAATTCCTGCCAAAAGACACAGGGAACTGTCGCACCAATTTTAATTATTGGTGCGACAGTTCCCTTATTAGCAGGGCCACCAGGAATCCCTCTAAATGATCAGCCTCTTGGTCATTATAACTTCTCCATATCCAACCTGAACAAATCATCCTCTACATATTTGTCCGCAAATACCTTGTCCCTGTTCTCTAATCTACAAAACTCCTGATAATATCTAATGCCAAATTCTCGCAGCGATTTTGCATTAAAATGCAGATTGTCTGCATTTGCACTCAAATTTTCGGCTGAGACGAAGCCCGTCATTACATTGTTAACTGCAATTTTCTTTAATGCTTCATTAACATAAATATAGGTTTCCCGTTCCAGATTCCAGCGACTCTTCAAATTACAATTTTTCAAAAAATCACCAAGCCCTCCCAAAATGAAAGGAACATCACATAAATCAAGATCTCTTCTGAATGCAGCCATAATTCTTTCAAATCTCTCTGCATAAGTATCATACAGGCCCTTTCGGCAGTCCGACTCTCCCTGATGCCACAATACTCCAGCTATTGTAGACGTCCGCTGAGCAAGACGTGCCTGGCATATTGCATTATCATACAACAGGCCGCCTTCCTTCCACTGTTCCAGGGAAGTCCCGCCATCTGCACAGGGAATCAATCCTACCTCTACATCATGGTCATTTGCATAGGCATCCGCAAAGCTCTCAGCAAGACTTATTCCTGATGCGACACGGTCACAGTTTATCGGAACATACATGGGCTGCCATCTTCCATTCCGCAATACCTTAATTTTGTTATTAATAATGGGCTCCACTTCGTTAACAAATCCTCTGCCGGCCATATTGGACTGACCAATCAATAAAAATGAATGCATAATTTATTTACTCCTGTTTTCAACTGGTCTGCACAATCATCCCATCTTCACAAATTATGGCTTTTTCCCCAAACAAATCATATACTCTCTTTTGTGCAGCCGGCAAATTATTTAATATTTCTCTACCATTATGAAAGAAATATATTTTTTCAATTTGCTTATCTTTGCAATAGTCATAGACATCATCAATACAGAAATGCCCTGTTTCAATAATTAAGCAGTTACAGCCACCTCCAATTACTTCATCAAGATCATGGTAATTTCCTACATCCCCAGAATACACCAATCGCTTTCCCTCATACTCTATTAAAAAGGAAAAAGATAGCCATGATGTCAAGTCCTGTTTCTGCAAATGTGTATTATGATATGCAGTTACCTTTAATATACCATCATCAAACAAAATGCCATCCATTATTCGATGGCCAATAACGGAATAATCTGTACAAAATTCACCTTCCGTATTTCGTAATATTTTCATGATGCCATTCCAGGTTTCCATGTTAGGTATATACACTTCTATATCACCATAGTATGGTTTTTCTTTTTTTACATAACGCAATTTTCTAATATTCCATAAAAGATTACCAAGACCACCCACATGATCCATATGTGTATGGGAAATCACTATGTTTTTTACTGCTAATAAGTCAACTCCTGCAATATGTCCTGTGTAAGAACAGCCTTCTCCTGCATCAAACCAATAAATATACCCTTCGCATTCTAAGCAGAATGCAGAGTGCTTCCTGTTCTGATAAGGTTCTGTTCCTGAACAGGTTCCTAAAAAACATATTTTCATATTAAATTTCTCCGTTAAGAAGTGCTAATGCATTTTTTCTACATATGTTTTCATATGCTTTAGCGGATAACTCTCCGTTATTGACAGCATTATCTAAAAATGCCGCCATGCATTGTGCAGGGCCATCAGGTTTTTGCGGTGTACTTATATCCGTAGCATAAAATATACGTTCATTAAATTCTTGCAGAAATTTCAGACCATATTCTCTATCACGGGATATTGCGTTATAACCGCTATATGCAGATAAATCACAATATAAATTGGGATATTTCCTCATTAATGCTGCTATCCTTCCTTCTTTTTTTATCTTACCGGTTGGGTATCCATTTCTCGTTTCTTCAGAAACATCATCTGAAATTTCAGACCAAAAAGTCATGGCATGACCGAGTATTTTTAATTTCGGGTAATTTTCCAACACTTTTTCCAGACGTGGAAGCCCGATATCATCAGCAATACCACATCCTTCACCAATTTTTCCAAAATGAATTGTAACCGGTACATTGCATTTTTCGCATGAGGAAAGCAAATTCATCATTCTCGGGTCATCAATATACATATTCGCTTGCAGTTCTCCAACGCCTTTCGCACCTTGCTCTTTGTAAAAATCAATATAATAGGACAAATTATCACAAGGGGAATTCGTTCCCATCCGGGGATCAAGATAACAAAAATACCAACCGATTGTCTCAGAGTACTGTTTTGCAATATAACCCGCATCTCTTGATGTTATTGGATCATGGGAACGTTCCGGAGCAAGCCTTGGCATTTCAACTCCTTTTTCAATATTCAAGTCATCATAAATTTTTCTGAGTTCTTCCGGTATAGGCCACGTTCCGCCCCTTAATCTTTCCGGGCCACCCGGAAGATGTGTATGCACATGCATATCTATTTTTTTTATATTATTCAATCCTAAATGTCTCCTTTACTTATTTTGTTATAAATATCTATATTTCTACAACAGAATATTGCGTATTTTCTGCATTTTTTCCTTGGTTATTCCACACGAATAAAGAAAGCTGATGGCTCGCTCCTGCAGAGTATTACCCGCATACTGATTTATTTGTTTTATAAATCTTTTAAACAGCTCACTTTTATGATTGCGGTCTCCCCATATAGCAAGAGAAGTCAATTCATAATCCAAAATCAAGTCTGTTTCACTCATACCAAGAACTGCTCCCATAAAAAAAGCTACTGTACCGGTTCGATCTGCCCCTCCCCAACAATGGTAATAGATGGGATACCGCGCCTCTTCACTGAAGAGATCAAATAGCTTTTTACATTCCCGCTTTCCTATCTCACTCATAAAATCAACATACGCACTAACCGGAATCACAATTAAGTCTACATCCCCTCCTAATGGACTGCCCGACAAATTTAACGCTTCTCCTCGTAAATCCAAGTCCGTTTTTATCTTTAATTCATTGCGCATTATCTGTACACCCTTTGCAGTTATAGTATGATGCCTGTCCATCTCACTCCCTCTGAAAAGCATGCCCTGCTTAATCCTACTGCCATAATGCGTTCTCCAATTCCCCGCATCACGTACATTGGTTAATCCATCCACTTCAATCCAACGCGGTGTAATATCTTCTGTAGAAAAGCACCGGCTTTCACTGTTATTTACACGCCAATAATAAGTACAATTTGCCTTAAAGTTATTTATCATAACCTCTGCCGCATCAGTTTTAACGATAAAAGACGGATTAAATTCCTTATTTTCAGAAATTTCAAGTATAGCTTCTTTCTCGTTCGTTTTCCAGGAAAATTCATGTTTCTGTGGGAAAGTGTGATCTTTCAGGCTCATCCTCTCCAAATGCTTCCAGTCAATTTTGTGTTCATCGTAAGAATGCTCTTTCTCATAAAGGAATTCTCGTTGCCGATCCGTCAAAATATCTAAAGTTTCATTACTTACAGGTGTAACCAATGCTGTCATATTATCATTCTCCTTTATAATAGTCTTTCGGAATCTATAGTCAGCATATTTTTTCATTGCTACACTTTAATTACTTTATCAATGCATTAATCTCATTCTTATAATAATCATTATTAAATCTTTTAATTACATAGTTATGATTACCAAATGCAGAATCTTTAAAATAATTCTCCCCAGTGTTCTGATCAACCCTTGCCATTCCTGTGACTATATCATAGCCTGCTATAAATTCATCTCCAATCAAGGCAAGCTGCATAAGCATTGGATCCCAAGAACTTCTTCCTGTACAAGACCCATGATCGCACAGAACTTTGTATAATATATCATCCTCTTTCAAATAACCACCGCTTATAACATCATATCCTACTTCATACCCTAGAAAAGTTACAGGCACCGGCATTTTTTCGCAAAAAACACTTGCTGCTATGCGTGAACGCTCATTTCGAATAAAATTATTTTCTCTCCCCGGCTTGTCATCCCATTTTCCTGCCATTACCCAAACCTTTGAGACTTTTTCCCTCAGAAGCTGCAGTCCATCCATTTCAGAAATATCATCAGCCCCACTTTCAATTAATGCTGCAACAGCCTGTAAATAGCCGATTTCAATAAGTTCAATTTTTTCTGTTGCTTGTGCTAAGATTGTTCTATACAATCTCACGGCATCTTCTGCGCAATCATTGGTCTTATATCTCTCCGCGTATTCAGATAATCCTTTCTGATAAGGCGGATTTCCTCCGAAATCAGTTGCCTCTTTATCTATTCCTAATGGAATTCCAGTAATACCCTCACAGTTCAGAAAACCATCCAGCGACGAAACCGAGTATTCCATACAAGCATTAATCACTACTCCTTTCAAGCAGGCTTTATTCTGTTTTATAGCTCTACACATGATTCTCATTGCAACGACATCATCACAATCGGTCCACCAATCTGTTCCTAATATAAAATTTCTCATGCTCGTTTCCTCTTATCACCACAGGTATTGCTTACTTTAACCAAATCTAGTCCCCACCAGGCTTTTATACCCCAGTGGAGACTAAAAGTTCAAGCCATAAGGCTATTTATTGGGAAATATATGCATCAATCTGCTCCTGCAGACTAACCTTAACTTCATTCAGACCCGCTTCCATAATCTTATTAAGTGCAGTTTCCATAAGTGCATCCACTTTATCAACACCGCCGCATCCTGAATAAATCTGTTCCTTATACTCTGCCCATACAGTACTCATATTTTCGATTGCCAGAGATACATCGGAGGTATCCACGAACATACCTGCCAAAACTGTCCTCTTCATATTGGGATAGACATCAACATAGAAGTTCATAGCATACTCTTTGCTGGCAGTGGTAGTCAATACACCACCATCATGCATTGATTTAAAGGTATTAGCAATTTTCCATGCAGTTACACTATGTTTGGAACCTGCACCGTTACGAACCGATGTATCTACTCTCAGCTGACCGTCCTCTTCTACAGCAGTATAATTACACCAGCCATACTTTTTAGCTTCATCTGATTTTTCCTCAAAACCATAAATCAACATATTTAACAGATCGTTGCCAACGGTACCAACCTCATCATGAAGGACATTTAACAGCATCATAGCCCTCTCCGGGTTCTTAGATGTATAAGGAATAACCGCATAGCTTTTAGCACTGCCAAACGTATTGACACCTATATAACCGTCTTCCGGCCTATTGGTCAAAAGCATAAGCTTAGGATAGCCATCTATATCCTTCTCAAAGTTTTTTACTCCTATTTCGTTAGCGTCTGACCAGTTCTGATTATAAGAAGTGTTAGCGTATAATAAACTGCGTGATCCTGACGGCAGGCCACCAATCAACTGTGTATCTGTTATCCAACCCCAATCATACCATTTCGCATAATATTCAACAAACATCTTTACCTCTGGGATTTCCCATAAATGCAACGGAACAGGATTCTCGGCATTTGCATCATAGAAAATGTTATTCCCCAACTCCAGGTACCCAAAAGTTCCCCAGTTTGCAAATGAAGCGTCAATAAACCAAGATGTATCACCTACTTTGATAGCCCCATCATCTAAGGCTGCTTTTACTGCTGCCTCAAAAATATCTGCCATCTTGGCAGTGGCTTTGGTATTAGAATGGAATTCCTCCATCAATGCGTCAATGTCCAGATAAGGCTCCAGAATCAGGTCAACTCTCCAAGCCTGACTTTCTTTCACATTAGGCTGTATAGAGGGAACACCATAAATCTCTCCATCAAGGGTACATGATTCATAGGAAGATTCCCAGATTTCCATCTCCTTAACCAAATTAGGAGCATATTCATTAATCAATTCGCTCAGTCCCATAATACTGCCATCCAAAACATTCTGATAAAAAGGAGTTTTATAACCATCCCAGGCAATATCCATCTCCTCACCGCCGGCCAGAGCCATGGGGTAGTTCGTATTATAGTCCGAATTAAACACAAATTCCACAGTTGTATTTGGCAGAACTTCAGTTAACTTTGCATTGAAGGCTTCTACTACATCAGCACTGCCCTCCTGTTCACCGGCACAAAAGAACCACTTCAAGGTAACAGGCTCCAGTTCTACCTCAGGCTCTGTTTCACTCTCAATTGCAGAAGAAACCTCTTCCGTCTCCTTGGGTTCACCGGAAACAGAACTCTTTTCTGCAGTACTTTCCGTACTTTTCCCAGTTTGGCTTCCACAGCCGATAAATGTGCCAAGCACAGTGCATAGCGCCAGAGTCAGGGCAATTCCTTTTTTCATTGTTTCTTTTTTCATTGTTTTTCCTCCATTTTTTTATTTTTAACCCTTTGTGGATCCGATCATAATGCCCTTTGCATAGTATTTTTGAATGAAAGGGAATAGCAAAAATACCGGCAAGGCACCGATTACCGCAAGCGCATAGCGAGTTGATTCAACCGGAATCTGTATTGTATCCATACCCGGAGACAGTCCGGCTTCAATAAGCGCCTTTGTCTCATCTGCACTACGCAACATTTCCTGTAAGAGATACTGTACAGTATAAAGCTTGCGATCTCTGATATAATACAAGCATGTATTAATGTCATTCCAACGCCCCAGAAAACCATTAAAAAAGTTCATAGCAACCAGAGGTTTAGTTAATGGAAGCATGATTTTCCATAGAACCTGAAAATTTGACGCACCATCAATCTTAGCTGATTCCACCATGGATTTATCAATATTTACAAAAAAAGTACGGAAAAGAAATACCCCCCAGGCTCCTACACCTGGTATTAAATAAATTAATATATTATTTTGCAGATGCAGATATCTGGTTCTCAAAATATAACTTGGAACAATACCTCCGGAAAACAGCATTGTTACCACTAGGAATTTTCTCCAAAAATCACGTCCCTTAAAGTCCGGCTGGCTCAAAGGGTAAGCCATACACATTGTCAGGATAATACTCAATATAGGCTGCAGTATTCCCGTACCAATGGTCAATAATAATGCCCGGGCAATACTGTTACCGTAATGGACGATCAGCAGTTTATAAGCTTCCAGGCTGAAAGAATCAGGAATCATCTGAAAACCATTCATTCGAATGCTTTCCTCCGAAGAAACAGATACCATTACAGCGATAAACATCGGATAAAGAAATAGCACTGACATGATTCCTAAAAACATCCAGGCAAATTTTTCCACCCCATTATGATGCAATTTCGGATTTGTATGATTGTATTTTATCATAGCTGTTACCTCCTAGAACATGGCGCTTTCAGGGTCAATCTTTTTGATCACTGTATTGACAGTAAGCACAAGTATCAAACCCACAATTGATTGAGTCAAACCCACTGCAGCAGAGAAAGAAAATCTACCGCCTCCAATACCGTTATACAGATACGTCCCCAGTACTTGTGTAGTCTCGTATAAAACACCATTATTGAATGTCAACTCATAAAACGGCGAGATTCCACCGGAAAGAATACTTCCAAGCTGACTAATCAGGGTAATACACAAAACCTTACTCGTGGCTGGCAATGATATGTACCAAATCTGTCGAATACGCCCTGCACCATCCAGATTGGCTGCATCGAATAATTCCGTATCAATATTCAGCAATGCTGAATAATAATAAATACTGGCCATTCCGGCATCTTTGTATATCCAAGCTATCATTATGATATAAGGCCAGTATTCTTTCTCTTGATACCAGCTGACAGGATGCATCCCAAGCGCTTCCAATAAGCTGTTCAGCATACCACTGTCCGGATGCAGTATCAGCAACAATGCCGCGGAGACAACTGTCCAGGACAAAAATGCCGGAAGAAGCATGCAGGTGTGAAAAATCTTATTAGCCACTTTCGACTTGATCTCATAGAGCAACAATGCAAAAAGGTAACCTGCAAAAATATTGACCAGCGCAATATTTGCCACATTGTAGCAAAGAGTGTTCCGAAAGACACGAACAAAATCAATACTGGTAAAAAATTGTTTAAAATTAAGCAAGCCAATAAATTCACTCCCCAGTATCCCTTTTGCCGGCTTGTAATCAATAAAAGCCATATAAACGCCTGCCATGGGAATGTAGTGGAACACAAAAATCAAAAGAACCGGAACGATAATCATCAAGTAGTAACCAAACTGTGTCTTCCAGTTGTCACTAACCCTCCTTGCTTGTTTGCTTTTCTTCATCTGCACTCTCTCCTTTGCTTGTTTAATAAAATTCTATCATTCGCTATTAAATATTTACAGTACAAAAAATTTGTCATTTTGATTGAAATCTTGTCCTGTTCTTCCACTTCCATTGCTTTTCTCCACACTTTTACATATAATGATATTGTACGGACAACCCTTTATATAGAATCCTGAGAAAGTGAGTAAATCATGTATACGGTTATAATAGCTGATGATGAAAAGTTAATTTGTGATGGAATCAAATCTGTAATCGATTCTGCCTTGCCGGAGTTGGAAATCACGCAGATTTTCCAAGATGGAGACATGCTTTATGAATATCTTGATACGCGCGAGCCGGATATTTTACTGCTGGATATTGAGATGCCGGGAAAATCCGGTCTGGATATCGCCCAATTTATATATGAACGTCATTATAAAAGCCGTGTGATCATCATTACCGCATATCCGGATTTCGCATATGCCAAAAAAGCCATTGACTATGGGGTGAATGCATTTCTCACAAAGCCTTTTACCTCGGGTCAACTGGTGGATGCCGTGCGGAAATCGATATCTTATATGAATCAGCACAGTACTTCTGCTGATAACCGGACTGCCTTCCGCTCTCTTCTGCAGACCCTTTGCACCAGCAGAACAGATACACAAGTTTATGACGAAGTCTTTCTATGCAGGGGTACGATGCCGCTGAAAAAACTATTATGTACAGAAGTGACTTTTATGGATAACGGAATAGATATTCTACCCGTCGATAAACAGGCATCCTTAGTAGAAACTTTGATTGGTCAGACAGAAAATGACAGTATTATGCAATCTTCTTTCTTCCTGGAAAACAATAATGATCGCCTTACCTTTCTGATTTTTTCCGAAAAAGAACCAGACTTAAGCTTTACATCTGAGGTTTCCAGGATCATCGGCCGTTATACCGGTAATGTGCCGAAGCATACAATCCGGGTGTATCCGTCTCTCTTTACATATCGTACCCGTGTGTCCTATGCCAAGACTATGGATAAATTTTTCAGCACATTAGCAGCTGACGGCTCCAACCAGGCCAGGAAGCAGTTAGTGGATTATATCCTCTCGCTGCCGGAGCATCAGCGTCAGTGCTTTGCCGACTTCCTGTACGAACAATATCAGATTACGATCGATCAAACTGATGCTGAGACTATCCGCCGGAGTCTGGGAAATTTAATCAGCAATGCATTAGGTACACATTCCAACAACTATATAGTGGATTCAGCCAAAGATTATATCAGCAAAAATTTTTCCTCCGATTCACTGTCACTGGAATCCACCGCTGATGCTTTGTCTGTTTCCAGCTATTATCTCAGCCGGATTTTTAAAAAGGTTACAAACCAGAACTTTTCTGAGTACCTGTTAACGTTCCGCATGGATCATGCTCAGAAACTGCTTAAGACCACACATTTATCCACAATTGAAATTGCGAAAGAGGTAGGATACTGCAATCCTGCTTATTTCCGCACTTCTTTCAAAGCTTACTTCGGTATGCCTCCCCGCCAATTCCGTTTGCTTCAGACCAGAGAGGAATCGTAAAACTATGAGAGCACACTTACATTCCAGACGCTATTTCAAAAAGATGATCACGTTGACCATCAGCCTGCTGTTGGTGCTGTGCACCTGTTTTATCCTGATTCTGTATACCAACACTTACAATTCAAGCATTGACTCCATCTACGCTTCCGAATCCCAGAGAACGGAAGATCTCTTAACCCAGTCCGATACCTACTGGGAAAAACTTCGGTTCATCTGCACTGTTTTTGCTAAATTGAATATTCCCTTTGAGGAACTGGATGTTTCTAAAAATTATTGGACAAGGAACATTTTCAATTCCATGTTAAATTCTCATATTGAAGCAAATGCATATATTGGGAATATTGATGTGGAAATAAATGGTAACTCCATGAAACCTTCAGAGATTGCTTATGAAAAGCACCTGGGGGATTTCTCCATCTTTACAGTGTATACAGAAGAAAATATATCCTGGCCTTACTACTTTGATCTGAATTCTACTTACAGCGGAAAATTTAACACAGTCACTATCACTATAGATGCCTACCAGCTAAGTAAACGCCTCTTTACTTATGAGGATGAATATCGTCTGGATTATCTTTTGACGGAGGAAGGTACTGTTTTATTGACTAACCAGAGAACTGCTTTCTTTCTGGATATTAATGAATTGTATCCCGACATCCTGCCTGATAAGCCCAAAGCTTCGGATACGAGGCTGCAATCTTATGGAGAATATTATTTTGTCCTCAGTAAAGCTGATATATATGGATTCCGTGTTTTGTCTATGGTCCCCAAACAGGTTTATTCCCGGCAGTTGACTTTTCTCCTTCTTCAGACCCTATTGATGGCCTGTGGCCTTTTGCTGGTAACAATCCTTATTTCCGTTTTCCTGGCCATACGCTTCTACCGTCCGGTGAACTCCATGGTGACCTTACTGCGCACATATATCCCCAATGATCTGCATGAGTATGAGAACGAGATTACTTTTATCCATGAGAATATTTCAAAATATGTCTCCAAAGGAAAAGAGGCCGAGACTCTGCTGCCGCAGACTCTTACCCAACTGCACAATGCACAGGCGGCCGTACTGCAGCATCAGATCAACTCCCACTTTTTATTCAACACACTTGAAAATATCAAAGCAATTTCCATTACCGAGCTTGGCATGGAAAATGAGATTGAGTACAGCATCTCTCTGCTGAACAGCATAATCCGGGAGGGTGTGATCCAGAAAACCTCCATTGTCCCTCTCTCTCATGAGCTGCATCTGGTCAAATGCTATTTGGAACTGATGCAGATGCGGTTTCCGGAGGTCGCCTCCCACTGGTCTGTAGATGAATCTCTGCTGCAGTGCTCCGTTTTCAAGTTTTCCCTTCAGCCTATACTGGAGAACTGCTTTTCCCATGCATTCAAAGGAGCCACCGGAAGGCCCAAGCAGATTCACATCAGTATATACAGTGAGGATAATACTTTGGTAATCCTTATTCAAGATAATGGTATTGGAATTGATGAAGATTCTTTGAATGAATTAAAACTGCTTCTTGTATCTGAAAATGATTCCGATTCGCCTCAGCATGTTGGTATCCGCAATGTTCACAAGCGTATTACAAATGTGTTTGGAAATGATTACGGCATTTCCATAGAAAGTACACCGCCGGGGTCTACGGTAACTATCCGTTATCCTATACCCCCAAACTGTTCTTGACATCCATACTTGACTTTACTGACTGACCGTTTAAACCGTTCACCCTCTCAAACCGACCGTTCAGCAAAAATCCCAACATTTTTCATTATCCTATGGTACAATGTGACCATATTCAATGCAGGAAACGGCCGGATGGCCATCCATACCATGATTGCGCAAGCAATCATGGTGTAATAAGCCCATCAGGAGGTACCGCCATGATTTTCAAATTGATCATAGACAAAACAGCCGAAGAAAATGTAACCGCCACAGTTCACGACCGCAGCCCGCTGACCAATCAGCTTGAAGCCCTGGTCATGCAGTACACCGGCACCGACCAAATTCCGGCTTACACCGAAGATGATATGAAGATGCTCCCGTTTTCAGAAATCGAATGTATCACGGTGCTGGATGGCAAGACTTATGCCATTGATATCCACGCTGACCGTTATCGTTTGAAGCAGCGCCTGTATGAGTTGGAAGAACAACTACCTTCCTGCTTCATTCGCATCAACAAATCCACGCTGGCAAATGAAACCCGTCTGGAGCGGTTTACTGCCTCCTTCAGCGGGGCGGTGGATGCAGTTTTTAAGTGTGGATACACAGAATATGTTTCCCGCCGATGCTTTGCGGCGATCAAAAGGAGGTATGACGAGCGATGAGAAAATATATTTTAGAATTTATAAAGAGGGGGCTAATGGCTGCAGCGGGTGGCCCGGTTGTGCTGGCGGTCGTATATGGTATTCTGGGCAATGCAAACGTCATTGAAAGCTTGTCGCCCTTTGAGGTGTGCAAGGGAATCCTTACTGTGACCTTGCTTGCCTTCATTGCTGCAGGAGTCAGTATCGTCTATTCCATAGACCGCCTGCCCTTAATGGAAGCCATCGGGATACATGGTGCTGTGCTGTATCTGGACTATATCCTGATTTACCTGCTCAATGGCTGGCTGAAATCACAGCTGGTGCCAATCCTTGTTTTTACGATCATTTTTATCGGTGGGTATGGAATCATCTGGATATGCATTTATCTGGCCATCAAATCCAGAACAGACTCTATCAATTCCAAACTGCCCGGAGGAGGTGACGTATGAGAAAGCCGTTTCTTGACAACCTGCGCTACATCATTGTACTGCTGGTGATCTTTTATCATATTTTCTATCTGTTCAACAGCGTTGGGGTCATCACCAATGTGGCGATTCCCGGCATCCCTGCTGCCGATGTAGTGGAATATCTGCTGTATCCTTGGTTCATGGTCGCACTGTTCGTGATTTCCGGCATCTGTGCCCGGTATTCCCTTGAAGCAATGGACGCCGGGAACGCAGGCTGCTACGCAGAAAGCGGCACGCTTTCCGGAATCCAGCGAAGGCAGACACACCGGCAATTCCTGAAGACAAAAGTCCGCCGCCAGCTGCTGCCTTCCATTGCCGGCATCTTTTTGATCGGCTGGAGCAACGGTTGGGTCACGAATCAATATACTGATATGTTCATGGGAAATGGGGCAGCAATTCCGGGATTTGTGAAATATCTGATTTACTGTATGTGCGGTATCGGAGTTCTGTGGTTTCTGCATCAGTTGTTCCTTGCAGAGCTTGTATTAGTGCTTGTTCGCAGGCTTGACCGCAAGGACCGGCTATACCGTTTGGGCGGTAAAGTCACCTTCCCGGTTTTATGTCTGATGATGTTTGCACTTTGGGGGAGCGCTCAGATTCTGAATACGCCGGTGATAGAAGTGTATCGTAACGGGATTTATATTTTTGCATTTCTGGTGGGGTATTTCGTGTTTTCCAACGACCATGTGCAGGCAATGGCAGCAAAATATGCGCCTGTACTGCTTGCTGCGAGCGGCATTTTGGCTGTAGTGTATACAGTGACCT
The DNA here is from genome assembly GCA_017465845.1 of Lachnospiraceae bacterium. Taxonomy (GTDB): domain Bacteria; phylum Bacillota; class Clostridia; order Lachnospirales; family Lachnospiraceae; genus Acetatifactor. Next base: position 19,018 of record JAFTVH010000007.1, on the reverse strand, counting down.
ACTGGGGCGAAAACTATACGACTATGGCAAATTTGAAATCCTTGCTCACTAATGCATATGCCTGGTTTGCTGTCCTGGCGGTGCTGGGAGCCGGGAAGCGGTGGTTGGATAGAGAGACAAAGTTTACCGGATATATGGCCGGACGCAGCTTTGGCTTCTATGTGCTGCATTATCCGGTGCTGGCACTTGGCGCTTATGTTTTAGATCAGTGGCTGCATTTCCCGGGGTGGGCAATGTATTTGATTTTGCCGGTGGTGGCGGTTATTGTGCTTCCGTGTTTGGTGGGAGTGGTGAAGCGGGTTCCTGTTTTGCGGTTGCTTTTGCTTGGGGAGAGCAGGCATCACAGTTGATTTATGAAAAGACTCACCCCTATATCAAGGTTCTCCAAAGATTACTCTTCGGTTCTTAATATAGGGGCAATATATTAATTCTCTACTATTTCTGGCTCCGGTTATCTGTTTTCCCGGTCAAGACTCACTTCTTTCAGATAATCTTTCAACAAGAAAGCGCAAAAGTACGGAAATGTATAAATATTGTCGCTATATCCGATGTTTCCTGCCGTAAATTTTATGCCATATTTAATATCCGAATAACTATTGCTCTTAATCAGCGTTCTAAGCGACTTCGCTGTACCGTTTGTTGCCTTCACTTCCACCGGTACCAGATAATCCTTGGTCCTGACAAAGAAATCTTCTTCCAGATAAGAATCATCTTTTTTATAATAATACAAGTCATATTCACATTTTACCAGAGCTTCCCCTACGATGTTCTCATACAAAGCCCCCTTATACACACCAAGATTCTTATTGGCTCTCAAATCCTCTTGTGCCTCTTCATCCAGCATAGCAACAAAAATACCGGTATCAAAAAAATACAGTTTATATTTCGATTCATCATAATTGCCCTTTAACGGCAATTCCGGGAAATTCAGGCAATAACATATGTTAACAATCCCGGCATCTCTCAGCCATTCTATGCAGCCTCGATAATCCTTAAATCTTGCACCTCTTGCCACTTTGCTAATCTGAAATTTCTTGTTATCTTTTGCCAGCTGTATAGGTATCTGCTCAAATACATTTAAAATCCTTGTCTGATCCATGCCTTCTGCATACTTACGAATATCTTCACGATAGTCATTTAACAGTTGCCGCTGAATGTCTAATGTCCCTTCAAAAGTTCCCTTACTGATATACTCTCTCACAACCGCCGGCATGCCACCCAGGATACAATAGTCCAAGAACAGACTGCTGTATACTTTCATCTCTATTTGGTTGAAAGGTTTTTCTGTCTTCATATGCCACAACATATCTTCTATATCCGCTCTGTCATATCCCTTTGCCCACAAAAACTCCTCAAAATCCATGGACTTCATATTGTAATCTATTTTATAGCCGACACTATTACTCTCAATTCTCTTATACTGGATACCTAACAGAGAGCCACTGCATATCACATCAAACCGACCATCAATCTTAAAAAACTTTAAAGATGTAGCGATTTCCGGAAATTCCTGAAGCTCATCAAATATCAGTATCGTCTCACCTGCTTCAAATTTCTTTGAAGGGTCCATCCTGGATATATTTCGGATAATATCATCTGTCTTGTATCCATCTTCCGTTATCAGCTTATACTTTGGTTCCTCCACAAAATTAATGTAAATAACATTTTTGTAATTCTCCTCTGCAAAACGCCGAATTGACTCTGTCTTTCCTACCTGTCTTGCGCCCGATTTTGTCAAGTAGGGACTAACAAATTTTTTAAATTTTTTTCAATAATTTTTGTTCCTGCTCCTCAAGCCAAGTAATCTTAGGTAACATCAGCTCATATTCATCCTGCTCATAAGGAAGATTCATAAAGTCAAGAATATCCATGCCCGGAAACCATGCTTCACAATAAGAAGGAATAACATGTTCCGGTACAATGCCAAGTCTATCTCTTCCAAGAAGTCTGTCTGTAATCCCCTTTGCATCATGCAGATAAACTGCTACTCCTTCTGCCCTTAATGCATTATAGAACTTAATTGCTTCAATAGAACGGGTCCAAGCCTTTCCTCTTACGGATAAAAAGAAACCATTTTCATTATGTCTTACATATAAATCTATGTGAGTTGAATTTCCACCTCTGCATACTTCCCAAGGATGACCACCACCACGATGTCTGTCATGATACCACGCTTCAAATTCTTCCACAGAGTCGATATTCAATTCTGCCAGTCCTTCGTCTCTTCCGTCAGCCTTTTTATAATATTGCTCCTTCGCTGTAAGTCCCTCAAGGTTCTCATATTGATTCGCCTTATAGCCAATGGCACAGTATTTATAAAACTTTCCTGCTGTCATATCAGTAAGGTAGGAACCGACAGGCTCCCCATCCTTCTGGTCTTCTATGTTTCTTACGAACAACTGTATTTCTTCATCTGATATGTCAGCCAGATAAGACTCTTTAATATCAGGAAACAACTCCCAGTAATCTTTTCTTGAAATAGTTCCTGTCCTCTGTCTGAATGCCAGATTATTTTTTACATCACTATTATAAGTTTCGTTTCGTAATTCTTCAACACAATTTTTAACTGCTGACTCCATCCATACAAACAATTCTTTCAGTCCGTATTCATAAACTTCGTGCTTCTCATAAACTCTTGACTGATAGATTAGCTCTCTTCCCAAAAAGATCGCCCTGTAGTCATCCCGCTCAAGTGTTACAAGGTGGAACCAGTTCACTTCATCCGGGTATTCTTCCTGCCACATCCTAAGAAAATCCTCATAGGAATCGACGATTTCCTCTTCCTTAAGATACTCATAATCATCGTAATCATCAGCAGTACCACGCTCTGCCTTTAACCATATATCCCTTCTTTCGTCATCTCCACAGGGTGCAATCAGATGTATCTGTTCAAACACCTTATCAATCGCTTCATTTGTCTCTTTATCAAATACCATTTTACCGTCACGCAATACATGTATCCAGTGCTTAATGCGTGGTGCTTTCATCAATTCACTCATTAGCTGCTTTCTCCTTTCTGACTATCAGTTCTGTATTCTCAAAATACTTTGCAAAATCCGGTTTCCAGTAAATTTCCAGTGCATTATTCACATACACCAGAACCTTCTCAATCATTGCTGATTTTATTTCATTTGTAAGTTCTTCCGCTTCAGAAAACTTTTGCAAAAGCAACTCTACCACATCAGTCGATGCATCGGGTTCCTTCTGCTTTTTCTCTAATTTCAGTTTTTCCAGTTCTTCCGTCAAAGTCTGTATCTTCTGTTTATGTTCTTTCGACTGTAGCAGATATTCATCCTTGGAAATTTTTCTGTCTGCATAGTCGCTATATATGTTTTTCCATGCAGAATCAATATAATCCAAAGTTTTTGTGATACTCACAATTCTCTCATCAAGAGATTTTATTTTCCCCCGGACTTCATCTTCCAACTCTGACTTCATATCAATAAATATCCTGTATTTATGCTTAATATCTGCAAGAATAGCCCGTTCCGCCTTCTTCACTGAAATAGTTGTTTCTACGCACTTATTCTCTTCCATAACTGCATTGATACGGCATTTTAGAATTGCTCCTCTGCACTTATTCATCTTTCTTCCACAGCCGGAGCAGTAAAATATATTAACACTATTTCCAAAATTGCGATTAACTCTTTTAAATGATTTTGCTACTGTATCAAACATTTCTCTGCTTACGATAGCTTCGTGAGTATTCTCTACTGTTACCCAGTCTTCTTTTGCCCGTTTTATCTGCTTTCCGGTAACACGATTGACTTCTGTTTTTAACAAAACCATATCTCCGACATATTTCTCATTCTGAAGGATCAAACCAACAACTCCTGCCTCCCAGTAACACTTTCTTTTATTGATATTAACTGCCCTCTTATCACCTGCGTGATATTTGTATTCCGTCGGCGGAAGTATCTCTCTTGCATTCAGATTTGCAGCAATCTCCGTAGTAGACATGCCGGATAATTTCATACTGAATATCTCTCTTACAATCTCTGCTGCTTCCGGATCAATTTCCAGTCTGAAATTATTATCCTTGGACTTTCTATATCCATATAAAGTAACACTGGCTCTGTAATCTCCTCTTTCAGCTGATTTTTTCCATGCAAGTTTTTCTTTTTTGGAAGTTTCCCTTGCATAGTAATCGTAAATCAGATTTTTAAAGGAAATATCAAGACCACCTATCTCACCATTCTCAAGCATATCACTGTCATAGCAGTCATTCACGGATATAAACCTGATGCCCATTACCGGAAAAAACTGTTCCATATAATCACCAAGCTCAATATAATCCCTGCCAAATCTGGAAAAGTCCTTCACAATGATACAGTCAATTTCTCCTCTCTTTGCCATTTCTATCATATCCACAAACTGCGGACGATTATCAAAATGTGTACCGGAGAAACCATCGTCACAACGCTCCAATACCGTGCAATCCCTAAATTCAACCTTGGAATTAATATAATCATACAACATTCTTCGCTGGGCTGTAATACTGTTGGACTCATCCTTCATTTCATTGTACCTTATATCGTCATCCTCTGACGAGAGCCTTATATACATACAGACAACATATTTTCTTTGTTCTGTAGCTATATTATCCCACATAACATCTTCCTTTCTTCTATCAACTTATCCAATAACTGTAACTGGTCGGAAAATGTGTATTCCACTTCAATTCTGTTGTCTCCGAAAAATGTGATACGCTGAATAAAGGCTTTAATAATATCTGGTGTAAGCTTTGTGAAGCCGCCAAATTTATCCATATTTTCTGAGACTTCAAATGAAACCTTTACATCCGGCTTTAACATGCTGATTGAAGCTTCTGTTTCTTCACACATTTTTTTCAACTGTTCTATTTTCGCCACATATTCACTCTTCAGAGACAAATATTCTGCTTCCGATATGATTTCATCTTTCAAATCCTCATAAAGATTGCGGATTCTGGTTTCAATGACATCCATTTCTTCAAGCATTTCTTGTTTTTTCTGTTCTAACCGGCTTCTTTCCCCGGTCACCGGCTTTCGTCCGTTTAATTCTCTAAGAATATCTTCCCGTTCCATATACAGACTGATGTGCAGACTTATCAGTTCCTTTACAATCCCTTCAAGTTTCTCCATCTTCATATTTTTCTTGGTACATTCCTCACGATATGGAGTATTCCTGCAAAGATATGTATAATAATTAAAATATCCGCTTGGAAGCTTCACAGTCCTTCTATAAAAAGAAAGCTTACAATTACAGTCAGCACAGTACAAAAGACCTTTAAAAATATCATCTTTCCTATGAAGATGCTTATACTTATCCTGCACCTGCTTTTGCTTATTAGTCACTTCATCCATCAGCTCCTGAACCTTATAAAATGTCACCTTGTCCACAATAGGCTCATGAGTTCCCTTTACACATATCCTCTGTTCCTTTTTCTGTCTGTGGTCAGGAATCCCTTTATACAAAGCCCCTTTCTGATACCCCTGCTCCATATCACCTATGTAAGCAACATTTCTCAGAATGCAGCCGACACTACAGCCATCCCAACGCACATCTTTATATTTAGGGTTCTTTTCCATACCCTTTTGTATTCTGTACTGTACCGGAGAAGGTATTCCCGTTTTATTAAGATGTCGGGCTATTGCTGTGACCGACTTTCCTTCCAGTCTCCATGCAAAAATATCCTTTATTAACTGCATTGCATCAGGGTCCGGAATCAGATGGTGACAGTCTTTCGGGTCCTTCAGATACCCAAGCGGTGGTTGTGTTCCTATAAATTCGCCTCGTTTCTGCTGATTCTCTTTTGATATGGATACTCTCTTTGATATATCCTTTGCATATGCCTCGTTAATCAGATTTTTCAGGGGCACAAGCATTCCGTCTTCCATTGGTTTAGAATATAATGAATCAAATCCATCTGATACACAGATAAAACGAACACCATACATAGGAAATATCTTTTCCAAATAATCACCGGCTTCCAGATAATTTCTTCCAAGTCTGGACAAATCCTTTACTACAATGCAGTTAAACTTTCCACGCTTCATATCCGCAATCATTCTCATAAAATCCGGACGCTCAAAGTTTGTTCCCGAAAAACCTCTGTCACAATAACACTCAACCAGCTCCATATCATCCTTAGACTCCACATATTCCTTAAGTAAGGCTATCTGATTGTCTATTGTATGACTGGCAATCTTTCTGTCATCCTCTGAGGATAATCTTGTATAGATTACAGTTTTATATATTTTAGTTTCCTCCTGTCTGCTCTTTTCTGCGACAGACTTCTCCTTTCTGGCTGCCCTGTTACTTGTTCTAGCCATATTACACCGCCTCACTTTCCGAATAATTTCTGTCTGAATATGCATCCACATATTTCTTCATAGTCTCAAACGCATTCTCAAATCTGTATCTAATTTCCACCCTATCAGCAGAATATACAACCACTTTATCAATCAGTATCGCTACTGCATTCCTTGTAAGTTCCGTTATCTGCCCAACCTTCTTAAATTCCTCGATCCAAGCCTGCGATTCACTCTTATTATCAAGAATCATCCTCTTATCAGCCTCAAACGCTTCAATCTCCCGTGTTGCAGTTTCGATTTTCTGATCATAATCAGACTTAAACATCATATACTCCTGCTTATCAAGGATTCCTTCCTTATAATCTTCATAGAGATTCAGCTTGCGTGTCTGATATTTGGATAATTCTTCCTGTTTTTTCTCAATCTTCTTATCGTACTTGCCTACATCAGCCTTCATATAAGCAGCTTTTTCTATAATTTCCAGTTCCTTTGCATATTCAAGAACAAGATTGACCTGATATATGGTATTTTCACACACCATGGCAGTCAGCTTATTTTCCGCAATGCGATGGTTACTGCACACATTTTTATCTTTCTTGTTGCTGGAACACACATAATAAATATATTTTTTGCCATGTGCCGGAACTGTTTTTCTAATCATTGCCCTGCCGCAATCCGCACAATACACAACGCCACCCAGCAGATATATGGAGTCAGAGTCCGGTGAGACTCTGGTATCTCTGATTAAAAGCTCCTGAACCATATCAAACTGTTCCCTGGATATTATGGCTTCATGGCTGTCCTCATGCCTTATCCATTCATCTTCCTGCTTATTGATTTTCTTCTTTACCTTATAATTGGGAGTAGTACTCTTCCCCTGAATAAGCGTTCCCGTATATATCTCATTCTTCAAAATACGAAGCACTGCATTATAACTCCACAAAGCCTGCGTTTTCTTCTTGAAATTATCATTGATCTGGATACCAAGACTTTTCTTATATTCATAGGGACAAAGAATACCATCTGCATTCAGTCTGTCTGCGATTGCCTGCTGGCTCATTCCGCATATCTTCATCGTGAAAATATCCTTCACAATCTCAGAAGCATACTCATCCACTATAAGTCGGTTCTTATTTTCCGGACTTTTCAGATATCCGTACACAACAAAATTACCGATATAATCCCCGTTTTTACGCTTAATCTGTAAATTGGTACGCACTTTAATGGAAATATCCCTTGCATACGCATCATTTACCAGATTCTTAAACGGAATAATCATATTGGTTCCGTAACCGTCTTCCGATGTTTCACTGTCGTAATTGTCGGTAATCGCAATAAATCTGACACCAAGCATTGGAAATACCTTCTCAATGTAACGCCCCGATTCGATATAATTACGCCCAAATCTCGAAAGGTCTTTGACAATGACACAATCTGCCATGCCGTTTCTTATGTCTTTAATCATTGATTGGAATCCCGGTCTGTCGAAATTAACACCGCTGTAACCGTCATCAATATATGTATCATACACGGTTATCTCCGGGTGGGACTTTAAGAAGTCCATGACCAGTTCTTTTTGATTGGCAATACTGTTACTGATTTCTTTGCTTCCATCAGCAACATCCCCATCTTCTCTTGATAATCTGAGATAGATGGCTGCCCTGTAGATTTTTTGAATTGTACTCGCCATAATTTATTCTCCATTTCTTAGTATTAACCAAGAAAAACAAAATAAATATGGGGTTTGAATGATATCCTGCGTTTCCCTGATTAACTTTTATTGCTAATCCAAATGCAGGAGTTTAAGTCCTTGCATTTAGATTAACATAATTATTTGAAAATTTCCACCACTAATTTCACATTGTCATTACGATTTCCCTGAAACAGTCTTCCAGCTTCGCACCGCCACTCTTATAAACATTCTTGATAATAATGCCGTCCTTTTTATAACAGAGTGGGTTCTTAATCTGCTCCGCAAACTGCTCTATTCTCTTCTCTACCGGAAGAGATGTATCTATCTTTACATCTTCCAAATCAGCAAGTGTATCAGGATCAACAGTCCTTATATCCACATCGTACTTCTCATTCCATATCACCTGCATCATCCCCCTCTTTAGCAAGAGAAAACCTCTGCATCAACGCCCTGTCAATCCTTTTCATCACTTTTTCACTGACAATCCTTGATGTTTTCCCCACAATCTTCGACTTGTCTATAGTGGTGGTTTGTTCGGCAAGTATCAGCGATGGTTTTGCCAGATAACCCTCCACATCATCCTTTGTTATCAGAATATGGCACTTACGCTTCTTCTTTTCAAACTTTGTGGTGCAAGGACACACATTCACGATTGGATTACCTGCAATATGGTTATCCGTATTACAGCTAATAATCACGCATGGTCTCACTCCCGACTGTACCGAACTTCTTGGATGCTGTCCAAGGTCAGCATATACAATATCACCTTTATTTAACTTACTTAATCCGTCCATAATTCTCCTATCCGGCAAAGTTCCTTAAAACCATGCCAAGCTCTCCTTCCTGAACCGTAAACACTCTGCCTCCGGCTCCTTTTACCATACCTACCTTTGTGTATGCATTTTCAATATAAGGGGATATACTACGCATATTAAAGACGATTACTCCGTCTGCCTGCTTATTGCGAATTTTACTTACCATTCCTGCAAAATGCTCATTTACAATCCCCTGTCCCAGAACATCCTTATGAAATATTCTGATGATTTCTATGTTGTGAGCAGCCGCATACTCACGTATCTTTTTCAACTGCTTTTTCTCATACTCTTCCACACGTTCATCATGTCCAAACACGGAAAGATACGCTATACACCTGATCGGCTTTTGTTCCTTTATTTTCTTCATATTGTCACCTGTTCCATACTTGTGCTTATCATATATCTGAACACTCCCGTAAGATAATCCCTCTTTTCAGCCGGGAGCATACTTAACTGTGCATCAATGGAATCTGCTTTCATATCGCTGATATCCATAAGAATACTATTTGCATCCGTATCCAGAATATTGATAAATCTAACCAACAGTTCCATGCTCATATTCCTTGAGCCTCTTTCTATCTGATTCACATGAGAAACGCTAATCCCCATACGGTCTCCAAGTTCCTCCACCGTATATTTCTTGCCTTTTCTCATATCACGAAGTTTTTGTCCTATCTGCAATCTGTCATACTGCATTTTCAGCCACCTCACTTGCCAAATCCCTGATGTATTCCACTGCCTCCGTTTCGGTAGGGCATTTGACAACCGTGTTTCCACAGCTGTCAAACACTACCGCTTCCGAAGGAAATATTATATAGGAATACTTTTCTGTGCCTCTAACATCCGATTTCATAGTTATTGAACCTTAAGCCCATGATTCCCAAATCAAAAATGAGAATTCCCATATCGTTAATACGATCAATCATCACTCTCAAATCTTCCGGCTCTCTGGTAATATCATAAATATCTTCAACAACAAGCACTTCATATTTGCCACTTTCAAGAGTTTCCACAAGGTCTCGCATCGGCTGTCTGTCAACAAAAGAAGATGCACTGTCATCTACCGCAACTGCCTCACAGTTAATTCCAGCTCTCTTTGCATATCCGCTTTCTACAATCGCCTGTTTCTTCACATTATTCATACTCATCATGGACTTCATAAACAAAAGTCCCTTTAATTCTTCCTGTCCGTTATAAAATTTCATTAGCTGTACCTTCCTTTTCTGATAGATTAGGAAAGCATTGTGCACGCCGCTTTCATTTTGTTGTGCTGTCCTGAGCACATATTTATCATAACCGATAATATTGTTGTCGTCGTGGGCGTAATCCGCCTACCTACTAGGACAAATTGTCCTACCTAAACTAATTAAGATTATCTAAAATGCCTTTTAATATCTTCAATGCCATAGACTGCATTTCTTCCGTATACCCGCATAACAAACTGTCCAAAGGTGAATCCGTTTTTAAATTTCCATTGATGATATAATCAATCGTAGTTCCATAATATTCTGCATACATATCTGCCTGATCTACAGAGAGTCCACGAATACCTTGTTCGTTTTTTCTTACAGTATCTACACAAAACCCCAACTCATCTGCTACCTGACTTTGTGTTTTTCCTGCGTTTACTCTAAGTTCCTTTAGTCTTTTTGCTGTTTCTGTAATGTTGTACATATTCAATCCATCCTTTCCTGTTTCCGGCAATAACCAGTTACAAGAATGTTTGAGGACGAATAAATTTCTACAACGCACCCTTACAAATAAAAAAGACGCAAAGGAAAGCCAGTCCAAAACTGGTTATCTTTCCCCTGCGTCCGTGGTACCGCACATTGTCCTGCAATGCCGTCCTTATCAGGTGGCGCCATCATTTAATTTTCAAACTTAATATTTTATACCTGAAACACTCCATTTTCAGAATGTTCAATTAACATTGCTTCCGTGTAATTCTTCAATCGAAGAACCCTTTTACACTTTTCACACTTCAATTCAAATCCGCCAAGATTCAAATCCACATTGTTACCTGTAACATAATAATTCATAAACAGTTTGTTACAACGACCTGTTTTACATCTTATTTCTATCTTCTTATCCAATTCAGTCTGCTCCTTTGCTATACAAAATCATTTCAACTTTGTACTCGCCAAGGAAGGGAAAGTACCTTTGCAAGTCTTCCGGGCACAGAGTTCCGTCGTGACAACTGCCTTGTGTCACCTATGCCCTATTGCTGATCTATCTGGAAGCAACTGAGTGTCATTAATGACACTTCAGTTACGCTCCGGCTCTCTCCATAAACCACATATTGTTATCCTCATAATAGAGATAGCTGTCCCTGCCATTTACTACACAGGTATATCTCATACCTACACCACCAGCCTTCAGACTTGCAGCTCTTCTTATATCTTTTATCTTTTGTATTTCATAAACACTACCATCTGTCCAACGAAAGCTCTTAGGGGTTAGCACCCCTTCCTTGGAAAACTCAGCAGTTACATCTACATAAACCTTGTTACTTTCCATGCCTACCTCCTACACTTCTTCTATTGTAATGGTTCTTGGTGAACCCTCACGCTTTTTGATATATCCAAACTCTTCTAGCGTTTTCAAATGAGCATATACACTTGATGTGGAAGCCAGACCACATATGGCACATAATTCCCTGACCGACGGTGCATATCCGTGTTCCTTCTGAAAATTTACTATGCCATCGTATACACTTTTCTGTCTTTCTGTTAATCCTAATCTCATGTTATTCCGTTCAACTCCTTACTGATTAAAATATCCATGTGGATGCACCGTATGATCCTCTTTGGCATTTACAGCTGACAAAACCTTATCCTGATACATCAATCCTCTCTGTACACTGTAAAAACCAAATCTTCTGCGGATATCATCTACGGCAGCGTCCATTTTCATATGCTTCTCACGCATCTGAAAATCACAGAACAAATCAATCTGTTCCCAATAATTATCATTTACAAGGTCAGCTCCTCTGACACCTACACTACGAATCGGTTTTCTCCAATCATAATTATCCTTAAAAAGCTTATAAGCCTCCACAGCTATTTCTTCCGTAATATTTGTGGCATTACTTATTTTTTTCTGACGGGTAAATGAATACAATTCATTATCTCTAATGCTTATCTCCACTACCCGGCAACGAAAACCATTCTCCCGTAGTCTTGCAGCAACGCTCTCTGCCAACACATAAATGATAATTTTAACATCTTCATCATTAACCAAATCCCTATGAGTGGTTGTGCTGTTTCCTACTGACTTAATTGGTGCATGTGTATTTTCCTTCCTTACCGGACTATCATCGTATCCATTGGCAAATGCCCACAGGACACTTCCCATCTTCCCAAGCTGACTGACAAGCATTTCTTCATCTGTCCTTGCCAAGTCTCCTATGGTACGAATCCCTATCTTTGCAAGCTTCTGATTGGTACTACGTCCCACATAGAGTAAATCTCCAACCGGAAGATTCCACGCTTTCGTTTGAAATTCATCAGAATACATAGTAGTAATTGCATCCGGCTTTTTATAATCTGAACCAAGCTTGGCAAATATCTTATTAAAAGAAACTCCAATGCTGACTGTAATACCAAGTTCCGATTTCATCCGATTGCTTATTTCCCTCGCTATCGAATATCCATCTCCCTTTATGGTTGCACTGTCCGTTACATCCAGCCAGCTCTCGTCAATGCCATAAGCCTCCTGCAAATCCGTGTACTCCGCATAAATTTCATGAGCCATCCTTGAAAATCTGAGATAGAGGTCCATTCTTGGAGAAACAAAAGTAATATCAGGACACAACTGTTTAGCCTGCCATAAAGCCATACCTGTCTTAACACCGTACTTCTTGGCGATATAGTCCGCTGTCAAAACAATTCCGTGTCTGCTTTCCGGGTCGCCACCCACCGCTAAGGGCTTCCCATTAAGTTCCGGATGGTGTAAATGCTCTATGGCTGCATAGCAACAGTTAATATCACTATGGAGAATTACTCTGCCCGACATATCCTTTTCCTCCAGTCTCATATTATAGCGAATGAGTTTGTTTTCTCTTCTCTACATAGCAAAGTATAAATCTATTTTAGAAAGATTGCAAGTGACACATTGGTTGTCTTTTTCTATTTTGTAAAGATTTTACTTGATTTCATAGAAAAAATCTTATATACTGTAGGTACAAAAAGCTAACAGAAATGAGGTATGTATATGAACTCTCTCGGAACAATCATAGCAACTTATAGAGAAAAGAAAGGCTTATCGCAGAAAGGACTTGCTGAAGCTTTAAATGAATATGGCTATTCACATTCCAACAAAGCAGTCTGGAGCTGGGAAAATGATAAAACAGAGCCTAGTGGTTCTCTGCTTATGGCTATCTGCAGAATACTTTGTATCACGGATATATATAAGGAATTTTATGGAGAAAACCCCGGCAATCCTCTTTCGCTGCTTAACGAAGAGGGACAGCAAAAGGCAATAGAATACATAGAATTACTGAATGACTCCGGCAAATATGCACCTGCCAAGGCAGTTATTATACCATTCAGAAGAAATATCCGTTTGTTTGATATTCCCGCTTCTGCCGGAACCGGAAGCTTTCTGGATGGAGAAAACTATACCGTACTCGAAGTTGGTGAGGAAGTTCCTGCCGATGCAGACTTTGGTATCCGTATCAGCGGTGACAGTATGGAGCCACAATTCATAAATGGTCAGATTGTATGGGTACATCAGCAGGAAACATTATCTACCGGTGAAATTGGAATATTCTTCTTAGACGGAAACGCCTACTGCAAGAAATTAAAAGACGATGCTGAAGGATTATTTCTTATCTCCCTCAACACCAAATATGAACCTATACAGGTCAAAGAAAACGACTCCTTCAAAATTTTTGGTAAGGTTGTCGGTTAAGTACAGATTATTGGACTATAATTTTTGCTATAATTAGCTCACTACAATAACGAAGGAAGGGATAATAATGGCTGTATCTACTACACTTAAAGAGATTCGAACCGAGCGAAACATTGGTCAGCAAGATTTGGCTGTTGCTATCGGTTACTGCGGACGCACTATCGGACGCATTGAACGAGGCGAAAGAGTCGCCTCCCTCGAACTCGCTCTCAGGCTGTCTGCCTATCTTGGAATGCCTGTTGAAGAACTATTCAAAGTTGATGATGAATGACTTAATGCCAGCCCGGTATGGGGCTGGCATTACTATTATCTCTTATATGATGACATCCTCGGAAATTCTTTTGAATTACAAAACCGATAATACCATCTAACTGCATTTTGAATATTACCACTTCTCTCTCGTGGATCAGCAGAAATTCTAACCAGTGCGTCGTACATCCTGTCATCGTCTGACACAACAAAATCTAAACTTGTTCCAATAATTTCTTCTGCTGTATTCGCTCTGCTTATTCGAGAATTTATTGCTTTATTCTTACTTTTAATTGATTCGATACCTTCAAGGTAATTTCTAAACTCTGTTTCTCTCATACCGAACCTCCTAGTCTTCAAATACAGGTAATTTCAATTTACCTGTCTCCAAATGCGTCAATACAAGTTGTGCATTTTCCTTAATATCAGGAATATCTAGTTTTCTGCTATTTGCTTTTAAAACATATTCCATTGCCTGAACCACCATATTTGATTCAATAATTCTAATAATAACATTAATCTTATTCCGCATATCATATTCATCTCGTGCCCAGCTATCACACTCTTTATACAGTTCCTTGATATATTCCGTCTTGGTTTGCTTATCCTGCAGTTTATCAAAATCGTGAATAATACATCCCATAAAGCAACCAACAAAGCCGACCGTTGCCGTTCTTATAACTTCCTTCAGTTCGTCCTCATTCCTTAATAATACAGTTGTTCTTTCCATAATTGATAACCTCCATTTGTTTGATAAGCAGAGTATAGCACAAATAAATGCAGCCGGAGTTTTTATGGTCATCCGGCTACAACTAATTTTATTTCATGTCACGATATATTTTATCCACTTCATTTTCGTAGACTTTTTCAGTGTTCTCATCAAATAACACCCACTCTACCAAATCAAACTTATCTTCATTCACACTGAGGAATCGAGCAACTGTTGCCACTGCAATCTTTGCAGCTAATTCTACTGGAAAATGATAAATGCCTGTTGATATTGATGGAAACGCTATAGTGCGTATTCCCTTATCCATCGCTACCTGCATAGAATTATAGTAACAGTTTGCAAGCAGTTCTTCCTCATTCTTCTTTCCACCATTCCACACCGGGCCTACCGTATGAATTATATAATCACAAGGTAAATTATATGCCTTTGTAAGTTTTGCCTGCCCCGTCTTACAGCCACCAAGCAATCTACATTCAAACAAAAGCTCCGGTCCTGCGGCTCTGTGAATAGCACCATCCACACCACCGCCACCAAGCAGGGAACTATTAGCGGCATTAACTATCGCCTGAACACCTAACGGTTTTGTAATGTCTCCTCTGACTGTTTTTATCAAATACATAATATTATTTCCTACTCTTTCTCTGTTTTACATATTCCCTATATTCATCTCTGATAAGTGCATATGAAATACAATTTACAATAACCTCAATTACATCCGGTTGGTCGATGTCCCACAGGTGATCATTCTTCAAAACACCCATGTTAAAACGCTTTCCATCAATAATCTTCGGATATTTTTCTTCCACGAACATTCTAAGCTCGTCTATTTTTCCACTTCCTATATTACCAACTGCAATTCGCCCACTATGATAAAAAGTAACTGTATCATCCAGGACCTGAATATTATCATCAAATACCAGTTGCAACGCATGATGCGTTTCCTTTTCATTATCATGCGCTACACTCATACATGTTTTTACAGTTCCTTTTCCTTCCGACTTCCAGTATGTACTAAATGCAAATGATACAAATTCCGTACTTCCCTTATATTCAATCAAGAAAGACCTATACGGTGCAAAAAATTGACCTCCACTAGCATTTCCATATGTCAGCATACGAATTCCATAATCGTCAATAAGTTTGAATATCCCATAATCCCCAACTGGAATTTTATGACGCACATCTAACAAGGCTTCTTGAAGA
Organism: Lachnospiraceae bacterium; assembly: GCA_017465845.1. Lineage (GTDB taxonomy): Bacteria > Bacillota > Clostridia > Lachnospirales > Lachnospiraceae > Acetatifactor. Next base: position 3,121 of record JAFTVH010000007.1, on the reverse strand, counting down.
TTAAATGCTACCTTTGCAATCGACATAGGCGTTTCCTTACTTATATCTTCTCCATAATAATCCACAGGAAATTGTCCAAAAACATATTTTAGATGTTCTTCAATCTTTTCAAACGGTATTCTATCCGGAAGTTCTTCTCTTATCTTTATTTCAGCCTTCCCCTCAAGCATATCCTGATACTTCAGAATCACATTTAGTTCTTCATAATTATTATTCTCTTCCAAATACTTATAGCAAAACATCTCATATCCATTGCAGACCATAGCATAATCAGCACCTAACGCATCACAATAATCAAATACTTGTTCATGTGCTTTATCATCAAGATAGACTTCCGGTGCTTTACACTCAACAATCAAAACCGGATAATCAACATTGTCTTTCCTTCCATGCACAATTATATCTGCTCTTCGCTTGGAATTCACACGATAATGAGACAAACGCTCCTCAACTAAAATTGCCTCTGACGGAACATTAAGTTCATTAATCAAATAAGAAATCATCCTTTGTCGCACAGTCTCTTCAGGTGTGATATATATTAGTTTCTGACGAACCGGATCAAGATAACATTCCTTACCATTTCGTTTATATATTTCCGGAAGAGGCTGCTTCTCAATGTTAATTCTCATAAAATCAGTCTCCTAATAATTATTCAATTTTCTTCAACCTATTCAGTAACAAATCGGAAATCTCATCAAAGTTCTCTTCTGCGTCTTTACTATTAAAATACTCTGTATCAAAGTATTCTATTTCACCAAACCTCGCCTTATAGAATGCCAACTTGAATATCTTATACTCCGCTAATTGTGCTGGTGCATCTGGCATATCAGGTTCTTCCATTGCAGATGCAATTTCATTCAAATAGTAGTACATTACCAACTGAGCTGTTTCCTGCCAACTATATCCATTCTTTTTACTTGTCTTAAAGTCATACAATACTCCATCCACATACACATCCGCATCCGCTCCACCACAAGCATATGAAGCAATGCCAAATGACGGATTAAATATCACTACACTATCAGGGTGCACTAAGCCACCTTCTATAAATCGTTCTTTAAACACTCTACTCAAATTGCTTAAATCTAAAATCAGTTCTTTGCTTGGTTCTATAATCAGACTGCTTATCCCATTCTCCGGCAACATTCCACCAGTCCTATATACTTGCTCTAACTTTGCAAAATAGTATGCTCCTGAAATCAATTTATTAATATCAGTGTTTGGTTCATAAGAACTAAATGAAGCCTTATGAACATATTTAGACCATGCCTGAAACTCTTCTTGCCTGCATTTTTCAATTATATTATCAGGAAGCAAGGCATAGTTACTGTACACGTAATCAATAAAATCCACAAGTACATCAATATATTTGTTACGCAGCACTTTTAATTCTTTTTCATTTATTTTCTTCGCAATACGTTCGATTCCTATTAAAGCTTTCAATCCCAGTAACGAGTCTTCTTTATTCTTCTCCAATGGTTGTGCAATCATCACTCTTGCCAAATAATCAAATGCAGTACCTACTATTCCTGCATCAGCCGGATTGGACAATTCATATGGTGCAAGTACTTCGTATTTTGAAAAAGGAGCCTGACCATAAGCTGTAGAAAAATCTTCCTTTTGGGGCAGATTTCTCCTTATAACATCCTGAATTGCTTTATCTCCTTCACTTGAACCTGTCAATATTGATTTCAACGACATAGCTGATACCTCCTCTAATATATAATATGGCGGCGGGGAATGACCCCCACTTTACAATCGCCCACGCATGGTTGCAGGTTACGCCATCTTTCCACCCTCATAGCTTTATAGCCATGCACATACAGTGAGGGGGAATTTGATATTAATCCTTCCTCAATGCCTTATATAATTCTGCTGCCATGGCATCCTGAACCTTCTGATAAAAATCGGGATCATTAAACAACTTGGCAAAAGACTCGTTATTATCCAAGAAACACTGGGTTACAATATCCTTGAACTTATCCGGGAATAATGACTTAACAAACATCTCCGTGCTGTTATCCTTAGCGTACTTCTTAAACTTCTTCACTTCGGTATCCTTCATAAACATCTGATAAATGCCTTCAATGATTACTCTATCCGCATCAGTAAAGTTGCCGCTAAAGCGTTCATTCACCTTATCAATGATACTCTGTAACGTATCCTTCTTCTTGTTATTCTTCTTAGGTGCTACACTTCCTCCCGGCACAAATACAGGTGGCTTTTCATCCAATACGATTGCCCCTGCAAAAGTCTCGGTAAGTGAAGCATATTCAAGTCGAATTTTATCATCAATATCAACAAAATCTACTATATCAGGTCTTGGAAGCAATTTTACCAGATGTGTTGTGTATTGATACTCATTAAACAGCTCCTTATCATGCAAACGCACCAGCTGTGTAACATACGAGTAGATACGGTTAAATCTGCGTATATAATCCCTTGATGCTTCTCTGTCATCCTCGTCCAAATCCTTATATCTCTGGATTACCGGACGGAACATTCCTGCCAATCTACCCAATGCTGCCGCATCCTGATTCTTACCCACATTAGAAATCATAAACTTATTAAATACATCCACATCATCATAGTTGTAAATCATATAGTCATGAATCTTATTTCTGATGTCGTATGCCGCATTGATATCTGTATCACCTTCCATAGTAGTATCTTCATAGTATGGAAGAAATGCTCCCTTAATATCTTCCTCTGTATTTTCAAAATCTAATACAAACGTGCTTGTCTTTCCTGATGTTGTACGATTCAAGCGAGAAAGTGTCTGTACTGCGGTAACATCATGAAGCTTTTTATCAACATACATCGTATGAAGCAATGGTTCATCAAATCCGGTCTGGTACTTATTCGCCACAACCAGAATATTATACTGACTACTATGGAATGCCTTACGGAACTTCTTATCCGTTGTGATATACTTTCCATTTTCGTCCACATTCATTGTTGCCTCTGTAAAAGGTTTCTCACTCGGATAATCTTCAAGAGTTACCTCTCCTGAAAATGCAATCATAACATCACTTCCTGCACATTCCGCCTCATGCTCCTTTATGTAATTCTTAATAGCAAGATAATAACGAACAGCATTAGCACGGCTAAAGGTTTAGGC
>JAFTVH010000032.1 GCA_017465845.1 Lachnospiraceae bacterium | reverse complement strand
GGCAGTGGAACTTAGGGAAACTGTCCCCCAATGAGTACTATACGTACATAACAACAGGAAAAAATCCACTATCAATAAACGGATAGTTCTTTGGGTATAAAGTGTATTACAAAAATGTCCTTGACATGGGGTACACTTTAGGTTATGTTAACAATAAGATTCGCTATTTTCAGTAATTTCCTGTTTCGATTGGGTATTTCAGGCAGAAAAATCTGTATATGTCAAAATGTCCTCTGAGCAGTAACACTTTCGCGCAAACTAACTATCCGCAATCTATACAAACATAGACATCTCCTTAATTCTATGATATAATTTGCCAAAATAAAAGCACTTGTCAAATTGAGCTGAATGGAGGGCCTGACATGAGCAAAGAGTTTACTAAAGAGACACTTGCCCTGGAAATCATAGAGAGATTAAAAGCAGAATATCCTGACGCTGACTGTACCCTGGATTACGATGATGCCTGGAAGCTGCTCGTCGGTGTGCGTCTTGCCGCCCAGTGCACCGATGCAAGAGTCAATATCGTAGTGGAAAAGCTTTACGAAAAATTCCCCGATGTAGACGCCCTTGCAAGTGCACCCGTGGAAGAAATTGAAGCTATTGTCAGGCCCTGCGGTCTGGGAAAAGGCAAGGCACGGGATATCAGCGCATGTATGAAAATCTTAAAAGAACAATATGGCGGGAAGGTGCCTGATGATTTTGATGCACTCTTAAAGCTGCCCGGTGTTGGCAGGAAAAGTGCTAATCTGATCATGGGGGACGTATTTGGCAAACCGGCCATTGTTACTGATACCCATTGTATCCGCCTGGTCAACCGTATGGGTTTGGTAGACAATATCAAGGAACCAAAGAAAGTAGAAATGGCTCTGTGGAAGATCATACCGCCTGAGGAAGGCAGCGACTTCTGCCACCGCCTTGTTTTCCACGGCAGGGAAATCTGTACGGCAAGGACAAAACCCTATTGTGACAGATGCTGTCTGCAGGATATCTGCAGTAAAAATGGTGTGGACTAAATGAGGTCCACACCGCGTCATCGGCACTTACTGCGCCACTCGAATATCCACCGCCTTACATTTATTCTCTATTTCCACAAGCTGGTGTGTGCCTCCGAACTCTCCATCCAGAGTCCAGGCAATCTCTTCTGTAGATTCCACGATCAAATGAGAGGTCTTAAAACAATGAATTGCTTTGGTATCGATTTCTTTATTTAACAAAGCTGACATGATCTCATTTAATTCTATGGCATTGCGCGGTCTCTTAATCAAAGTCACCTCGAATACCCCATCATCCAGCTGTACATTCCTGCCGGTGATTCGTTTAAATCCTCCCACCGACTCCGAATTGGTAATCATACCGAATATGAATTCATCCTCAATGATTCCCGTATCATAAGTAACCTTCATATGATAAGACCGAATCGCAGAAAGACTTTTCATACCTTCCAGAAGATATGCCATATGTCCCAGCACATTCTTCATATCCTGTGCAGTTTCATAGGAAACATTTGTAAACAGGCCAAATGCAGCAATATATACAAAGACGTCATCATTAAAACTTCCCACATCGCAGGGAAAATTCCTGCCATCGACTACGGTCTGTGCTGCCTGTACCATATTCTTTGGAAGATGGAGACTGCCGCCAAAATCATTGGTACTGCCTGCCGGGATATAACCGATCGGGGTCATAAAAGAACTTTTCATCATCCCGGTAACCACTTCATCTAAAGTTCCGTCACCTCCGCTGCACACCACCAGATCATATATCGGTTTGCGGTGGGCTGTCAGTTCCACGGCATCTCCTCGTTTCCGGGTAGGACAGATCGTTACTTCATAATCAGCTCTGGCAAATACGTCCAGAATGTCTGCCAGATGATTTTTAATTTGTGCCTTTCCTGATTTTGGATTGTATATGAATAGCATTTTCTTATCGGTCATAATCTTACTCCTCTCTCAACACAATAACCTATTGCCACTTATTTTGTCAAAGTGTCCCCCACTTATAAGCTTACAGGAACTGATTTCCCATATAAAAGTAAAAGCGGAATCAAGTGAAAGTACTTCCCCATCGATCCCGCTTTCATCATCCCTCTATATGATCATGCAGCCTACGCTACCACATTTCCACTTAAGAATCTCTCGATATCTTCCACTGCTGCTGTTTCATCATTACCGTCTGCTGTTACTACAACCTGCTCACCGCTGTTCAGCCCAAGACTCATCATACCCATAATGCTCTTTGCGTTAATTTTCTTTCCCTCCACCTCAATGTAGATGGTGCTGTCATACTTGCTGGCCACCTGTACCAGTACTGCTACCGGCCGTGCCTCCAGACCATTCTGAAGCTTGATTTCAATTGCTTTCTGTGTCATAATAATTTCCTCCTCTTTTTACGTCCTGATCCTATCTGCTATTTCACTTAATTTTCGTAGTCTGTGATTGACTCCTGATTTTCCCACCGGCGGGTCCAGATAACCACCCAGTTCTTTCAAAGGTGCATCCGGATATTCCAGCCTGACCTCTGCCATCTGCCT
>JAFTVH010000031.1 GCA_017465845.1 Lachnospiraceae bacterium | reverse complement strand
AACAAAAATTACCTTTATCTGTTAAACATCTAAACATCAAATCTTCTTCAATATATGCATCTAATCTACCAGATTCCTTCCATATATTTTCTGGTTGTAGCAATGGCAAAGATAATTCTGAACATCCATATTTAGATAAAACCTCACTTATAATTTTATCAATATTTTTCTTTACCAAATAAGGAACATGTCCAAAAGCATATACACAACTGCTTTTTCCAGAGTGATATCTTCTTCGGTACTATAAATATCATTTCCAAACCGCTTCTTCAGTTCCTTTACCATGGGTTTGATCAGCTTCTTCGCCTCTTTTTCCGTATCTGCCTTAGCTGTCACCCTGATATGGACTTCACCTGTCTTGGCATAGGTAGCTATGGTAGGATTGGTCTGCGCATCGATAAGGTCTACTATAATGGTTTCTACTTTACTTTCCGATACTCCGCTGATTTTGACCGTCTGAGAGTAGATTACCCCCGGCTCCAGTTTATTCAGATAAGGCATTACGCTTTCTTCAAACATCGGAATCAACTCATTGGGAGGCCCGGGCAATAGGATCACATGGGTGTTGTCTTCCCGGATAATAACTCCGGGAGCTGTCCCATTATGGTTTACAAGCACGATAGCCTCTTCCGGTATCATGGCCTGCTTCCAGTTGTTTTGCGTAGCTTCTATGCCTCTCTGCTTAAAATATCCGGCAATAGCCTCTTTACTGGCTTCATCCATAATAAGCTTTTTTCCCATGACCTCAGCTGCCGTTTCTTTGGTCAGATCATCTTCTGTAGGCCCTAATCCTCCTGAAAGAATTACGATATCCGAACGTTTTACAGCAGTCTGAATTGCTTCCTTTAATCGCTCGGCATTATCACCCACTACAGACTGATAGTAACATGACAAACCGGCTGCGGCACACTTTTGAGCCAGATAGGCGGCATTCGTATTCACAATATTCCCAAGCAATAATTCTGTTCCAACGCAGATAATTTCTACAGTCATTTCATCCTCCCGTTTTTACACGTCTCTCATAAACTTATTATCTGATTTATTTTGTCTCTTTCATTACAGCTTTGTTTTTCCAAATATAGTCTACCAGAGAAATAATAGTCAAAGCCAATGATACCCACATGATAATATCGGTCAGAATCTGTATCTGAGGGATATTGGCAATCATAAGACAGATCATGATCATCTGGAAAGTGGTCTTGAACTTACCCCAGTAATTGGCGGCAATCACTACACCGTTGTCAGATGCTATCAGTCTGAAACCGCTGATAATGAATTCACGGCTGATAATCACGATAACTACCCATGCAGGAATTCTTCCCATCTCTACCAGGCAGATCATCGCTGCACTTACCAGCAGTTTATCAGCTAGCGGATCCATGAATTTACCAAAATTGGTCACAAGGTTGTATTTTCTGGCGATTTTGCCGTCTATCAGGTCGGTCAGACTGGCAATGATGAAGATAGCCAGTGCAATATAGTCCACGTATTCCATAATTCCACCGAAGATAGCCGTAAACCAGCCCCACTCATGAAGGCCTCCCAGCATCAGCAGTACAAAGGGTACTATCAGTATTACCCGAAAAATAGTCAGTTTATTAGGCAGATTCATAATCATTCTCCTTCCCCGTGATAAATCTCACCGATTAAATCATATTCATTTGAGTCTGTTACCAGTACTTCTACAAAATCACCTGTCATCAGTGTAGCCGTAGTATTTAAAAACAGATAGCCGTCTACGTTAGGCGCGTCACGATATGTTCTGGTCACATAGGCGTCCTCATCGGAAATCTTTCCCTCTACCATGACAGTCAGTACACGTCCGGTCATGTCTTCTGCTTTTTCAAAAGCAATTTCCTGCTGAAGTTCCATCAATTCTTCCTGACGCTGCAGCTTGACCTCTTCCTCAATCTGATCCGGCATATTGGCCGCCGGCGTATCTTCCTCCTGCGAATAGGTAAAGACTCCCAGTCTGTCAAATTCCATCTCATCCACGAATGCCATCAGTTCTTCGTGGTCTTCTTCCGTTTCACCGGGGAATCCGGTAATCAGAGTCGTACGAAGACAGATGTCCGGAATCGCTTCTCTGAGCTTCGCCACGATGCTTCTAAGTTGTCCATTGTCGGTTCTTCTGCCCATCCTTTTCAGGATTCTGTCGCTGGCGTGCTGGATGGGAATGTCCAGATAGTGGCATACTTTAGGTTCTGTGGCAATGACTTCTATCAGTTCGTCAGTAATCTCCTCCGGATAACAGTAGAGAATACGAATCCAGTAAATACCGCTGATCTTTGCCAGTTCCTGTAAAAGTTTGGGCAGCATCTTCTGTCCATAAAGGTCCATACCGTACAAAGTGGTCTCCTGAGCTACCAGAATCAGCTCCCTGACACCATTCTCAGCCAGTTCAGAGGCTTCCTTTACAAGCTCCTCCATGGGAACACTGCGGTAATTGCCCCTTACTTTCGGAATAATGCAGTAAGTACAATGCTTGTCACAGCCCTCCGCTATTTTCAAATAGGCAAAATGACCGCCGGTAGTTACGATTCTCTTGTGTCCGGTGGCCGGTGCCGCATTGATATCCTCATAATGGTTCTGTCCCTTACCCGCCAGAACCTCATCTACGGTCGCCACAATCTGTTCTATGGCAGTAGTACCTAAAATGGCGTCTACCTGGGGAATCTCCTGCTGGATCTCCTCCCGGTAGCGTTGGGCCAGGCATCCCGCAGCAATCAGTGCTTGAATCTGTCCATCATCCTTAAGCTGGGCCATTTCCAGCAATGTATTAATGCTCTCCTCCTTGGCATCATTGATAAAGCAACAGGTATTGACCACTACAATATCCGCTTCCGTTTCATCATCCGTAAAGCTGTAGCCCTTCTCCCGAAGCATGCCCAGCATCATCTCAGAATCCACCAGGTTCTTATCACAACCAAGGGAAATAAACAATATCTTCATGTATCACAATCCTTTCCAAAAACAGGCAGCAACCGTTATACGCACAAGAAGCAGAAACAGGACTGACCGGCTTCTGCTCCCCTCTGCGTTGGAACTACCTTACGTACTCCTTACGCTTCTTCCTCATCACCAAGAATCTTGATCTTGCCCTGATTCAGCTCTTCCACTGCTACAGACAGAGGCTTGTTGGTCCTCTCAGGTACCAAAGCCTCTTCACCGCCAATCAGCTGTCTTGCTCTCTTTGCAGTTGCCATAACGATAGAATAACGGCTGTTTACAACAGGTGCCTCACCGGGCTCTACCTCACTGTTTACTACTTTCATTAAATCGGAATAAGATGGATGTAACATTATTCTGCTCCTTTCGAAAACTCTTTGAGTTCTTCTCTGATTTCTTTTATAAATGTTTCTCTGCGTACGGGTGCCTTACGGGCTGCCTCAACGAGACCGTTGATTTCCTCCGCGCACCGCTCCAGGTTGTCATTCACTACTATATAATCATAGGCTTCTATGCCTTCTGATTCCTCATATGCTCTTGCCAGGCGTTTACTGATTACTTCCTGACTCTCTGTACCTCTGCCCACCAGTCTGCGCTCCAGCTCTTTGGCATTGGGCGGTGTCACGAACAAAAGCAGGCTCTCCGGAAACTTCTCCTTCACCTTCAAAGCTCCCTGAATCTCAATTTCTAAAATGACATCCTTACCGGCCTCCAGCTGCTCCTCCACATATTTTCTCGGTGTTCCATAATAATTGTCACAGTAACGTGCATATTCGATAAAGCCGTCCTGCGCAATCTTGTCTTCAAACTGTTCCTTTGTAGAGAAAAAGTAATGTACGCCGTCTACTTCTCCTTCCCTGGGACCTCTCGTGGTCATGGACACCGAAAGGGCATAATTATCATAGGTCTGCATTAAAAGCTTCATCAGCGTCCCTTTTCCTGCTCCGGAAAAACCGGACACAACAATCAGAATTCCCTTATGCTTCATCTGCATTCTCCTCTCTTAGTTCAGGTTGGATTTTCCCCGATGCATTCTCCGGCTCAGACATGGCTCTGCCTGTTATGGTCTCCGGCAAAAGTGCCGACAATACAATCTGGCTATTCTCCATTACCAGCACCGCCTTGGTCTTACGTCCTTGGGTAGCATCAATAGCCATCCCCTTCTCTTTCGCATTCTGCACCATACGCTTTACCGGCGCGGAATCAGGACTGACAATGGCAATGATCTTGGATGTATTTACCATATTGCCGAATCCGATATGAATCAGTTTATTCATGTCAGGTTCCTTCCTATTCAATATTCTGGATCTGCTCTCTGACCTTTTCAATCTCAGTCTTAAGCTCAATGGCACAATTGGATACTGCCAGATCATTGGCTTTCGATAAGATCGTATTGGCCTCCCTGTTCATCTCCTGGGCAATAAAATCAAGCTTCCTTCCGATGCTTCCGCCCTCTATCAGTGTATTCTTCGTCGTCTCGATATGGCTTTTTAAGCGTACCAGTTCTTCATCCACGCAGACTCTGTCAGCCATAATGGCTACTTCTGTGAGAAGTCTGCCCTCATCGATCTGTGTATCTCCCAAAAGATCTTTTACTTTCTCAACAAGTCTGGTATGGTACTCTTCCAGAATCTGAGGTGATCTTTCTGTAATGAAATCCACCAGCTTCAGCATGCCATCCAACTTCTCAATCAAGTCATCCCTCAGGTGTTCACCTTCCACGACTCTGGTCTGAACAAAACCTTCTGCTGCCTCATCTACGGCTTTCTGCAGTGATTTCCACAGTTCCTCCTCATCCATGGTCTGCTCTTCCATGGTAAAGACTTCCGGATATTTGGACAAAGTGGATACTCTCACATCATTATCCAGTTGGAACTCCTCTGCCATCTGATCCAGATATTTCAGATATTCCGCAGCCACATCACGGTTGTAACGCACCGTGGTATTGCTCTCGCTGAAATCTTCATACGTAATGAAGATATCCACCTTTCCTCTGGAAATATACTTCTTCAGCTCCGTACGGATAGAAGATTCAAAAAAATTAAGCTTCTTGGGCATCTTAATGTTGACGTCCAGATACCGGTGGTTCACAGATTTCATCTCCACCGTAAATTTGCGGTTATTCTCGGCCACTTCGCTTCTGCCGAATCCTGTCATACTCTTTATCATATGTGCTCCAATCTTAAGACAGACTGTTGTTTACACTTCTTCTTATTATAAGATAACTTTTGCCCACCGTCAAGAGGGGTTCCTTTTTTCTGTGTAATCTGGTATACTGTTGTTGCAGGTTATGGATAGACAACTAAGGGCCGCGTCCGGGCACCAGGGGGTCAAATCCAGACACGCTTTCGCTCCGTTAAAAACGCAGCGGTACTAGGTCGCGAAAGAACCGCGACCAAGGACCGGCGTTTTTATCGGGCCTGGATTTGACCCCCTGGTGACCGGACGCTGGTTAGTTGCCAATCTATAACTTGTAACAACAATATATCAGATTATACAGAAAAAATTATAGAGGTAATAAAAATATGGCGTTTGATGGGATTACGATTGCGAATGTGGTGAAAGAGATGAAGGGGGAGCTCCTGGGGGGGAGGGTTTATAAGATTGCGCAGCCGGAGGGGGATGAGTTGATTTTGACGGTGAAGACGGGGAATGGGCAGAGGAGGGTGTTTATTTCGGCGGGGGCTTCGCTGCCTTTGATTTATCTGACGGATACGAATAAGCCCAGTCCTATGACTGCGCCGGGGTTTTGTATGTTGCTGAGGAAGCATCTGCAGAATGGGAGGATCGTGGATATTTCCCAGCCGGGGCTTGAGAGGATTATTCATATTGATGTGGAGCATTTGGATGAGATGGGGGATCTGAAGCGGAAGCGGCTGGTTGTGGAGATCATGGGAAAGCATAGTAATATTATCTTTTGTAATGAAGATGGGATGATTCTGGATAGTATTAAGCATGTTTCGGGACTGGTCAGCAGTGTCAGGGAGGTTTTGCCGGGGAAGCCTTATTTTGTGGCACAAACACAGGATAAGTTGAATGCGCTGGAGACGAACTTTGAGGAATTTCGGGAGGCGCTGGCTTCACGGCCTATGGCGGCTTTTAAGGCAGTTTATTCCGGTTATACCGGTATCTCTCCTATTCTGGCACAGGAAGTGTGTTATGAAGCAGGGATTGATGGGGAACTGCCTACTGCTGCACTGAGTGAAGTACAGTATCAAGCGTTGTATGGTGCTTTTGATAGGATGGTAATGGCGATTAAAAGTGGGAATTTTTCGCCGAATATTGCTTATACGGGATCTCAGCCGGTGGAGTTTGCGGCATTTCCGCTGACTATGTATACGCACGGAAATGATAGAATTGTGGCTTATGAATCCATGTCTGCGCTTTTGGAAGCTTATTATGCGGAGAAGAATACTTTGACACGGATTCGTCAGAAATCTTCCGATCTGCGGCGCATCGTGCAGACTGCTTTGGAAAGGAATGTGAAAAAGTATGACCTGCAGCGCAGACAGATGAAGGATACGGAGAAACGGGATACTTATCGTATTTACGGCGAGCTTTTGAACACTTACGGTTACAATATCGAGCCGGGCAGCAAATCCATGGAAGCGCTTAATTACTATACCAATGAGATGATCACGATTCCGCTGGATCCTACTATGACTCCGCAGGAAAATGCCAAGAAGTATTTCGATAAATATAGTAAGATGAAGCGTACCTATGAAGCATTGACCGAACTGACCGAACAGGTAAAGGAAGAGATTGATCATCTTGAATCTATCAGTGCTTCGCTGGATATTGCACTGCTTGAGGAAGATCTGGTGGAAATCAAAGAGGAATTGACTGAGAGCGGTTATATCAAACGAAAGAGTGGTACGAAGAAAGCCAAAGTGACAAGCAAACCGTTCCATTATGTGAGCAGTGACGGATTTCATATTTATGTGGGAAAAAATAATTATCAGAATGATGAACTGACCTTTAAGTTCGCTACCGGTAATGATTGGTGGTTTCATGCAAAAGGCATGCCGGGGTCTCACGTTGTGGTGAAGACGGAAGGGGCTGAGGAGCTGCCCGACAGGACCTTCGAGGAGGCCGGGCGGCTGGCTGCCTATTATTCTAAGGGACGTGGGCAGGATAAAGTAGAAATCGACTATATTCAGAAGAAGCATGTTAAGAAGCCCAATGCTGCCAAGCCGGGATTTGTGGTATATTATACCAATTATTCTTTAATGATTGATTCGGATATCTCCGGGATTACGCAGCTGTCGTAGTCAAATGTGAACCTGCCGTAAGATACTGCTTCGGTCAGAAGTAACAGTTCCGACGCGCCATTCGCAAAGACGCTGCAAAATGAATTTCTCGTCCATTTTGCAGCGTTTCTTAATGATTCGACTTGCTAAGTCCCACCTTACTCACCCAGCAGAACTTCTCTGTTCGTTCCATAAAAGATATCATCATGACCTGAAATCAGCTTCAGAAACTCTTCAAACCGGTCCCATGTATTATGAATATCAAATTCATAGCTGTGACCCCATACATACAATATCTGGCGTTCCCCCGACTTACTCTCCAAGAACTTCTTTCCCACTTCAAACATTTCATCCATATTCATATGATACACGGACGGCTTGAACTGATACAAATCCTGCTACACATCAAAGCCTTGATTACATACTGTTGTACGGGCATATTTTACACCAGTCCGCTCCTCGATCAGTTTAGCGGCATGCTCCGTAAAGTTCACACCGCCGCCGGGATAAGCCATTCCTACAACTTCGTATCCTGCCAGACGGCTCAAGTTCTCACGGTCCTGTTCCACCTGTCTGACGATTTCCTCCTCATCAGTCACCTGTGCCAGATTGGGATGGGTCAGGGTATGTACAGCAATTTCATGTCCTGCATAAATCTCTCTTACTCTCTCAGGCGCTACTTTGATATGGTCTACCCGCACACCTTCTCTGATCAGATGTCCGTCTTTTCCAAGAAGTTCTGAATTCAGATTAAAGGTTCCCTTGACGCCATATTTGTTGAACAGTTCAATCAGGCGAATATCCTGAGTTACTGCGTCATCATAACTGAATGTAACTGCTTTCTTCCAATTGTTCATTATCTTGTTCTCCAAATTTCTCTTTATGTCAGATGCCTGGCATCATGACCTCGATGCCGGATTCCTGCACTATTTCATCAGCCTGCACTTCTTTGCCACCTTCACAATGAGATATCCTTTCGGAATGCTTCTCAGTTCCTGCTCTTCAACGCCTCTGAATGCAATCAGCATGACAAAATACACACCAACAGCTACAACAATAGCCGGAACCACCGAAACAACTGTAGAGGATGTAATCAGATACATCACATCATAAACTACCCAGGCTGCTACTCCCATAAATGCTGCTGCAAGAAGCGGTATCAAAAATGACTTTACCCATTCCTGACGATATCCGATCGCTTTCCGAACAGATATTTGATTCAATACACACATCAGGCCGGAATATACGATATTGGCAATCACCAGCGCATAGAGGTCTAAGTCTGTCAACAAAAGCAATCCCAGCAAAACGCCTGTCTGCACCACCAGGGCAATGACTGCATTATAAATCGGTGTCTTGACCTTGCCGATTCCCTGCAGGATAGAACTGCTGAGCGTAGACAGGGAGAAAAAGACTACCGTGACAGCCAGCGCCATCAGAAGTTTCGCAGCCAGATCCACTGTCTCTTTTTGTGGGAACAAAAGCCAGGTGATCGGCTTTGCCAGTACAGCCAGTCCCACCGCAGACGGAATCGCTATCATCATGGTACTCTTAATCGCCAGATTAATCTTGCGGCGCGCCTGTTCAAAATCCTTCTGCGCCACCAGCTGCGCCACGGAAGGAATCATAGCAGAAGCCATGGAGTTGGCAAACGCTACGGGAATATTGGCAATAGTCACTGCTTTATATGAAAATACTCCGTAATTGGCATAGGCTGTAGTTTCCTCGATATCTTTCACATAGCGGTACAGCTTTAAATACACCACAGAATTCAGAGATGTACTCAGATTGTATGCCGCTGTGCTCAATATAAAAGGTGTCACCACCTGCGTAATGGTGCTTGCAATATCCCGGTAAGAATCTACTTCCCGCGTTCTGTCCCTGTGAATCCGCTTATGGATCAGTTCTTTATTCAGCTGATAGATTCCCCACATGAACAAAAGTCCTACAAGTACGCCCGCACCGGTACCCATGGCACTTCCCATAGCGCCGTACATGGCTTTGGTCGTCTCATAAGTGGCATAATATTTCGCACTTGCTGCTCCCAGTACCATGCCATACTGTGCCGGACTGTTCTTCAGCTGTGCATCTATAATAACCTCAGTTCCTGCATCGCCTGCAAATATCTTAATAAGCGCCACCGCAGCACCGATACTGATAGCTGCATTGGCAACCTGCTCCAGAATCTGGGATACCGAGGTCTGTATCATACTCTTGTGCGCCTGAAAATAACCTCTGAGCACACCCAACAGCCCATACAGGAATACTGTAGGAGCAAATACCCGCAAGACCGGAATAGCAGCACCATCCACTAAAAGCCCTGCTCCGAAAAACAAAAACAGACTGGCTGCTCCTCCTATCACCAACACATACCAAACAGAACAAATAAAAATCCTGTGTGCATTGTGATATTCTCTCACCGCCAGCTTCTGTGCGATCACTTTGGAAATTGCAGAGGGGATACTGTAAGAGGATATCAGCAACACAATCGTATAAATGCTATACGCTGCCTGATAATATCCGCTTCCCAGATCCCCTATGACTGCAGCCAAAGGGCTCCTGTACAAGAGCCCTATGATTCTGCTGATTAATCCTGCTGCGGCCAGAATGCCGGCCTGAACAAGAAATGATTCTTTACTATTACTTTTATTAGCCATAATCTCTCATCAATCGATCAGCCAGTCATACATCTCCTCATATTTTCCGGCGGATGCTTTCCAGGAAAAGTCCGCAGACATTGCTCTCTCTACGATCTTATTCCATTCTCTCTTCTTATTGTAATAAATATTCTCTGCATAACGGATGATACTTAACATCTCGTGAGCATTGTAATTCGTAAAACTGAAGCCTGTACCGGTGCCCTCATACTCGTTATAAGGCTCAACCGTGTCTTTCAGGCCGCCGGTCTCACGTACGATAGGCACTGTACCGTAGCGCAGACTCATCAGCTGGCTCAAACCGCAGGGCTCGAACAGTGACGGCATCAGGAAAGCATCACAAGCCGCATAAATCTTATGAGACAAAGCATCGGAATAATAAATATTAGCAGATACCTTATCTGCATACTTCCATTCAAAATGACGGAAGCAATTCTCATATCTCTCTTCGCCCGTTCCCAGAACCACTAACTGGATATCATCCTGGCATAATTCATCCATAACATAAGCGATCAGATCAAAACCTTTCTGATCCGTCAGACGGGATACGATACCGATCATCATCTTCTTATCGTCCTGCCTTAATCCCAGTTCTTCCTGAAGAGCTCTCTTATTCTTAATTTTCTGCTTACGGAAATTTTCTACATTATACTGACTTACGATGTACTTATCTGTCTCCGGATTGAAATCTTCACAATCAATACCGTTTACGATGCCTTTTAAATCATTGCTTCTGGCACGGAGCAGACCATCCAGCCCCTCGCCATAAAAAGGCGTCTTGATTTCTTCTGCATAAGTGTTACTTACAGTAGTCACTGCATCTGCATACACTACGCCGCCCTTCAACAGATTGGCATTGTTGTAAGACTCCAGCTTTTCCCAGGTGAAGTACTCCCAGGGAAGTCCCGTAATACTCTGCACCGCTCTTGGCTCCCATCTGCCCTGGAACTTCAGGTTATGAATGGTGAACACCGTCTTCATTTTACTGTAAAATTCTTTCTCGCGGTACTCTGCATCCAGATATACCGGAATCAGACCTGTCTGCCAGTCATGGCAATGGATCACATCCGGCTGGAAATCGATCATTGGCAGAATTTCCAGTGATGCTTTCGAAAAATAAGCATATTTTTCGATCTCATATAAAGCATTATCGCCATAAGGCTTAAAGCCGCCGAAATAACATTCATTGTCAATAAAGTAATATTTAATCCCGTCTACTTCTGCTTCCAGAATTCCAACGTATTCACTCTTCCAGTTAAAATCCATATAAAAATGAGTAATAGGCTGCAGTTTATCCTTCATCTCCTGCTTCATACAGGTGTACTTGGGAAGGATGACCCTCACATCGAAATGCTCCCTGTCGATGCACTTAGGCAAGGAACCCACTACATCAGCCAATCCTCCTGTTTTTATGAAAGGCACACCTTCTGACGCTACAAACAGAATCTTTTTCATTTGAAATCCTCCAATACGATTGATATGCTGCTACAAGCTATATTATACATCAACAATCCATTCAAGGAAAGAGTTTTCACAAAATCTTTATTATTAGCTTTCTGAAAATGGGGTGCTTCCTCTAAAACGGTTCTCTGTATTTCAAGCGTATCTTATCCGAAATCAACGCGATAAATTCGGAATTGGTGGGCTTTCCCTTGCCTGTATTGATGGTATAGCCGAAAAGTGCATCCAATGTTTCCATCCTGCCTCTGCTCCAGGCCACCTCTATGGCATGGCGGATTGCCCTCTCTACCCTGCTGGGTGTAGTCTGGAATTTCTTCGCTATGGTAGGATACAGTATCTTGGTAATCGAGCTTATCATACCGGGATCCTCCACGGACATAATGATTGCTTCCCTTAAGTACTGATACCCCTTAATATGTGCCGGCACTCCGATTTCATGTATCATATCTGTCACATCCTGCTCCAGGTCGTGCACCGGTGCTGCCTGCTTCGTTTCCTCATAAATCCCCTGCTGTGCAGAATTTTTCTTCGTGGAGGGCACCGTGATCATAATCTGGAATTCCTTGTCTGCATTCATCAGATCTCCCAATATTTTGTATACTTTATCATTATCCTTTGTAGAAATAAGGTTCAGCTGTTCCATGATAATTTCCTCCATATTCCCGACAAAACTTCAAGAATTTTGTTCCTTCTCATTATACGGTTGTTTTGTGCCTTTCTTCAACACCATCTCACCGCAACATCACCCAGAATCTGGCAGAAAGCAAGAAATTCTGCCTTTTTTCTGTTTCCTTCTCCGGTTTTCGTCCCATATCCGCCTAAATATTACAAATTTTTCAATTGAGAAATTTGATGTTTTACGTTATACTGATGTCATACTGGTTTTAAACAGAAAGGATGAAATCGATAATGATTAAACAGGAAATTTCTGAAATCAAAAAGCTATTTACACAGAATAATTGCTCCATTACCCGCATATGCGGCTGCTATGTGGATGGAGAGAAAAATAAAAAGACCGAATTCAAACAGGCATTTCTGGGTCTCCCTGAGGAAGAGATGTTCAAATATTTTGAGATTCTCCGCAAATGTTTCTCCGGTTCCCTCGGCAAGAACATGCTGAATCTGGAGTTTCCTCTGGAGGCTGAAGAACAGGGCGGCCCCCACGATCTGCTGCTGCGCCTTCGCGACAGCAAGTTAAAAGACGATGTGCTGCTTGAGACTTATTACGACAAAATCATCGAGACTTATGAATATGTGGGAAATTATCTGATTCTGGTCATCCATGATGTGTACGATGTTCCCGGTAAAACTACGGACGGCATCGAAATGGAAGACGCTTCTGATGAAATCTATGAATACATACTGACCTGTATCTGTCCGGTGAATCTGTCCAAGCCGGGCTTAAGCTACAATGCGGAAGAAAATGCTTTCCAGAACAGAATCCGTGACTGGGTAGTCGCAATGCCTGAGACAGGCTTCCTTTTCCCGGCATTCAATGACCGCAGCAGCGACATCCACAGTGTCCTGTATTATTCCAAGGACTCCGAAGAGCTGAAAGAAAGCTTTGTAGATCAGATGCTGGGCTGTCCCCTTCCTCTTTCCGCAGGCGGCCAGAAAGAGACTTTCCAGGCTCTTGTGGAGGAGACTCTTGGGGAGACCTGTGATGTGGAGATGGTAAAAAATATCCACGAGAAGCTGACTGAGATGGTTGAGGAACATAAGGAAGAACCGGAACCGCTTGTACTTGCCAAGAACGAAGTAAAATCTCTCTTTGCCAACAGCGGTGTCTCCAATGAAAAGCTGGAAGAATTCGACAAGCATTTTGATGAGACCGCCGGTGAAAAGGCTACTCTTCTGGTGGATAATGTCATCAATACCCGCTCCTTTGAAGTAAAGACACCGGATGTGGTGGTGAAAGTCAAACCGGAACGCACGGATCTTGTGGAGACCCAGGTTATCAACGGACGCCGCTGCCTTGTCATCGCACTGGACGGCAGTGTAGAAGTGAATGGAATCGTGGTAAGACAAAGTAATGTGGTGGATGAAGAAGAATAACCACCACGCTCAAACATATCCATCCTATAAAATCGGCAGAACCCACGCCCATGGAAGTGTGGATTCTGCCGATTATCATTGTCCTCTATTTAATTCTGCTCCTCTATTTTAACGTCATTCCCCTTAATCTGAATGCAATACACTTTGCCATGAACTATGAGCTTAAATTTCATCCCCTTCCAATGGTTTGGAAGCTGTGGCTTGCAGATTGGTTTACCATCAATAATCTCAAGACCCGCAAATCCTTTTACGGCTACAATCCATGCTCCGCCCTCACTTGCCGGATGAGTCCCGCCTATGTATACAAGTCCTGCCCATTCTTTTCCGCCCAGCAGCAAGTCTGCTTTGGCCGATTTTAAGAACAACGGATATGCTGTGTCGGCATCACCGGTATAGCAGGACAACAAGGAATACATGCATGCAGAAAGAGAGGAACCATGCTCCGTCCTCGGCTCGTAATACAACCAGTTCTTTCTCATGATATCTGTTGTATACTCCTCTTTGAACATACTGAGCATGGCAACAACATCGGCCTGCTTGATAATCTGTGTCTGGGATGCAACTCCATACGCACCGCCCCAATATTCCCTGTCATCGAGCAGCCTGGAACGCACTGCATCCACACTTGTATCCTCCAGTTTGAAATATCCGTCAAATTGCTCTATAACACCATTTTCATCCGGTTCCTTTACATATATTTGCTCTGCTGAGATTTGGAATAACTTTGAAAGCTTCACTAAATCATATTTTTTATCCAATTCTGTATAACACTCTGCAAAATGCTCTTTCACATACCCGGTATATTCCACCGCCTTTTCAAAACAATGCTTCGCCATTCGATTGGTATAAACATTATTGTTTACTCTTTCGTGATATTCGTCGGGGCCTACTACATCGTGAATTTCGAAGCAGTCTCTGTCCGCCTTTTTCAAAAGCAGGCTTCGATACATTCCTGCACATTCAATGATCGTTTCCAAGCCTCCCTCTGCAAGAATTCCATAGTCTCCCGTTGCATTAATATACTTCATAAAGGCATACACAACAGCTGCACTGACGTGATATTGCTTATCTCTGAAATGTGTCCTCATAGGCCGTTTGGTAAATACATCAACCACGTTATAATCAGAACAGCCTTCGAAGCCGCCTTCCTGACTCTCCCATGCATAATAAGCGCCATTCAGTCCATATTCTTTCGCCTTTCTTCTCGCCCCGTCTATGGTATCAATTCTGTACTGCAAAAGTGTTCTGGCAACTGCCGGGTCAGTATGCATATAATAATCTATCATAAACATTTCCGTATCCCAGAAAACGGCACCCTTATACACCTGTCCGGAAAGGCCTCTGGCAGGAATTGATTTTCCTTTGAGTTTTCTCGGCGCAATACAATTCAGATGATAGATAGAGTAGTTGAGGGCAAATTCCGCCTCGTCATCTCCGTCGATTTCCACTTTCGAAATGTCCCATATCTTTTCCCAGGCCTTTATGCTCTCGCTCTTTAATTCATCATACGAAATGGTTCGGATATCATCCCTGCAGGGATGATCATCTACACTTGACGAAATCAGCGCGATTTTTTTCACCGTATATGTAAACCCTTTCTGTGCATGGAATTTTATTTTTCGCAGGATTCTTTTTTCTGACTTCTCCACAGATACATCAGCATCAAAATCAATGCGTATAATTTCCTGTGTTGTTACTGTTATTCCCTTTTCACCTGTTGTGCCGGTGATGGAAATGACATGATCACTTTCACACACATCCAGCTTTACAAAATGCGGACCATTGATATCCCAGACATCTCCATCGATTCCAGTGGAAATTTCAACCGCTCCGTTAAAGTCTGTTGTCACCTGATATTCCATACCGATCGCATGCTGATTCGCCATACTTGCAAAACGTTTACTCGAAACTTTCAATCTTCCGCATACTGTATCCCACTCAGTCTCTCTTTTGTGAATACCGCAATCAATATCCAGTTCCTGGGAGTGTGACACACATTCAGCTTCAGGAAGTGCGTACTTTTTGTTGTCGACGCTAACATATGTATAGAGGGGATTTGGGGCGTTTACAGACTCTCTCCATTTATCTTCCACCTGATCGTAAATTCCCGCCATATTGATACAAGGCATATACTCTTTTGAGTATTCCTCAAGTGTTCCTCTCACACCGAAATATCCGTTTCCATTCAAAAAGTGATTTCCGTGAAACGGAATCTTATCCTTGCTGTATTCATTTACTCTTACTTTCAATTCGTTCATCCTGCACCTCACATAAACAGATCACTATTTCTATAATCCCATTCTTCTATGGATTCTGCTCTATAATCTGCCAACGGATGATTCCTTGCAGCCCCTACTGCCACAGCCGTCATTCCTCCGTCTTTCGCAGCCTGTATCCCGGCATCGGAATCTTCAATTACCACACATTCACAAGGATCCAGACCCAGTTTTTGTGCAGCGATCAGGAATACCTCCGGATCCGGCTTTGATTTTGTTGTATCAAGGCCGCAGCTTATTGCATCAAATTCATTGGCAAGGCCTGTCTTCTCCAATATCATCAGTGTATTTTTGCTGGCAGAGCCAACTGCCGTTTTAATTCCTTTTTCTTTTAAAAAGAAAATAAACTCTTTCACGCCGGAAAGCAGGTCATTCGGAGAAAGACTTTCAAGGGACTTAACATAGATTGCGTTTTTCCTGTCTGCCAATTCTATTTTTTGAGCATCGCTGTATTTTGTATCTGCCTTCTCAAGAACAACCTCCAACGATGCCATTCTGCTTACCCCTCTTTGACGCACATTATCCTGTCTTGTAAATTGTGATATGCCCAATTCGTCTGCTAGGGCTTTCCACGCAAGATAGTGCAGTTCATCCGTAGTAACAAGTACTCCGTCCAAGTCAAATATTACCGCTTTTACCATCTTAGTATTTCTCCTTCACGTATATAGTGTTGCTGTTCCCACTCACGCCATTCTGCCTGCTGCGTTTTCCCGCCTTGACAATCCTGTCATGATTGCTTACAATTATACTATATTTGGTTATAACCTTAATTTCAATCAACTAAATTACCGGATATTTATTCTATTTTAAGATGGGGTGATAAAATGCAGCAATTAAGAGAAAAGATGGTAAGAGGCACCTCTGATTTTCCATTCGCCACTTACAGATATTTTGTACAATACCCGGGATACATAACTGTCGATCTTCATTGGCATCCTGAAATCGAAATACTTTTTATTAAAAAAGGGGAAATCGCAACATATGTCGATGAAGAAAAAATAATACTGAAAGAAGGGGATATCTGTTTTATCAACCCTGAAGAACTGCACACCATAGCTACTCACTCACAGACTGTAGAATATCAGGCAGCCGTTTTTGTCCCTTCCCTTCTGGGATTTCCCTCAGGGCATTTTTTCGCCGAGAATTTTATCTCTCCTTTAACGAATTGCAATATCCGTTTTCCCAGAATCATTTCAAGGGAACATTATCTATATGAAAAAATTCTTCCCATGATAAACTTAATTCTCAGCTTTGGCGCCTCAAAGCCAAAGATACTTGCTAATTTAACGACACTTTTCTGCACTTTTATCGATGAAGACATCATGGAGCCGAATCCTGACAATCATCATCGCAGACATCATGAAGATATTAAGCGATGCATTGAATATATGTATGAGCATTACGCCCAAAAAATCACATTGACTGAACTGGCTGATCTGGTACATACCTCTCCCAATTATTTCTGCAGTTTTTTTAAGGAATACACCGGCATTTCAGCCTTTGCACAGCTTAATCATATCAGAATCAAAAAAGCCACCACCCTTTTATCCAAGGATGATGACTCTATTGCCAACATTGCCAAAAACTGCGGTTTTGAGAATATGAGCTATTTTATTAAAAAATTTAAGGAAATCATCGGCTGTACACCTTCCGCATACAGAAAAGCATTGCTGAACTCTGATTCGAACAGCCAATAAGTTACATTTCTAATATTACGTTACCTGCCTTAAGTGACTCCGGTACATTGATAATACGCTGGTTGTCTGATCCGCGAAAAGCAAGTCGTAAATTCTTTCGTGCAGCAATAAATTCACCGTCTACCAGGACATCCAGTTGCTGCAATAGCGGCAGAACATCGCGTTTTCCTTCTTCTATCCAGCGCAATAAGTCTGTTTCGTAAGTGTAACCCGTATAACACCAGATAGTCTTCTCCGGGAAGCGCTTGCGAATCTTTATTGCAAGGTCCAGCACGGTGGGGCGATTAGCATCCTCGAAAGGTTCCCCGCCCAGGAAAGTAATTCCCCAGATATAATCGTGATCAAGTGCTTCCAGAATCTCCTGCTCTGTTTCTTCCGTGTAAGGCTGCCCAAAGCCGAAATCCCAGGTTTCCGCATTGAAGCACCCCGGACAATGGTGAGTGCAGCCGCTTACGAACAGAGACACACGGACGCCGGGACCGTTGGCCACATCTGTTTTCTTAATCGATGCATAATTCATAGATGCAGTACCCTCGACTTGATTTCTTTCGTTTTACCGGTATTCCAGAAGTTTTCTCCCAGATATCCACAGGTTCTTCTGGTTACATTCATCTTGGAGTGGTCCTTATTATGGCACTGAGGGCATTCCCACTCATTGTCGTCATTGATCTGGATCTCTCCGTCATAACCGCACACATGGCAGTAATCGGACTTGGTATTGAACTCGCCGTACTGAATATTATTATAGATAAAACGGATCAGTTCTTCAATGGCATCTACGTTATTGATGAGATTCGGCACCTCTACGTATGAAATAGCTCCGCCCAGCGACTTATGCTGGAACTGGCTCTCAAACGTAAACTTGGTGAACGCATCAATGGGCTCTCTTACATCGATGTGATAAGAGTTGGTATAATAGCCCTTATCGGTTACATTTTCAATATCGCCGAATTTCTCTCTGTCTATTTTGGCAAAACGATAACACAGCGACTCAGCCGGTGTTCCGTAAAGACTGAAGCCCAGTCCGGTCTCTTCTTTCCATTTTGCTGCAGTATCTTTCATCTTATCCATGACTCTCAAAGCAAATTCCTTGCCTTCCGGTGTGGTATGGCTGCAGCCTTTCATCACATAAGTGGTCTCATACAGTCCGATATAGCCCAGGGACAGCGTAGAATAACCATTATGAAGGAGTTTGTCAATCTTTTCGCCTTTTTCCAGACGCGCAATAGCACCGTACTGCCAGTGGATAGGGCTTACATCAGACACAATGCCTTCCAGAGATTTATGTCTGCACATCAGTGCCTCAAAACATATATCCAGGCGCTCATCAAGAAGCTTCCAGAACTTCTCTTCATCACCGTTAGCCAGAATACCGATCTGAGGAAGATTCAGGCTCACGACACCCTGATTGAAACGGCCTTCCCATTTATACTTACCGTTTTCATCCTTCCAGGGGGACAGGAAGGAACGGCAGCCCATACAGGAGAATACTTCTCCCTCATAATTCTCTCTCATTTTCTTGGCAGAAATATAATCAGGATACATCCTCTTGGCAGAACACTGAGCCGCCAATTTTGTCACATAATCATATTTACCGCCCTTTAAGCAGTTATTTTCATCCAGTACATAGACCAGCTTAGGGAATGCTGGTGTCACATATACGCCCTGCTCGTTCTTGGTACCCTGGATACGCTGACGCAGTATCTCCTGGATGATCATAACAGTCTCTTCCACATATTCATCTGTATCATCAATATGTAAGAACAATGTCACGAAAGGAGACTGTCCATTGGTGGTCATCAGAGTATTGATCTGATACTGGATAGTCTGGACGCCGCTTTTCAGTTCATCACGAAGACGCAGCTCCACTACTTTCTCCATGGTCTCCTGATCCATGCCATCACCGAATTCTTCTATCAGCTGGGCTCTGAACTTCTCACGGCTCTTTCTCAGATATTTGCCAAGATGCTTGATATTGACGGACTGTCCGCCATACTGGTTACTTGCCACCGCCGCTATGATCTGTGTGGTCACAGTACATGCCACCTGAAAGCTCTTAGGAGACTCAATCATTTTGCCATTGATTGAGGTACCGTTGTCCAGCATGTCCTGAATATTGATCAGACAGCAGTTGAAAATAGGCTGGATAAAATAGTCTGCATCATGGAAATGAAGCACACCGTTATCGTGTGCCAGAGCAATATGCTCCGGCAGCAGAAGTCTCCTGGTTACATCTCTGGATACTTCTCCTGCAATGTAATCACGCTGGGTGGAAGCAAGTCTCGTATTCTTGTTGGAGTTCTCTTCTGCCAGTTCCTTGTTCTCATTTCTGATCAGCTTCAGAATGGATTCATCCGTGGTATTAGACTTACGAAGGAGGCTTCTCTGATAGCGGTATACAATATACTTCTTCGCCAGAGTATACTTATTGTGCTTTACCAAATCTTCCTCGATCATATCCTGGATTCTCTCGACTGTAAGCTTATCTTTCTGAAGCTTCTCTACGTCTTCCAGAATCTCTTCAATGATTGCTTCACTGGCGCGCTCTTTCTCTTCTACCTCATTGTTGGCCTTGCCGATGGCTGCTACAATTTTCTCCGCCTCGTAAGGCACTACCCGTCCGTCTCTCTTCTGAATCTTCATCACTTCAAATCATTCCCTTTCCCGCAGAATTCGCGGCCGCACCTGTTGGTCCAGATACGGCCGCGAATTCATACATATAGTTCTTTGCTCGTACTTTAGTACTACATTTAGTGTTTCGCTTTTGTCTCGCATCAATATCTTGTGTAACTATTATAGTAAATGCTTGGACAAAATGCAATAGCTTTTTTTGCTCTTCACAAAGTGACCGGGTGCAAAACGGCTTGCCGCCTTACTTTCCCGGTCAAAAAATTTTTTATGCGTATAGAAAGATACGGATTTATAACCTGATCATTTGTAGTTACAACACTCTTTATTGTACTTGCCGAGCTCGTCAGCAGGGAACACCACCGCAGCACATACCGCCACCACAGCAGAAGTTACATACCATATTGGCGATACACAGCTTCATGCAGATATCACTGCTGCCGAAAGTAGGATAGCCATAAGCAGCCTGCCTCTGTTCATACCAGGTTCCGCCGCTTTCAAATCTGCGTACCAGGCTCTGATAATCTGCGTTGCCGGGCTCCAGTGCACTAGCCCGTCTTGCATGCTCCAACGCCGCCACATTGTTCCCCATTCCTGAATGTGCAATGGCACTGTAATAATACCATCTGGCATTACGCTCCTGCTGTCCCATACCGTCAAGCGCATTACGTGCTTCCTTATAGTAGCCGTTACGGATATAATTACCTGCTGCACGCAGATGGGGTTCCTCTTCATATCCGGTACCGTTTCCGGAGCTATAGCCTCCGCCAAAACCGCCGAAGCCGCCAAAACCACCAAAAGGATCTGAGCCATAGCCGCCCTGACCGCCGTAGCCACTGCGCCCACTGCCATAACCGCTTCCGTAACCTGCGCCGCCATACCCGGAACCGCCATAGCCTGTTCCACCGTATCCTCTGGAGCTTCCCGGACCATAACTACTGTAGCCTTCCGTCCGTTCTTTCATGATCTGCTGATAAGCAGCCTGAATCTCCTTAAACTTCTCCTCAGCCTGATCCTTATTGGGGTTATTTATATTGGCATCGGGATGGTACTTACGGCTTAACGCTTTATATGCTTTTTTTATTTCTTCTTCCGAGGCGTTCCTGGATACACCCAGGACGCTATATGGATCATTCATTTACGTCTCCTTTTGACTGACCTCTTTTTTCTCTTACCGTCTCATAACGGCACCATACACCAGAATACAATATATTTCGCAAAATTTCAACATTTTCCAGTATGGGAAGTTTTTCAAACTCCTTACAGCATTCCGACATCATCATGGTCAATATTGTCCTGCATTCCTCCTCAAATTCAGGACTGTCATATTTCTTTTTCAAAGGATTATAAGTTCCTTTTTTAATATCTGTCTCCACGTCTTCGTATGCGTCCATCAGATAAATAAATTTGCCAAGATAAAAAGCAAACCTGGATAAATTCTCAGTCCATTCATCTTCCCTGCAAACCACAATCTGCGTCATGATCTGTCCGAAAAGCCCGGCCATGGTGTCGATATCAGCTTTACCGGACTTCTCCACCTCCGTCATATTATGCATCAGCATATCAATCTTGCGAAATTTATCCATATACATCTGACGTGCCTTTTTGGTCTTACCTTCCAGAATCTTGCCATATACCAGCTTCAAAGCCTTCTTCTCATCTTCCCAGTCATCCAGACATTTATAGTAGGTGAAAAGCACATTCATATCAGCCATATAATCAGTAATCATATTGATTCTGGTCGTATGATCTTCAAAGGGATGAGCAATACATTTACAGCTTGAAACCTTCGTCTCCGGCTCATAAAGCCCCGACAAAAGCATCAGCAGGAAAGTCATATCATAGCTTAAGGAAAGTTGTCCCGCAGCACCGTATTTCTCCTTCAGTTTCCGACACAAACCGCAATAGTAGGAGTGATATACATCAAATTCCTTAAATTTCATCTCCGCCTTATTGACGATGATATATCCAAACATGAAGCACCTCCGTCAGCTCTTTTTGATAAATTTCGTTCCACATTTCTGACAACGGATTTCAATCTTCCCCCGACCTCTCGGCACTCTTATCTTCTGTTTACAGTTAGGACATTTATAAATGTGGTGGGTCTTGCTCTGTGCAAGCTGCTTCTTTTTACTGCCTAACCAGTTCTTGACCTTCATCTCTTTCTGCAGATACCACTGATTCTCACCGGCTCTCTGATATATTTTCCTGGAAAACATCCTGTAATATGCATAAATCATGAACATCAATGCGATCAGATAAAAAACATTCAGACCAAACATGGATAATACCAGACACACCAGCGCCACGATCATCAAAAACTGATTGAATCTGTCGTTTCCATATCTGCCGCGCATAAATTGACTTAATTTCTCTCTCATCTTTTAGCCTCTCATTCTGCAGCTTCTTCTGCATCTCTTTCCACTATCCTACTCCCATCTTACCATATTTACAATATTTACTTTCTAAACATTTCTAAAAAAAGTGTAAAATGTGGGAGGGATGGGCGAAGGGGGTATACTGCTCTAGGGCCGCAGGGGGGAGAGACAGAGAAGGAAATTGGGACGCGCTCTCGCTCCGTGAAAAACGTAGCGGACGCTAAGCTCGAAAAGACCTCGCTAAACGCCGACGTTTTTCAAGGGTCCGAATTTCCTTCCCTGTCTCTCCCCCTGCTGGACTAAAGCAGAATATCGCTTCGCTCATTCCTCCCACATGCCGGTATAAAATATGGTGGAAGCAGTTACTCCCATCTACACCCTTCGCACAAATCTCCGGCCCTCTGCTACAAAAATAGCCTTATCCATACACATAGTGGACAAGGCTATTACAAATACCAAATATCCGTAAAGCTGTGGATATCCTGAACCCTGTCATTTACTGCAACCAGGAGCTGCTCTATGATGCCCTGTATCATGCTGCTTCTGCAACGATCAGGGAACTGATTATCCCCACATCCATACCATTGTACTTGGCGGTACTTTGTTCAATTAGGTCAAATCGAAAATGGTGTAAACGAAGGGGCAGTTCCCTGCAATGTCAAAACTGCTTTTTCGTTTACCCCATCATCGATTCTAACCTAAAGAATTTGTCAAATTAGAGTTTCTGTAAATATCTGTTTCAATACTTCAAATGGCACATCCTGTTTTACATAGATTTGCACCATTCCCTTAGGAGTAATTTTATAACCTGCTAATGCTTCCTTATGCTGAATTACCGCTTGTGCCTCAATATTTATGTGGTCTTTAAACGGTATTAATCTCACAAAAGTCTCCCCAACATAATAACTTGGCAATTTTGCCCATAGTGTTTCTACCAAGTCGACGGAAATACTGTCATATATCAACTGGCGTAATATTTTGAACATATCAACAACTTCCGCAGGATATTTTTCAATATAAATTTGTACTTGCTCGTTCATTTTAACACCTCCACCCAATTGGAATTTGTTGCTCTCTCAAACTGAAAGTTTCTGTTTCTTATGAATTTGAATATAAGTATAAAATTCTTTTATAGTTTCGATACACAAGATAAATGCCTACTGTACAATCGAAACATATCATAATTACTCCAACGATAGGCATAGTAAAAAATCCTGCTCCAGTAATTAAAAATGCAATAGCGCACTTTTTGTACAATAAAGCCATTTCCTTATTATATTCTTCTACATTTTTTACCTTTGCTTTTAATGTTGTATCTCCACTCCAAAAATTGATTGGTTC
This sequence comes from Lachnospiraceae bacterium, assembly GCA_017465845.1. Taxonomy (GTDB): domain Bacteria; phylum Bacillota; class Clostridia; order Lachnospirales; family Lachnospiraceae; genus Acetatifactor. Next base: position 3,366 of record JAFTVH010000031.1, on the reverse strand, counting down.
TTTACTGTCTTTATTATAAATAGAAATAATAAAAAAAGGAAAAGCACACATAATACAAGATACAAGTCCAACTATTCTTCCTACCATAGCAAATACCTCCGTCAAATTCAAGTTCATAAGCCCTTTCAATCTCTCCACAAGGCTGAAATTTATATGCTTTACTTCACAATTCGATCAATCAAGGTCTCAATATGTATCTTCATAGTGTCCAAACACGGAACAGGACTAACTTCATCGGTAGGAACAACAATCGTTATACCACTATTGTAAAAAGGAATTTTGAGAAATTCCCCTGTCATGGTAAAAATCGTACCCAAAAGTCCAATCTTTTTCTTATTTTGGCGGACTGCTTCATCCCTTGTTGCTTCAATAATACTTACTAATGGAATTGGTGATTGCTCTTTTAATCTATCAAATACAATGTGTGGTGTATTTGCTGACAATGCCGCAAAATCAGCACCACTGTTCGCAAGATTGCAAATTGCTTTCATAAGATATTCTGTTAATTCATCATATTTTTGTTCACCACATTACCCATTCAACTTCCCATAAATATAAGTATCCTTCCAAATAGGCAGACCATTTTCATCCTTCCAAAAATATACATTTTGTTTTAAATGATCTTCCCGTTCAAAACCTAACTTTTCTAACAGTTTCCATGAACCCGGATTTTGCGGATCACACTCTGCAAAGATTCGGTGTACTCCTTCTGAAAATGATTTGGAAATCAGTGCTTCGCAGCTTTCTTTCGCATATCCTTTTTTCCAGAAATCAGCATTGAATACATACCCGATTTCCAAAGACTCAAAATCACGTTTTCCAAGGTACACATTACCAATCATTTTTCCACTCTCTTTTAATTCCACTGCAATCATTTCATCCGTGGAAATACGCCAGTCCAAATTGCCTCTTACTTCATCCATCGTCATGGGCTTATACGGCTCAAACTCTACTACTTTTGAATCGGATAAATATTCATACAAATCTTCCAAATCCTCTTCTTCATATCTTCTTAAAATCAATCTTTCTGTTTCTAATATTATTTTTTTCATAATAATCTCCATTCCGACGCCTTTCAGTTGGCGGCACAAATATCCTCCATATCTATTTTACTTCAAAAGGAGTCCACTCAATTTTGTTATACTGCATTACATCGTCGGCTTTTTTCATCCCTAATTTTTCATAAAAAGGAATAGCATTCTCGTTAGCAATCAGATATACCGCTATGTCTTTCTCTCCTCCTGCTCTCTCATGCGCCATTTTCATTAGCTGCCTGCCAATTCCTTGGCCTTCATAATCTCTGTCAACCCCTAAGTCCGTCACATATAGCCAATATGCATAATCCGTTAATCCAAATAAAACAGCAACAATTATTCCCTCTCTATTTCGAGCAACAAGGCTTAATGACACAGTAGTCACTAGCTTTGTTATTCTTTCCTCAAATCGTTCCTTTGGATACTGAGAACCTAAATCTGTTCTTTTCAGAAATTCTATATATTCTTTTGATGAAATTCGCTCCTCGTTAATTTCTATTTTTTCGTTCATAAAGCATCTCATCCTATTCAAAAATTTTAATTATTCTTTAAGTTCCATTATTCTGAATTTATCTTATCATCTTAAACATTCCTGGTCCGTCCCATTCACAAGGGCGTTCTTCAAAACCTTTCTTTTTATAATGCAAAGTCCTTTATATAAAAAGACATTCCACCATCTCCTATGAGTCTTACCATACCTACCGGTTTCTCATTATCATATGCTGTAAAATTTACAAGCGTATGCTTCAATGCTCTCTCTACTTGCTCTTTTGTCGGTGGTTCCCATCCAACAGAACTATATAGTTCCAAAAATAATTTATGTGTTAATTTATTTATATCAACTCTCATATGTCCCTCATTAGTTTTTCTATAACCAATCTCCATTATCTTTCTTCCCTTATTTTTCTTCCAATGTTTTTATCCCCTCAATCAAAACATTTACGGATAACTCAAAACTTTCTGCAATTGAAATAGGATTTCCAAACGCTGCATTATTAACAAGCAGCGAAAAACCTTCCAAAAATCCTCTTAATGTCCGGATAATATGATTGCAGTTTTCTTCTGAAATATTTAAGGATGCCGTTACTTTAAACAGAACTGAAAATAATCCTGATGTTGCTTCCATTGTTTCAGCATTCTGAAATTTGTTATACCAAAGCATTGCATTAAATAGCCCCGGATTTTCTGTTGCATATTCATAAAAAGCATAGCAGCCGGCTCTTATTGCATCATAACCACTAATACCAATAACAGCATGAATAATCCTTTGCTCCATCTGATTCCATCCATAAATCATCAACTGCATTTTCAAATCATCCAGTCCATCAATATGATTATAAAGTGAAGGTGACTTTACTCCCAAATCATCTGCAAGCATTTTCAATGTAATATTTTCCAGTCCCATCTCATTTGCCATCTGTGCAGCTCTACTGATAATTCTATTTGTATCAAGCCCGTTTCGTGACATTTTCTACCTCCGTTGGCATTAGCTTTGCTAACGCAATTCACATTGTAACTAATTTGATTAGTTTTTGTCAAGAAAAATAGCCCATCCATTCACATAGGAGTGGATCCGGCTATTTTAGATACATAGTTATGCGCAAAGCTGAAATTTTCTGTTGATTTGCAAAATTGGAATTTATCCTATTGATAAACCCAATTCATATGCTTCGTTTAATGCCTCGTTTCCCTCAATATCTCCTTTATCTTTAACCCCCCTTACAAGAACCATGCCTACATCCTCCAAATGAAAAAACTCAAGGACAAGTTGATATTGTAGCTTTATTGCGTCAAATAGATTTGGCAGTGATGCTGCACCTACTAATAATAAAGCAAGTTTTTTTATTTTAAATTCATTTCTCATTGGAGTATGTAGCCTATCAATAATGGCTTTTAGCTCAGCACTAATTCCATAAAAATATACAGGAGAAGCTATAACGGCGATGTCAGCCGTTCTTAATTTTTCGTATATTACATTCATATCATCATTTTGAAAACATTTATTTTCTTTTCTTGTAAAACACGAGTTACAACCAATACAAGGATTGACTTTATAATCAGCAACAGACACTATTTCAACATCATTATTTTTACTTGCTCCTTCTACAAATGCTTGTGCTAATAAATCTGTATTTCCACCTTTACGCATACTTCCGACCAGAACAACAATTTTACTCATCAGTTATCACTCCTTCGCTAACTTCAAATTCATGGATGCTTTCAGATTCTTCAGAAGCCTGAAAGTTTCGCTTGTCCGACAAATTGAAAATGTCAATTATGATTTATAGCCGCTTGATCTGCGGATGTCATTGCTCCTGGCAGGTTTCTCTTT
>JAFTVH010000030.1 GCA_017465845.1 Lachnospiraceae bacterium | reverse complement strand
GACCGGCCTGCTCCTGATACTCTACTTCTGCATCAGAAATAGAGGTGTTACATACAGGACACCAGTTAATGATTCGGCTGCCTTTGTAAATCCAGCCTTTTTCATGCATTTTGCAGAATACTTCGGTAACAGCCTTATTACAGCCATCGTCCATAGTGAAACGCTCTCTGTCCCAGTCACAGGAAGAACCTAACTTCTTTAACTGGCTGATGATACGTCCGCCGTATTCCTTCTTCCAATCCCAGGCTCTTACTAAGAAACCGTCACGGCCAAGGTCCTCTTTGGAAAGACCTTCCTTACGCATAGCCTCAATGATCTTTACCTCAGTCGCAATGGAAGCATGGTCTGTACCAGGCTGCCAGAGAGCATTATAACCCTGCATTCTCTTAAAACGAATCAGAATATCCTGCATGGTATTGTCCAATGCATGTCCCATGTGTAACTGACCGGTAATATTTGGCGGCGGCATTACAATAGTAAACGGTTTTTTGCTTCTGTCTACTTCTGCGTGGAAGTACTTCTTCTCTAACCATTTCTGATAGAGCTTATCCTCGATCCCTTTTGGATCATATATCTTTGCTAATTCTTTGTTCATGAATTCTTGACTCCTTACATTGTACATAAAGATAGTTATTATAACTTTATCGCTAAACCACCACATTTGTCAAGATAAAAGAAATGCATATATACGGAATATAAGCTACTGGCCTGCGTAAATACATTCCACGAATGTTGCGCCTGACTATCTGCACCATGAAAAGCAGGCATCCTGACATGGCTGACACCATCACATAGGCCGTCAGATATAATTGAGGTCCCTTCTGAAAAAGAAAATACAATCCACACAGCAGAAACACCAATACATCTGCCATTCCATAAGAATTACTTTTGTACGCTGCCATCTGCACTGTCAGAATCACAATGAGACCTATTCCATATTCCAAAAATCGTGCAGCAATATCGTCTTTTTGCCCAATAGCCAGAATAACCACCGCCAGAAGACCCAGTCCATGAGAATAACGTGCCACCAACATTTCCCTCTGATCCTGCCAGGACACCCATAACAGGTATCCTGTAAAGATCAGGCTAGCCATTGCTGCGAATCCTTGTCCGTAACTCATCCAACACACTTCCCTTCACTACAACCAACGTCTGCTTACTGACAAGCATTTCGCCGTTTTTGTAAGCTTTCACCGCAATTTCATATTCCTGTTCCGGTATACCCAAAGGAATCCTAAACCGAATAGTTTCCGCGCTTTGTAAATATGGAGACTCATACTCAAATACCAGTGGCAGCTCAGGTTCCAGCTGCAGCAATTCATCCGGAATGATCACTTCCAGTTTTTCTACATATCCCATGGACATGATCTTTAAAACAGCACTGTCTCCGGTTTTAAAAACAGTTTCCTCAGGCTTTCTTTCCTTATATAACTCTGTTTCCAGAGTAAAAGTCAGGCCATCCTCTCCAATTATATTTGCATTGCCCACACGATCCACTGCAACAGCCGATATGACAATCTCACCCATAAACAAAGTATTGTCCTTATCCATTTCCAGCAGAATCCTTCCCTGACTGTCACATAAAAATTCTTCCTCCATGAAATTATCCTTATTGCTTACACATATCATAAACTCCTTAAGACCACTACCGTTATCCTCTGCCTTCAGCTCAAAATATTTTGTCTGATCCGTTATATCCAGGATATCAAAAGCCGCCAATTCGTCCAATCCCTCTATGATTGGCGGCGTCCCGTCCGGTATGATAGTAATTCCATTTACTTTATCCTTCGACTCCTCAGAATAATATTGCTGACCATGTAATCCTGCTGCCGCTTGCGGATACAGTACAAATACCCCTCTGGCCCCGCCAACTGAAAAGCTCTGCTCTAAAGCGAGCTCCACACCATGACCGCTTCTCTCGGCCCATATACTGCCCGGATTCAAAAATTCCTGACATTTTGCTGAAACACGATTGCCCAGTTCTTCGTTCGTATAACAGACACTACTCTCTCCAACATCAGCCAGCGGTATGATAACCTGCAGCCACTCTAAATAGGCACTGTCATTTTCCCCGATATGAATATACATGCTGTCGATCTGGAAATTTTGCGCAGATGCATCCTCCATGTAAGCTCGTACCAACAGCTTGTGTTCTGTCACATTGTCCGCTTTCACATAATATGTCCTCTCAGACTCCCTATACACGAATTCACTTTCTTCCAGTTCTAATTGCCTTGTATAAAGTGTCGGCGGCGTAATCTTTATTTTCTCCCATTGGGCATAAAGCACCACAGAACCCTTGTCCTCTGTGGTCAGATTCAATACCTCTGCTCGATCTGCATAAAAAGAGCCACTGCCATCCGGTCTGGTATTCCAGCCCGTAAATTTATACCCATCACAGCTGTAACCGTTTTCTCTAAGATGCGTATCGTTATACCCCAGCTCCGAAGCTGACACACCATTATACATCACAGCATTGTTATACATATGTCCGGTAGGTGCCATGACGCCCTTTACCGTTACACCGTTCTCCGGCACATTGGCATGATACAAGACGTCATAACAGTTATTGGAAATTGCTTTACAGGTATGATCATATTTTCTTCCCTGTTCCAGTCCCTGACAATATGGACAAATATATACATACCATGCATCTGCCGACATAGAAATAATTTCGCTGACGGTAGTACTTTTCGCATAAAACAGAGTTTCTGACACCAGCTCACCACAATCCGCACAATAAGCTTGCCAGCCATTATGATAACGATTATAGCAAATGGTATCACTCTTAATAGGAAAACCGCAGAAAGT
>JAFTVH010000029.1 GCA_017465845.1 Lachnospiraceae bacterium | reverse complement strand
GGAGATGGCGGGTATGAATTACGCAACAAATCCGCTTCCCGTTTCGTTCCCCTGCCATCTTATCTTTTCGAAGAACTGTCCGACTGGTATGAATACCAGCAAAACACCTTAGTCCAGTATCAGCTCATTTCCCATAGCAACTCTGTAGCAGCAACACTCAAGGGGTATCAGATTGTTCCCTGGCTTATGGAATATTTCTTTCATCAGATGCTTCAATTCTGTAGCCTTTCTAAGTGTTCCTTCTCCATTCTATGTGATTCTTATGCACGTAATACCGTTGAGGAAGGAGAATATCTGGAACAACTCTGCAACCGGCTGGTCGCCCCCTATGCCAAAAGAACTATGTAGCTATAAAGGAAATATCTTCCCTCATCAGAAAAAGGAGCCTTTTTGCTAAAAATCTGAAAGCGGTTATTAAAAGTATGCCCTTTTTCTTTACTTTTTGAGATATGGAATTGATATTTTTAGCACAGCATTCTCTGCCTTGCATATTTTTTATTTGCTCCCACGATGAACTTTATCGCTTAGTGCCAATGCTATAGTCCGTTCTGCCCCTATAAATTAATAATTTGAAATAAATTAAGGAACACTCAAATAAGGAATCGCAATCCATGTATTACACCAGCGGTTCCCGTCATTCATTTATCAGGAGGTAAGTTATATGAAAAACAAAGATAAAACTATATCTTTAAGAATAAGCAATAAAGAATATAGTATATTAGAATCTAATAGTAGTAATCTAAATATGACTATGAGTAATTATCTAAGATCCATGATTAATAACGCATTACCTACAGAAGTTAATTACAGACAGAGCATTGCCCCTATTATGTGTAAAATCCAAATCCGTCTCGCTGAGCTGGGGCTGGAGGATGAAGAGATTTCTAAGGAGTTGAACAACTTATGCCGAATGTTGTAATTGTAAGAAATACATATCCCGATGAAAAAGCGTTGAAAAATGTTCTTAAGTATGTATTGGATAAGGCTGTAGCAGTAGGAGGGTATGGAGTATACCCCAATATGGACGCCGCATATCTGCAGATGAAATTTGTGAAGGAAGCCTTCTATCAGACGGATGCTCTTCAGCTGAAGCATTTCTTTATTACGCTTGACCATTCGGAAACAACGTACATTGATGATGCAGAGCTGTTACAGTTGGGTTTCGTGGCAGGCCAGGTATTTCAGGAATATCAGATGGTATATGGAATTCATTATGACGGAAGTCATATACATCTGCATCTTGTGATGAACACTACAAGCTTTTTGGATGGACATCAGTACAGCGATGGAATTACTATGTTTAACAGATTGTGTGAAACGCTAAAGACACTGTATTCGGAGGACGTTGAACCGACTGAACAAAGCAAAGAAGCCTGCGAATACCAATGAGCCGACCACGGAGATCGTGATCCAGACTCCCAAGTCCCAGAACTCTGTTCGCTCTATTCCGCTGCTGCCCCAGGTGTTGCAAGATTTGCAGGGATGGCAGCGCGTTCAGCAGCAGGATAAACTTGTAGCTGGCGATGCTTACTGCGAAAGTGGTTTTATCGTGACCAATCCTATGGGTGGCTACGTTGAGCCGCGGACTTTTAAGGACCAGTATAATCAGATTCTTCAGCTGAGTGGACTCCGTCACTTTACTTTCCATGCCCTTCGTCATACATTTGCGAGCCGAGCTATGGAACAGGGCATGGATGTGAAAACACTGAGCGTCATTCTGGGGCACGCTTCCGTAGCGTTTACTCTAGACACCTATGCCCATGTGCTGGATGATCACAAGCAGGCTGGCATGGCGCTGATGGAAGATCTGTTCAATATTCCGGAACCTGTGAGTACAGATGTTACTTATCCGGTGCTGGTCAGTCCCTTCCCTGACGGCACTGTGGAGCTGACATTACCTGATTTTCCGGAGATCAATTGCAATACCGTGAATCTTCCTCAGGGCCTCTCAGAACTGCGTGAGAGCTTACGGGAGGAACTGGGCATATGCTTCTATCCGCCACAGCCGACTCCAGTTATGAATATTCCCTGTGAACCGGGACAGTTTGTTCTGCAGTTATCAATAGACACTCTATAAAAGATTACCCCAGTCTGTAGATATACAGACTGGGGAGCCATTATGTATGTAACTTTGGTGCTTTGGATAGATACATCTGCTTACCTCTCCGGTACAAGAACTGTCCACGAGGCAATGTAGATAAAAGGTGTTCATACCGCTTACGTGTTTCTAAGTCGGATATTCCCAAAGATTTCACTGTACGACGGAGCACATTTCCCTCCAGCCGAAAATAGATTTTAAGTCCCGCCTGCGATAATGCATCTTCTTCCTGCTCATTGCGAATCCACTGAGTGCTAAACCATCCAGAGAGATTATACTTACGTCCTTCTCGTAAAATACGGTGCGCAAAGGAACCCTCAGTAAGACGCAAACGCTGGCACTCGTCAAAAACCAGAACAACAGGAGGACAGGCTTCCGGAATACCACCCATACGTTTACCACAGATTGCACCTAAAAGCATTTCCACCAAAAGAGCTTGAGATGCAGGATCTTTAATCT
>JAFTVH010000201.1 GCA_017465845.1 Lachnospiraceae bacterium | reverse complement strand
CACGGTACCTATCTGTGGGGCGAATTTAACGACCTGCAGGCATGGGAAGACAGACTGTTGGATGGTCCTTACATTCACCACTTTGTGGAAATGGCCGGTGATTATACCAAGGAACTGAGAGAGTTCTGCAAGTATTTCCCGAATTTAAAGATGGATGACACAATCAAAGGTAAATAGTAAAGAAAGGAATTAAAAAATGCAGACGAATGAATTTTTAAATGCAATGATCCTTACCGAGCTGGAAGATGCAGTAGGTGTGGAAAATTGTTCCATTAAGCAGATTGATAAAGTAACTCACAGCGTAGATTACTACTGGCTGTCCCGTATGTGGGCTGACAGAGGACGCAGAATGCCCGAGGCAGACTTTGTCGTAGCGCCCAAAGACGCACAGGAGACTTCCAAAGTCTTAAAGATAGCTAACTATTACAAGATTCCCGTTACCACCTGGGGCGGTGGCGGCGGTACCCAGGGTGGTGCTATCCCTGTATGTGGCGGTATCATTCTGGACACCAAGAGAATGAACCGGATTTATGAAGTAAATACAGAAGGTATGTACATAGAGTGCGGCACCGGTGCTATTTACAAGCACATCGAGTGGGCTGCCAACGAAGTAGGTAAGGCTACCATGCATTATCCTTCTTCCCTGACCTGCTCCACCGTAGGCGGTTTCCTGGCACACAGAGGTATCGGCGTCGTTTCTACCAAATACGGTAAGATCGATGACATGGTACTGCAGATGGAAGTAGTACTTCCTAACGGTGATATCATTTATACTTCTCCTGCGCCCAAGCACGCAGCAGGTCCTGACCTGAACCAGATCTTCATCGGTTCCGAGGGAACACTGGGTGTCATCACCAAGGCACAGATCCGTATTTACGACCAGCCTGAAGAAAGACGTTTCCGCGGCTTCCTGTTCCAGGACATGAACGGTGCGTTCAAGGCTTCCAGAGAGCTGTTGCAGAAGTTCAAACCCTCTGTTATGCGTCTGTATGACCCGGCAGAGACTGCTTCTTTAATTAAGAAGATCGTCGGCGTGGAAAAACCCGGTGCGTTCATGAACGTAGCTTATGAAGGCGTAAAAGAGATGGTAGACGTAGAAGAAAAGATTCTCCTGGATACCTTTAAAAAATACGGTGCAGAAGACCTGGGCAGCGAGTATGGTGAAAAGTGGTGGGATGAAAAGATTACTTTCTTCTATCCCGGCCACATGATGGATATCCCTCAGATGTTCGGTACCATGGACACCATTGCGCCTTATGGTAAGATCGAGGAAATTTACTGGGCAATGAAGGAAGCCATCGAGACCAATTTCCCTCAGGCTAAGTTCATCGCACACTTCTCACACTGGTATGAGTGGGGTGCTATGGTTTACGACCGTTTCATCGTAGACGGAAAAGATGTACCGGAAGATCCCGTAGAGGCACTGCGTCTCCATCAGCAGATCTGGACCACCGGTGTCAGAGCAGCAATCGCTCACGGCGGTGTGGTAAACGATCACCACGGCGTAGGCATCAAGCTGGGACGTCTGATGAAGGAACAGTACGGTCCCGCTATGCAGGTATTTGAAGGACTGAAGAAAGAACTGGATCCCAACGGCATTATGAATCCGTTCAAGCTGGGATTATAAGAAAGGTATGGTGAGAGTATGACTGAAAATAGTAAGAAACATGTAGATTCCTGCCGTTTTTGCTGGATGTGCCGCCATATCTGCCCCATCGGCAATGCGACCGGACTGGAGAGAAACACTTCCCGTGCAAGAGCACTGGGACTGTCCTTAGTAAACAGAGACGTATTCACTTTGAGTGAAGTCATTGATAATGTATATGAATGTGCATGCTGCGGTGCATGTACCAAAGAATGTGTAACCGGCTGGGATCCTGTAATGTTTACCAAAGAAGCAAGACTGGATGCTGCTATGGAAGGTGTGCTGCCTTCCTACATTGACAAGCTGGTAGATAACTGCCTGGAGATTGGAAACGCTTACGGTGCGAAGGAAGTAGATGCTTCCTTGAAAGAAGCTGCATCAGCTCACGCAGCAAAGGCTGATACCCTGTTATTCCTGGGCGTGGATGCCCTCTATAAAGTACCCGAGGCAGCCGTAAATGCCATCAAAGTACTGGAGAAAGCCGGTGTATCCTTTACCGTTCTTGATGCAGAGCCTGCTTCCGGCCAGCAGCTGGAGTACCTGATCAGCGCAGCCAATGAGACAAAGGAACAGATGGAAGCCTGTGCAAAAGCACTGAATGCTTTTGACAAAGTAGTAGTATTCGATCCTCAGGATGCGAAAGTATTCAAGAGAGAATACAAAGAATGGGGCGTAGAACTGACCGCTGATGTGGAGACCTTTACTGCGTATGTGGCAGGTCTTGTAAAGAGCGGAGTCCTGAAAGCCCAAAACTGCGGCAAAGCAGTCGTTTACCAGGATCCTTTCCAGCTGTCCAGAGATCTGGCTGAGACAGAGGAAGCAAGAGAGATCATCAATGCTTATGCAGTATGCAATGAAATGCTGTGCCACGGTAAAGATACCATGTGGGCCGGCAACCTGTTGATGAAAGAATGGATGCCTGATGTAATGCTGCGTGTAGCTTCAGACCGTATCACCAATGCCAAAGGTGTGGGCGCAGATACTATCGTAACAGCAAGCGTATCTGAGTATGCTTCTTTGAAAGCAGTAGAGCAGAGCGATGTGAAGATCGTATCTTTGGAAGAACTGATTCTGGGAGAATAGTGAAGGAAAGGAAGAATTATCATGCTGGTAACTTTAAAAGAAGTGCTGGATCTGGCCAACGAAGGTGGATTTGCCGTTCCTGCATTCAATGTTTATAATATGGAGACCGTTATGGGAGCCGTAGCTGCAGCGGAAGAAGCCAAGGCACCCATTATCATGCAGGTCTATGCAAGATTGTTCAAAGAGGGCGGCGCTTATTACCTTGCTCCCTCCATTATCGCAGCTGCCAAGAAGGCAAGCGTGCCTATCTGCTTCCACTTAGATCATGGTCCTTCCGAACTGGAGATGACCAAAGCGCTGTACTGGGGTGCTACCGGAATCATGTTCGATGGCTCCGTACATCCTTATGAGGAAAATGTGGCTCTGACTAAGCATGCTGTAGAGACATGTGGTCACATCGGCCTTTATGTAGAAGGTGAGCTGGGACATATTGGCAGTGTTAATGACGATAGCATGGAAGAATTCACTGATCCGGAAGAAGCAGGCCGTTTTGTAAAGGATACAGGCGTTGCCTGTCTGGCAGTCCTTGTAGGAAATGCTCACGGTCGTTATAAGAAGCCGCCCAAGCTGGATATCGACAGAGTAGGCGCTATTTACGAAGCAACAGGTCACACTCCTCTGGTACTTCACGGCGGTTCCGGAATTCCTGATGACCAGATTCAGCTGGCTGTAAAGAATGGTATCCGTAAGATGAATTTCGGAACGGATGTATGCTATTCTTTCCTGGACGGTGTGCAGGCTGAACTGAATGACCCGAACAGAAGCGTGGCAATCGATATTTTTATGAAAAAACCGGTTGAATCTGTGAAGAATTTCTGCTTAACTAAGATTAGGCTGCTTGGTGCAGAAGGAAAAGCGAAATAAGGCAACCGTTCACGCGTCAGCTGCGACAGGTAAAGCGCACGCTTGCATGCGGCTTTGCGGATGGCGTGGGTGTGAACGTCAACGGTGGGAAAAGGATGCATGAGGATATGAAGAATGCAAAAATGCAGATCGTAGGAATCGGTGCCTGTGTCATGGACACATTGATCACCGTTCCTTCTTATCCCAAGGAAGATACCAAGCTGAGGGCGCTGTCCTGCAAAACTGCAGGCGGCGGCCCTACCGCCACCGGTATCGTGGCGGCTTCCAAACTGGGAGCGAAGACCGGCTTTGTCGGCGTGCTGGCAGAGGATAACGGCGGTCATTTTCTTCGGGATGATTTTGAAAAATATGGTGTAAATGTAGATTTGGTGGAGTTGAAAGGCGGTTATCGAAGTTTTACCTCCACTATTTGGCTTGCACAGGATAAAGCCAGCAGGACTTGTGTATTTGATAAAGGAAATCTGCCGCCTCTTACGCTGGATGAGGAAAAGCGGGCAGCCATAGCAGATGCGCAGATTCTGATGATAGACGGTAACGAAATGGATGCGGCGGAGGAAGCCTGTCTTGTGGCAAATAACAGTGACACGAAAGTCCTGTATGACTGCGGCGGCCTGTATGAAGGCGTGGAGAGGCTGTTAAAGCATACTGATGTCATGATTCCTTCGGAAGAGTTTTCCCTGGGACACACAGGCTGCATCACGGTAGACGAAGCAGCGAAAAAGCTTTATGAGACCTATCATCCCCAGGTTGTAGTAATTACCTGTGGAAAAGAGGGCGGAATTTTGTATGCAGGTGGGGATATCTTGAAATATCCTGCGTTTCTGGTGGAGGCAGTGGACAGCAACGGTTCGGGTGATGTATTCCACGGAGCGTTTGCTGCGGCGATGGTAAAAGGCTTTTCTTATGAGGACTGCTGCATTTTCGCCAGCGCGGTTTCAGCCATCAAGTGTACCGGTGTCGGCGCAAGGGAAAGCGTGCCTGAGGAGGATGAAGTCTACAGATTTCTTACGAGCCGGGGATACGCTGATTTTGCGGACCGTGCAGGTGCTAAGGGCAATCAGTAAACCGGGTGGAAAGGATGGAGAATCATATGACACTACAGGAGTTAAAAAATAAAAATCCGCAGATTCCCGTTTACGGAATCGATGATGAAGCGTTTGCAGAATATGGCTGCCGGATAAACAATATGGACGTGACCGGGCTGGTGGCTGCCGGTAAGGAAATTGCATTTCCGAAGCAGGGTTCTGCTTACGAACCTTCTACTCCTGCTTTTGAAGTATTGCCGGTGGCGGAGGAAATCCGCAAAAAATGCTTTGGCGAGCTGCCTTGTCAGGTGGGCTACTGCTATGGTCATAGTAATTTTCTGAATGCTTTCGAATGGCATACCGGCAGTGAGATCAATGTTGCGGTGACAGATCTGGTGTTGATCCTGGCAAAGAGAAGCGACGTTAAGGATGGTAAAATGGATGCCTCCTGTGCGAAAGCATTTCTGTTAAAAGCCGGGGATGCGGTGGAGGTTTATGCAACCTC
>JAFTVH010000200.1 GCA_017465845.1 Lachnospiraceae bacterium | reverse complement strand
CCTGCACGTAGCCTAGTCTGACGCCCTCGTTGACAGCCTCCTCGAGAGAACCTCCTTCAAAATGAACTTCCTGCCCTATCTCCAGGAAAATGACAGCCATTCCTGTATCCTGGCAGATTGGAATCATATCATCTCCTGCAATCCGCAAGTTCTCCTGTAGCTGTTCCAGAATCTGTTTCCCCAAAGGAGCCTTTTCTGTCTCCACGGCACGATCCATGGCACACCTCATGTCCTCTGACAGAAAATGATTGGCCTCAATGCACATTTCCTTTATATTATCAGTAATTTTCTGCACATTTATCGTTCTCATTTTCTTCCTCTATTCTGTAATTTGGTTCTTGATCTCTTCCAATTCTTCCTGTGACAGACTTCCCGGAACCCAGTTAATGTTCTGACCATCATTTACATATCTGGGAATCAAATGCATGTGGAAGTGATTAACCGTCTGTCCTGCTGCCTCGCCGTTGTTCTGCACCAGGTTGAATCCGTCGCACTGAAGCTTCTCAGTCATCAAAGTTGCCATCTTCTTTGCCAGTACCAGCACTTTAGAAGCAATCTCATCAGGCAGTTCATAGAGATTATCAGCATGGTCTTTAGGCAGTATCAATGCGTGGCCTTTCGTAGCCGGTCCAAGGTCCAGAATCACTTTAAATGCTTCATCCTCGTACAGCGCTTTTGAAGGGATTTCCCCATTGGCTATCTTACAGAAAATACAATTATCCTTCATCATTTCACATCTCTCCTTATTTTACATTTCTTCTTATTTTATCTCAAATTACTTTTTATCTCAAATCATATTTATTACAAATCATTATTGCAATGATTGTATGTGGATTCTATTCTTCTGCGCTGCAGTACGCAAACGATAGTCCCTCCCAAAAATCCTGTAATAAGTCCTCCGATATGAGCGGCATTATCAATATACGCCCCCGTAAAGCCGTTATACAGCGATAAAATAATCATCAACACCACCCTCGTGGGCGTAACAGTAGACATCTTTCTCCCGGAAAAAAGCACCATTGCAAGCAATACTCCATCCAGACCGAACACAGCCCCACTTGCTCCTATGGACATGGACCAGTCATTAGACATGATTTTATTCAGAAGAGATACCAGATTTCCTCCGATTCCTGACAGGAAATACAGAATAGCAAATGAAATATGTCCGATTTCTTTCTCAATCATGGCTCCCATAAAAAACAATATCACCATGTTGTTGAAAATATGTTCAATACCACTGTGCAGGAACATTGCCCATAAAATTCTTCCGAAGTCGCCCTTCCTAACAACTTCCAACACACTCAAACCACCAGCCGCGTACAATCGGCTGCCTGTAACAGAACAAATCAGAAAGATAACTACATTAATCAGAACCAGACCTGCGCTTACGAAAGGAAGCTCTCGGTACTTTTTCATTGCTTTTCTCATACCTTCTCACCTTCAAGCTCTTAAACAAACCATTTTATCGCATGGTATAAACCCCGTTTAGAAAACTGTACCACTATCAGCCCCCTCTCGTCAATATTTATCTGTAAAACAGAACCACCTTACCCAATTTTATTTCATCTTCTTTCTCCAATTTTCGCTTTTCATAAGGTTGAAGTCTGAGCCCGTTTTTCCAGGTCCCATTTGTGGAATTCAAATCTTCCAGATAAAAGCTGTCTTTTTCTTTCGTAATTCGGGCATGCATTCTGCTCACCGACGAATCCTCCAAGACGCAGTCTGCTTCCTCTTTTTTCTTACCGAGAATAACCGATCGTCTGTCCAACCGTAATACTTCTTTCCCGTTTTCATTGAAAAGCCCGTTAAATTCTTCCGGTTCTTCTCTGCATTCTTCCATATACATGGTTCTTCCCAACTCTTCCATCTGTTCATTGATTTGTTCCTTTCCGCGGGGCGCTTCTCTGTAATTGGTTTCTTCACAAACAGCATATCCCTGCATCATCCTGCCCGTCTGGCTGCGTATCTGTTCTCTTTCTTCCTTTTGCTTTTTTCTCTTGCCATCCAGAAAATATCGGATGCCTTTTTTGTTTTCTCTGGATACATCCTGCTCCCTTTCTGCATACCTCTCGCTATCGGTCATCTTAATGGGCAGGTCATCTGCCGGTATCGGTTCCGGTTCAAGTTTGTCTGCTGCGTTTCTTTCGGCACTGCATTCCTCATTGGGCTCCGTTGAATGTTCCAGTAGTTTTCCATCTTCAAAAATTCTCTCTTCCAGGTAAATATTTCCCAGAAGCCCGAACTGCTCATGCATTTTGTAGATACACTCCACCAGTCCCTCATCTTCGTAGTCAATATGCTCTACCAGATAATCAAGCAATTTCCCAAACCCATTTTCTTCCTCATAATATGGCACATACAGAAAATAAAAATCATTTTTCTCTAAATCTTGAAAAATCTGCTCCGGATACCACAAAAGATTGGCATCGTCCAGTAAAAACCGCCCCAATTCTTGTTTGATTCTGCGCATTCCCCAAAGAAAATCTTTCATCCACTGCCGTCCGATGGCCTTACGGGCATAAAGCTGCGCCACGCTCTGAGTAGACGAAATATCGTAGTATAGGTATGCCTGCCCATTAATGTACCGGAGGCTGCAAGGCAATAGTCCCCTGATTCCTCCTCTTGTCACAATGCAATACTGATATCGGTTTTCTTCCGGCTTCTTGTCCAGAAGTACTCGTTCATAATTACAATTCAAATTCCTAATGTATTCACTCTGAAGCATCCTGTATTCCTTTCTTCACTTTTTGGTATAGTCGAATCCACGAAGTGGGTTCTATGTCCCATTTCTTAAAAGTCACTTCCAGCTGCCAACCCAGTTCATCTGCCCATTTTTTTATGTTACCAAAAGGCACCACCACTGTACCGGCAGCAGCAGCCGTCAAAGTTCCCATTTGCAGACTGACATCTCTTTCCTTCCACTGAAATGCCAGATACCTGTCCGCGCTTCTTCCGGACAAATTTTCGCTTTCTTCCATGACCATCAATGCAGTGTCCTGTTCCAACAGGCATCTGTCATATCGATAGAACATGCCGTAAATCAGGAACACATATACACCCAATATCATAGGTAATACACATGCGGCTTCCACTGTAAAATATGCTTTCACTGTACACCTCCTGCTACAACCGTACCAACACTACCGCCGCTGTCAAAAACGGCAGATACGGCAACCTGTCATTCTTCCCTGCTTTCTTCAACAAGAGCAAAACTCCCGCCATAACTGCAATCAATATCATGCTGCAGCCAAAGGCAGCCATCATCTGCCCGCTGCCTATCATACTTCCTACAATCAACAATACCCATCCATCTGCACTCCCCACTCTGCCGGTGACTATGCATGCCCCGAGCAGTACCAGGCCCGGCAGCCAGCCTATTAAAAGCTCCTGTCCCAATTCCTTCCATAATGTGGGCCACAATTCCTGCCAATTGCCCAATATTTCTAAAACGTCTGAAATTTCCCAGACAATTGTGCCAAAAGCTGCCACCGAACCGGCAGCCAGCCACATCACGGGTACTTTCTGCGTCCGAATATCATAGATACTTAATATTATCAGGTATAACACAATGATCGTTATTTTCACATTATCCTCCACTCTGTACTACACAACGACTGCATGGCCTGTAATTTTCTTCAGCTTCTGTGCTCTCCAATATAGTAATCGTCCGTTTTAGAGAAGGGCAGGCAACGGTGAAATGATATTTATTTCCGGTTGGTGTGATATATACAGTATCCTGACTGCTGAACTTACCGCAGTATTCACAGATAGTATATTGTTCCCCCGCATTATTTCGCATATTTCCCAGACTTCTCACCTGTACTGCTTCAATCGTCCGTTTCAGGTAACTGCAGTCCAGCTTTACATGAAAGACTTGACCGTATATTGTCACATAGACATACTCTTTAGCTTGTTCCTCCTCTTCCTCCGACACACAGTACCCAGTCCATGCCCTGGCATAATACCGATTGGCTAAGCGGACTGAGGGAAATCCCGGGACACTAAAATCTGGAGATACCTGATAAGTCAGCTTGATATCGATACAATCGTTCTCCATATAGGCAGATTCCAGGAAATTCAACCCTTTTTTACCATAAGTGAGTGGAGACTGATCCAGATAATCCTCCCCCAATTCATGAACAATTCCCAAATAAAGAGCGTAATCTGTAAGCAGCGTCCCTCCCACCTGAAGCCATTCGTTTTCATCTTCCGCACTTTCAAAAGCATGCCCTACAACCGTCATTATCTTGCCATTCTTCCAAAGGGCCAGTTCCAGGTTACAGTGTAGTCTCATCATTTCCATGACTGACATGAGATTCATGAAAAAAAACAGGAACAGTGGGATGATCACCGCCGCTTCCACAGTCATGCTGCCGGTACTACGGGACATGGCCAGCGGTATCCCCTTCATGCATAGTCCATTTTTCCGGCTTCGGGTTATGTCCGGTTCCCTGGTGAATACATGCAGTGTCAGAGAAGGTTTCTTAATTAATTTATGATGCAACACAACAGTAACAAATTTACTTTTGCACAAAGGGGACACCGCTGCCCACCTCCTTTCGCCTTACAGATCAATATTTTTTCTTCTTATGTACCGTCACAGTGTAACCATAAGCGCTCTCTATGGTTACTTCCGCCTCCAGGCGGTCTATGCAGCCGTCTATGCGGAAATTCTCATTTCCGGAAGTCTGACGGATATCCATTTCCACAATATCCATCATCCGGAAAGTCTGCCCTTCCAGCGAGGAGAGGGCAAGCAGGATACGCAAATAATCCTGGTAAGAAAGGCCTTTCTCTTGTTCTTCCATATCCTGTTTTCCTGTATCCTCATCAAAGATACCCTCCAGAATGTTGTCCAGGAGACCACCTATATCATAGTGCCAGGTCTCATCCGTCTTCAAAAGCGGTACTCTCTGCCCCGCAAACAGGCATCTGACGTCATACACACCTTCCGCATAAGCCCACCCAAGCAAAATGGCAAACTTTACGAGAGTGGCTGCTTCAGGTATGGCTAAAAGCGTGGTGGCCGCAACAGCCACCGTCTCAGCTGTTCCACATTTTTCCTGATCCGCAAAAAGATACATAACGGCTGCTGCCCATCTGACCGCGCAGATTCGGTAAGCCACACTTTTCAGATTTTCCGTATCATTGTCCTTTCCGGCTATGAGATACTCTATCTGATATTGCAG
>JAFTVH010000199.1 GCA_017465845.1 Lachnospiraceae bacterium | reverse complement strand
TTACAGGACTGAGTATGGGCGGAACCGGTGCATGGATGCTTGCAATGGCCTGCCCTGAGAAATTTGCGGCCCTGGCTCCTGTCTGCGGAACGGGAATCTGCTGGTATGCGGGAAAATTAAAAGATATACCGATATATGTTTATCACGGGGACTGTGATGCTACAGTGCCGATCAGTGAGAGCATAAATATGATTTCCAGGGTGAATGCAAACGGTGGAAATGCCAAAATAAAAATTTGTTACGGTGTAAAGCATAATTCATGGGAAGCAGCCTATGGCGACGATGAATTGTGGAAGTGGATGCTGGAGCAAAGGCGTGTAGAAAAACAGTAATAGTGTCGGTCTTGTTTGAGGGTCCGGCTGGGACTGAGGACAGTCCGGCCGGACCCTTTAAAATTTATGACAATAGGAAGTTCGCGGAGCGTCTTTCTATTGTTTGAATCACTCTGCGTCTGCCCCTTGCCTGGTGGGAGCATGCCCATAAATTCGTTTATATGCTTTATAAAAGGAGTTGAGGCTTGCATAGCCACATTCTGCGGCGATTTCAACGACCATTTTCTGTTTTTGGGCAAGCAGCTCATTGGCACGGCCCATGCGCTTTTGTTCAATATATTCCACCGGCGTCATATTCATTGCATTTTTAAATGCCTTATATATGGTGGAGGAGGAGCAGTCAAAGTGTGATGCCAGTGTCGTAACACAAAGATCACAGTCTGTATAACGTTCATCGATGTATTCAATGATTTCCTGCACGAAAGGGTCGATATTGGTATGAGTCTCCTGCCTGATCTGTTCCGCGAACTTTTGTATCAGATCTGCCAGTTGATGATATAAAGTATCTTCTTCGTGTGAAGTGTATCTCTCGTTATAGGCAGGAATATAATCATCCATAAATTGCAGAGGATGTTCCGTTTTTATGCAGGTCAAAGTGGTGCGGATCATCTCATACACATTTCTTTTTAAGGCGTTATTCTGGTTTTGCTTCAATATTTCTGAAAATGTGGTCAAACATCCCAGTGCTACTTCCACATTGCCATAAGAGATGGCAGTGTACAGTGTCATCAACTCCGTCATAGGGAACGAGCTTGCCGGAATTTCCACACAGTCATCCACAGTGCATACTCTTTTCATGATGTCAGAGCAGGGAAGGTCGCCTATGCTTTGGAGCTGACGGTATGCTGCAGGCAGATTTTCCAGTGTTTGACAGCATTTACTGGAAATGCAGTAAATGGTATAGAAAGGTTCCTCGCGGTTAATATTATCAACCAGAAAATCCAGTAGTTTAACATAGTCCTGCATGTCTTTTCTGGTGATCAGCAATATTAGTTCATAGTCACTGAACTGCTGCTGATAAGCATTGGGCAATTCGCTCTGCAGGAATGTCTGAAGAAGCAGCATGGGATCATTGTAAGAGACTTCCGCCTTGTCTGTATTGCTCTGCAGTCTCATGAGCAGCAGATAATATCCGTCAGATGGAAAATCTGGAAAATAGCAATGGAACTGCATGACATCCTTAGGATCCGTCAACTGACCATTAATTGCTTTTTCCAGAAAACGTGCCTGAAGGATTTTCTGCTGCGTATCGATCAGCTGCTGATATTGTTCCAGATGCTTGTCTGCACTGAGGATACTGTTTGAAATATAATCAAAGTCATTCCTCCTCCCGGGAGCTTCCATGCCACCGTCCCCTTCTGTGTCACTGTTAAAAATATTCCTGCAGCTTTCCAGAATAGTGAGGATACCCAGAATGGGATTGGATGAAAGATGGGTACCTGTCAGTATTATGAGAACCAAAAGCACTAAACAGGAAAGTCCGTAAAGCATCAAAAAGAAGTAGAGCGGTTCCATCTTTTGATAAAACAGTGTTTTTGCAATGTAAATATTAATATCGATATTTCCGGAGGACAGGTGACTGCTGAGTGTTCTGAAATCTTGTTCCGTTTCCGGAAGATCACTGTATAAAACGGTACCGTCTGTACGGGTCAGAGAAAAGTAACAGTCAGACTGCTCTGAATCTGCAATCAACAGGTTCTTGAGCGTGGTAACATCAAGAGTTGCATATAAATAAGCAGAATGCCCCCACCTGATTGCATAGATAATGGCATCGTATTCGCCCTCATAAGCTGTGATATGATGTACCGGCATAAATCCGCCCATATTTTCTTCCAAAAGCTCATACCACTCTTGATAGCTTAAGTCATCAACACAAAAGAAGTCGGGATAAAACTTTGTGCCCATATTATTCCAGAAAGCTTTTTCGGGAAAGACGGCCACGTTTTCATCCAGTAATAGTACTGCATCAGTAGCAATATTATCAAGTGGAGCTGTCAGACTGTCAAAAATTTTTCTTAACTGAATCTGAATATCGGTAGGAATATTGCTGTAATCAGGATCACGGTAGTAAAGGGGTATAAAGCGCAGGTCTTTGGAAAGCGTCTGGGAGGTATTCAGCACACCTGAAACCATATTTTCAATTTGTGTTATGCCCATATTCATACGCTGGCTGATCTTTTCCAGTTGAAGCTTTCCGAATACATTTTGAAGGTAAGCAAAAATGGGGATTAATGCCATGCAAAAGACGATGGAAATCACAGTAAATATCAGCAGAAAACGGCGAACTACCGTAAATTTCAGGTTGCTTGTATATTTGGGCAAGAATATTTTTTTGATAAGAATACCTCCCTTCAATTTGCCTGGCTGTTACAGCACAGCTTTGAACAATTTATCTAATTATAGCAGTTTTTTTTGTGTCAGTCTCACCATTCTCATTTTTTCATTGTCTTTTCAAAAAATATCCTGATGCCTGTGCAGGGAGGATTTTTTATAATGAAGCTATAAAAACGGAAGGAGACGTAACAATGAGTTATAAGTACAGAGAAGATAATCTTGCGATTATCGATATCACCAAACCGCCATACAACGCGGATAATACCGGCGTAGAAGATTGTACAGAAATCCTGAGACGCGCATTCGACGATATTTTGCGGCCCAATGCGGTGAATATGAAGAAAACGATTGAGAAGCTGGCTGCAATGGAAGGACCGGACGGACGAATCAGTTTTGAAATTTCCAAAAAGGATAACATCATGACCATACCTTTTCCTGAGACACTGGAAGCCACCAGGATACTTTACTTTCCCAATGGTATCTATACTGTCAGCAATACGATCACTTACAGCTATTTTGAAAATATGATGAGCATCCGTGACGGGGCGCCTTATATGGAATTAAACCGCCAGATTCATTTTAAAGGGGAAAGCAGGGATGGTGTTATCTTAAAGTTAAAGGATCATTGTCCGGGGTTTGAATATGGGGCAAATAAGCCTGTAGTCAACTTTATGCAGGGGGAACGGTCCAATGTTGCAATGACCAATTCTTTTGAAGATATGACGATCGATGTGGGAACAGACAATCCGGGTGCTGTGGGACTGGTGTTCTTTGGCAACAACACCGGAACTGTGCGCAATGTAAGGATTATCAGCTCAGACCCTGAAAAGAAAGGATATGCAGGACTGGAGATCAGGCATGAAGTGGTATCCGGCTGCTACATCAATCATGTAGAGGTGGATGGATTCGACTATGGAATCAGAGCCATTCCGGTGAGAAACTATATGGTATTTGATGATGTTCTTGTGGAGAATCAGCGAAAGTGCGGATTTTTTATTGACAATGCCATTATCTCTATAAGAAAGCTGCGCAGTCACAATTCTGTAGCAGGAGTGACTGTGGCGGGGCAGCAGGCGCATGTAGTGCTTGTGGATTCTGAAATTACGGGTGGAAATCCTTTCACAGGTGCCATCAACTGTGACCTGGGCTCCTGCTTTATCAGAAATGTACAGACTAAAGGCTATAAGTGTGCCCTGACTTACGCTGAAGAGGCAGAGGTAACTACCGATTATATTGAAGAGTATCTCTCGGATGCAGCGTTTATTGTATTCCCTCAGGAACTGAAATCAGAGCCTCTCCCGGTGGAAGAGACGCCTGTGGTGCCCTGGCCTGTTAACAGTGAAGCATGGGCAAGCGTGAATGAGTTCGGTGCAGTGGGAGACGGTGTGGCAGATGATACGCAGGCAATACAGAGGGCCATGTCCTGCGGAAAGAAGCATATTTTCTTCCAGCCCGGGACCTATTTTGTAAGCGGCAGTATTATTGTGCCGGAACATGTCGAGCGTATTAACTTTATGTATTGTGATTTCCTTGCAAGCGAAGCTGTAAAGAATATGAGTGATAGAGGCGTGTTCATTATTACCGGTGATGAAGGAACCATTATTATGGAAGATGTATTTACATGGGAGCCTTTTCATGGATACATGCGTTTCATAGAGCATGCCGGAAAGCGTACCTTAATTATGTCTGACTTACATACGCAATGTGCAGCCATGTACTTTAATTCTGTAGAAGGCGGAAAAGTATTTGTGGAAAACAGCGGCTGTACCTTAGGTGCGCATCCCTACAGGGACACCCCGGCATATGCATTTACAGGACAAAAGGTATGGGCCCGTCACATCAATCCGGAGCGTTCCATGGTGGAAATCCTCAATGACCATTCCCAGGTGTGGATCATGGGCTTTAAGGCCGAAAGCTACGGTACAGTTTTCAAAACGATTAACGGAGGTCATACGGAAGTTTTGGGCGGCACGATCAGTATCGGAAGAAACAGGGAGCTTCCGGCGATCATAAACCATGATTCCACAGTGTCGCTGGTGGCTTCTACCAACGGCTACAGCAGGGATCATATTTTCCCGATTGCAATAGAAGAAGAACAGAATGGTGTGACAAGGCAATTGATGCATGATCTCTTCCCAATCCGGTTACTGAGGAATTATAAAATTCCTTTATATATAGGAAGAAAAGCGTAAAATCATAGTTTTTCATTACATTATCCTAAATTATCCTGATGCAAAATAAGCAATTGTCGTTTACTATAAGGGCATGGAAACCGGGATTCCAAAACCTAAATATACAGGAGGTATACTTATGAAACACAAAAAACTGATTGCACTGTTACTTGCAGGCAGCATGGCTGTCTCTATGTTGGCAGGATGTGGCAGCAATAAGGAAGAGAACTCTCAGGCATCGTCTTCCGCCGAATCGAGCACAAGCGCAGCGTCTTCCGACAGCGCAGCTTCTGAAAGCAGTGATTCCGGAGAATTTGATCCCAGATCCATTACGGAGGGTGTGACTCTTACCATTGCAATTACGGAGAATGCCAGAGTTGAGGACTATAA
>JAFTVH010000198.1 GCA_017465845.1 Lachnospiraceae bacterium | reverse complement strand
AAGCACACATGGAAAGGTCGCAGGGGCGAGAGAAGCAGCCAACTCGAAAGATGGTAAGCCACCAGTGTCTCCGGGTAAGATATGCAATACGGCTGTCACCTCGAAAAAGTACGGCAGACATTTTGAGCATTTCCTCGTCTTTCACAGCCCTAAACAGGGTACTCTGTCGCTCATTTTCGGTCAGAATGCGGTCTGCATAATAAAGGCCTATTTCGCAGCCGGTATTGATACCGTACTGTCCTTTCCAGAATTCCAGCAGCCATGTCCTGCCCTGGTAATTGAAATACACAGGGAGGCTGTCAAATACCATCCCGAAGTAAGAGGCGGCTTTGTCATAGAGGCTGCAGTAGCCCAGTTCTCTCTGCCAGCAGTCGATTCCGGAGGAGAAGATATCCTGTGAGAGGATATAGTAATATCCAAAGGGTTCAATCAGTTCATCCAGAAGCCTGCATTTTTCATCCATGCACATGGAGCAGACTTTGTGTATATGTTTCTTTTTGCGGTGATGATTCAGGCAAAAGAGGAAAAGCGATAACAGTAAAAGGGCGGTGAATAGTACATACATGAAGCAGTACCTGCGGGAGTCTTTTACTATATTCTATGCTTTTTGTCGAAAAAGGTGAGACGTTTTTTGTGCGAGAGTGCTATACTAAAATGGATATTTTAGTCTTATAATAATCGTATAAAACAGGCAAGGTGAAATGTGATTTCTTTTGATACGATAATTAGATGGAGAGAAAAGCAATGAAAATATACGATATTTCACAGGAAGTTTTTTCTTGTAAAGTATTTCCGGGAGACCCGGCACCGAAAAAAGAGACGTTATTAAAGATTGCCGAGGGAGATAAATGCAATTTGACAGCTTTCAGTATGTGTGCCCATAATGGTACCCACGTAGATGCTCCCTATCATTTCTGTCAGGAGGGCAGTACTCTCAGTGAAGTGCCGCTGGAAAAATTTATCGGCATGGCATATGTGGCGGAGTATGAAGGCGAACTTTCAGCAGATGATGCCATTGCGATTCTGGAAAAGGCCAGAGAGGCAGACACAAGGTCTGTGAGCAGAATACTGGTGAAGGGAAATGCCGTGGTCACGCTACAAGCGGCTGAAGTATTTGCGGAAGCAGGCATCCTGCTTTTCGGAAATGAGTCCCAGACGGTAGGACCGGAGGATGCGCCGATGCAAGTCCATCTTACTATGCTGGGGGCAGAGATCGTGCTTTTGGAGGGGATTCGGTTAGGGGAAATCGATGAGGGTGTCTATTTCCTGAATGCGGCACCGATTCATCTTGGCGGTGCAGACGGAGCACCTTGCAGAGCGGTATTGATAGAAGTTGGCGTATAAAAAGAAAACAAGTAAAACAGAAACATCCGTGAGGTGGAGGCTGCAGCTGACACCTCTTTTTCTGTTGTCCGCTTTACTAATGATATTTTTTACGCTATTATGATTTGGTAGATAACAAGCTGCGAGGCAGCTTGTGTTCATGAGCAAGGATTTTTACAGGGAGAAATAAAGATATGCCATACAACAGAGCTTACGTTGAAATAACTAACATATGCAATCGCAGATGCTCATTCTGCCCGGGAACCGTTCGCAAACCGCGCAGAATGACAATGGAGGAGTTTGCACAGATTATAGAGAAGCTGCAAGGCATCACAAAATATATATACCTGCACGTAATGGGGGAACCGCTGACCCACCCGATGCTTCCGAATTTTATAAAATATGCCCGGAGCAAGGGCTTTAAAGTGGCAATTACCACAAATGGCACATTGCTGTCACAGCGTAAAGAAGCGTTGTTGGAGGCAAAGCCTTATAAAATAAATATTTCCATCCACAGTTTTGAGGAGGGAACTTTAGAAGCATACTTGAATTACATCAATCAATGCATGGTATTTGCAGATGAATCATCTCAGAATGATATTCTGACAGTGCTGCGACTGTGGAACCAAGGCTTTGACAAGGGCAGAAACATTGATACGCTTGGACTATTGCGGGAATATTTCAAAACTTGTGATCCAACATGTGTCGGAGAAGAAGCAGATATGGATAGCCTGCATCCACCTTACAATGAATGGAAAGCCGGCAGCAGAGGTTTTAGAATCCGGGACAAGCTGCATCTGGAGTATGGCGAACGATTTGCCTGGCCGGATATGGAAGCAGAGGAAGGCGACGGAGGAGTCTTCTGTTATGGGCTGAAAGATCACTTTGGAATCCTGTGTGATGGGCGTGTGATTCCCTGCTGTTTGGACCGGGAAGGGACAATTACTCTGGGAAATATTTTTGAGGAGCCTCTTAATGAGATTCTGGCTTCGGAAAGGGCAGCCCGAATTGCAGAAGGATTCCGCAACCGGAAAGCGGTGGAGGAACTTTGCAGAAAGTGTGGGTATGCCAGACGGTTTTAGTAACTTTGTGATATGATGTCGGCCTGTTATTGACAGGGTAGTTTGCCGGTGTTATAATATGGGAAATTGGATTTGGTTGGAGTTGGTTTGAATTGTTTGCGATTGAGAGACAACAGAGTATTTTAAAACTGCTTTCAGAAAACGGAAAGGTGACGATCACAGAGTTAGTGACTCTGTTCGATACTTCCCATGAAACCATAAGAAAAGACCTGGTGCATCTGGAGAGGCAGAATGCTTTGAGAAGAATTTATGGCGGAGCGGTGAGTGTGGAGGCATATTGCAGCCTGCAGCCACTGGCCGCTCGTAAAGCAGAGCGTATTGACCGAAAGAGCGAGCTTAGCCGTTACGCTGCGAGACTGATTCAGGAAGATGATATTATTGCCATTGATGAGGGAAGCACGGCGGTGGAGTTTGCTAAAGTTATTGCTGCCCGTTTTTCCAATCTGACGGTGGTGACACATAATCTGGAGGTGTTCCATATTCTTTCGGAGAATAGCCGTTTCTCCATCATTCTCTGCGGTGGGAAATTTGTCCGGGAGGAGAATGCCTTTGCAGGACATTTTGCCGCGGAGGTGGCGAGCCAGATGCATACGAGGAAAGCGTTCATTTGTCCGGCTGCCGTATCCCTACGATATGGTGTCACCGATTATGGCGAAGAATTTATTCCTATCCAGAAAAATTATGCAGCGAATACAGACAATGTGATCGTTCTGGCTGACAGCCAGAAATATGAGGTTTCTGCCAAGTACAAAATATGCGACATGACACCGGACATTACTCTGGTAACCGACTCACAACTTAACGATGAGATTTTTAATACTTATAAGAAGCACAATGTAGATATTATACGCGGTTGACAGCAAAGGAGGACATTACCAATGTTTGATTTTCATTTACATACTAAAGTATCCTTTGATGGAGTCGGAACCTCTCAGGAAATGGCGGAGGCTGCACTCAAAGTAGGGCTTAAAGAAATCTGTTTTACAGATCACGAGGATTATAACAGTGACCCGACTAAGGAATCAAATTTAATTAATATGGAAGAGTACAGCAGGGCTTATGATCATCTGGATGTGCCGGGACTTATCATCAGAAAAGGTTTTGAATTTGGCCTGACCACCTGGAATCAAAAGGAACTGACGCACTTTTTAGCGCAGCGTCCCTTTGACTTTGTAATCGGCTCCATTCATTTTGTTGATGGCTATGACCCTTATGATAAGAAGTACTGGGAGGGCAAAACGGTACAACAGGCTTTCCACCGTTATCTGGAACAGACACTTGAGTGTGTAAAAGTTCATGATGATTACGATGTGTTGGGGCATTTGACCTATGTCTGCAAATCGGTCCACAATCCTACACATGAACCTGTCCGGTACCGGGATTTTCGGGAAATTACAGATGAGATATTGCGTATTCTGGTAAGCAAAGGAAAAGGCATGGAGATCAATTCAAGTGGGGTAGACCGTGTGGGAGATTTTCTGCCCTCTGCTGATTTCCTGAGACGTTTCCATGAACTGGGCGGGGAGATTGTTACCATCGGGTCAGATGCACATGCAGCCGACAGAGTGGGGCAGTATCATAAAGAGGCATTGGAAATTGTTAAAGATATTTTTGGGCATGTGTGCACCTTTGAAAACAGAACTCCGATCTTCCATAAATTATAATGGCTGGGTAATTTCACAATTTTACAATTTTGCTCCGCAGAGTTTCTAATTTTATAATCCTTTCCACCCCTCCCGGTGTTGAATTCCTGAAAATGTTTATGATATAGTTAATAAGCAGAACTGATTTCCTGATCATAGGTTTTCAGAGGGAAAGGATATATGATGTTGAAGAAGAAACATAATGTTTATCATTCATTATTAATTTCATACATAAGCATTTTTCTGATACCGATTGTAATTTGCGTCGTGTTTTACTTTTACTGCTATCAGAATATCAAATCCCAGACAGAACTGTCCAACAGGAATCTGATTGAGACAGTTCAGAAAACCTGTGACCGGGAATTTCAGTATTATCAAAATGTATTGCTGCAGATGTCATATAATCAGAATGCTAACCAGCTTGCCACAAGAAGGCAGTATTCTTCTGCAGAAGATTATTATCAGACGTATCTTTTGCATGATGAGATGAAGGATTTAAATGTATCTGTCAATCGCAACAATGATTACTGCAAGGATAACTTTATCTATTTGCTGAATACGGATAAGGTTATCAGCGCAAGTGGTGTGTATTATTTTGAAGAATATATGAAGGAAATGGTACCCGGTCAGTCAGAAGAGATAGAGTATTGGACAGAATATCTGTCCCAGTCCCGCTTTTGTGATTTGATCAGCATAGAAGCGAATGCGGATAATAGGAAGCCGATGCTTTTGTTTACAACGTCAATCGGCCAATATTTTTCAGATAATGTCATTGCGGTTGCGGGGATGTGGCTTGATATTGACTGTCTGAGCGATTGCGTGGAATCCAGTTCGTGGGAAGAGGGAATAGAGTGGCTGGCGATCAACAGCCATGATCAGATCATCTGTGGGACTGACGACATGGATTTGCAGTTAGACAGCGATGAATGGACGGAAGGAAAGGAAGCGACCGTTGAATGGCAGGGCGAAACGTATATTGCAAACGTCGTGGCCAGCAATGTGACCGATCTAAAATATATCCTGTTGATGCCCAAAGATGTTATCGTTGGATTCGCAGGCAAAATGACCAGGCTGTTTTCCATAGCAATTCTGGCATGTATCTTTGGCGGATATGCAATTTCAAAATATTTTGCGGAGAGAAATTACCGTCCTTTGAGGAGCTTGCTTGAATATTTTGGCAGCAAA
>JAFTVH010000197.1 GCA_017465845.1 Lachnospiraceae bacterium | reverse complement strand
AAAAAGGATGAAATTGCGTTGGGCGGTTACGGTACAACTAACTGGTTTGGTTGTCTGATGTCCGCATTTGTATATGCTCATGATACCGAGTACCGTATTGTGGAAGATGGTAAGGTCGGCTATGCATTTACTACGGATGCCTGGAAAGAGGGTTTGAAATATATCAAGAGATTCTTTGATGAAGGATTGATTCCTCTGGAAACTTTGACACAGGCCAGCGAACAGCATGAAGCACAGCTATATTCTGATGTGCAGACAGTTTTCTCTTTTGCAGGCTACAATCCTCTGGAGACCAAGGGAAGTCAGTGGAGATTAGACTTTGAATGTCTGATGCCTCTGGAGGGACCGGAAGGAGAAGCCAATGCCATGTACCGCCCTGCACTGCCCAAGCTGGGTGCTGCCATCTCGGTTGACTGTGAGAATCCAGAGGCTGCATTCCTTGTATGTGATTTCCTGTGCAGTGAAGAAATGGGTATTACTGCACGTTGGGGGAAACGTGGTGTCAACTGGGATTACTGGGAGGAAGCCAACGAATCTTTGATGGCTGGTACAAAGTCTGAATATGCAGCTTATACTCCGGGACGTGACATTTATCTGATTGCGTATGATGATTCTGCTTTCTGGGGCGGCACAGAGCCTCAGAATGACAGCTGGCTTCAGCAAGGTTGTTATGTATGGAGTGACAAAATCTATGGAGGACGTGCAACGAAGGTGACTGGTTTAACAGAAGAGGAAGAAATCAGTCTGGCAATTGGTAATGAAATGAATACAGTTATTGAAAAGCTGCATGACTATGTTCCGGAAGAGGTCATTGACAATGCGCCTTTGACAACAGAAGAAATCGAATCTATTGCAGATGCAAAATCTACATTGAGTTCCTATGTAACGGAATCAATTGGTAAATTCCTGACAGGAGCCTGGGATATTGATACTGAATGGGACAACTATCTGAAGGAACTTGAAAATATCGGGTATAAGGATGTACTTGCAGTATATCAGACCGGTTACGATCGTACCCATTAGTATTTACCTACTTCAATACCGATAATCACAAAAATTTCGGATTACCGGCAAGATCAAGTAAAGACCTTGCCGGTAATTCAAACTTTTAAAGGAGCAGATAAATATTATGAAAACAGAAAAGCTACAAAAAATCAGACAACGGATCTGGAGAGACAGACGATTATATATGTTCTTGCTCCTCCCGTTGCTTAACCTGATTATCTTTGATTATATTCCCATGGGAGGACTGATAATTGCTTTTAAGGACTATAGTGCCCGGAAAGGAATATGGGGAAGCCCATGGGTGGGGCTTGATAATTTTATTAAGTTCTTTAACTCCTATGAATGCTGGAGGCTGATTCGTAATACTCTGGTTCTTTCGGTTTATACAATTGTGGCCACCTTTCCGATTCCTATTATCTTTGCGCTGATGATTAACAGTATACGCAACGAACGTTTTAAGAAACTTACTCAGACGATAGTCAATCTTCCGCATTTTATTTCCACAACGGTTCTGGTAGGTATTCTGATGAATGTGCTGAACAGCCGTTCCGGATTTTACGGAATTTTAGGAGAACTGATTACCGGTGAATATCCTCCTGATCTGTTTGGTTCACCTCAGGCATTCAGACATTTATATGTATGGTCAGGAGTGTGGCAGGGTTTTGGATGGGGCAGTATTATCTACACGGCGGCTCTTTCCTCTGTAGATCCTGAGTTGCATGAAGCAGCCCAGATTGATGGTGCATCACGTCTGCAGCGAATCATTCATGTTGATCTGCCTTGTATTGCTCCTACTATTATTATCAGACTGATCATGCGTCTGGGTGATGTCATGAGCGTGGGCTTTGAAAAAGTATATCTGATGCAGAACAGTCTGAATCTGGAAGCCAGTAGAATCATTTCCACTTACGTATATTCCGTTGGACTCGCTTCCAGTGGGCATTCGGATTTATCATACGCAACAGCAATCGGTATGTTCAATTCCGTTATCAATTTGATTTTAATTGTTTCAGTGAACAAGATTGCCCGTAGAGTCAGCGAAACAAGCTTGTGGTAAGGGAGGTCACAAATGAGCAAATTATCAACAATGAAATCAAAAAAGCGTGTCAGAACAGGGACGAATGATAAAATATTTTACACAATTTGTTATGTTATTATAGCCCTGCTGTCGATTGCTGTATTATATCCCATTATATATGTCGTTTCGGCCTCTATGAGTTCGGCTAATGCTCTTACAGCCGGTAAGGTATGGTTTTTGCCGGTGGATTTCAGTTTAGAAGGCTATAAAGCAGTACTTAAGTATAAAAATATCTACATTGGCTATCGCAATACGATATTCTATACAGTAGTAGGTACATTGATCAATGTAAGTATGACCATGATATGTGCTTATCCTATGTCCAGAAAGAATCTATTCGCAAGAGGTCCTATTATGTTCTTGTTCAGCTTCACAATGCTGTTTGGTGGAGGTATGGTGCCTAACTATCTGTTGATGAAAAAATTACATTTCATCAATACTATCTGGGTCATGTTGATTCCGGGCTGCATGAGTGTATATAACATGATTGTGGCAAGAACCTTCATCCAGACCAACATCCCAGGTGAATTATTGGAATCGGCCCAGCTGGACGGATGTAATGATACAGTCTATTTCTTTAAAATGGTACTACCGCTGTCAAAGGCGATTCTGGCGGTACTGACCTTGTGGTATGCAGTAGGACATTGGAATTCATATTTTAAAGCGTTTATATATTTGACGGATAAAAATTTATATCCTTTACAGATATTCCTGAGGGATATCCTGATTTCAAGCCAGATCAGCGCCGATTTGAATGACCCGGAAATTGCGGAACAGCTTCGAACCATTCAAATGACATTAAAGTATGCTATGATCATAGTATCAACGGTGCCGCTATATGTTTTCTATCCGTTTGCACAAAAGTATTTTGCAAAAGGGGTTATGGTAGGTTCCGTGAAAGGATAGGCAATTGCGAATGAAAATAACTGATTTATCACTAAAAGAAAAAATACTGCAAACAGTAGTAATCAGAGTAGATAAAGACAAGTTTGTTTCGGATCAGGTCGGCGCGGCATTCTTTTTTGGAGAAATTATTACAGAGGCAGATGAGATGGGGCTGGATCAGGCAAGGAGTACTCTAAAGCAATACATAGACAATGCCGGAATTCCAATCCTTATCACTTCTGATTTTGAGAACGGATGTGGGAGCATGCTCAAGGGCCTGACTCCTCTTCCTTATCTTATGGGGGTGGGCGCAGCGAACAGGGAAGAGATTGCCTACAACTATGGAAAAGCCACTGCTCTGGAAGCACGATCGGTAGGTGCCAACTGGTCCTTTTCCCCTGTCTCGGATTTGAATATTAATAAGCGTAATCCGCTGGTCAATGTGCGTGGAATCAGCGATAATCCGGATTTGGCTATCAGACTTTTAAAGCAGGTAATACGCGGAATGCAGGAAAACGGTCTGGCAGCATGTGCCAAACATTTTCCGGGAGATGGTCTTGATTATCGTGACCAGCATATCGTAACTACTAATAATTCGCTTTCTTTTACAGACTGGAAAAAACTGTCGGGAAAAGTATTTCAGGAACTGATAGATGACGGTGTCTATTCTGTTATGGCAGGACATATTACCCTTCCGGATTATCAGAAAGAAATCTTTACCAATGGCATGAAATTGCCGGCTACACTGTCACAGGAGCTGATAGAGAAGCTGCTAAAGAAGGAAATGGGATTTGAAGGTGTGGTAGTAACCGATGCTCTTGGCATGGGCGGTTTCAACGGATGGTATGACACCAGACAGCGTTCGGAAATTGAAAGTTTTAAGGCAGGCTGTGATATGATGCTCTGGCCTACAGCAGATTATGTGAAGAATATGACCGAAGCAATTGAAAACGGGTATATTCCTATGGAACGTTTGGACGATGCCGTTTCAAGGATTCTGTCCATGAAAGAAAAGCTGGGACTGTTTGCCGGAGATAATCATGCTATTACATTGTCGCAGCAGGATAGAGACTTTGTGAAGAAGACACAGCAGGAGACGGCGGAGCATTCCGTTACCCTGATTCGTGACAAAGGAAACTTTTTTCCAATAAATCCTGAGAAAAACAAGAAGATTGCAGTGATCCCGATAACGCACCATCAGCCGGCACTGGAAGAAGCGGAACTTTTATGTGAGGAACTGAGTAACAGAGGTTTTGAAGTATCATATTTTCAAAATGGGGTAAAGGATGAAGATGTTGATGCCCATGATCTGGTACTTTATGCATTGTTCTCCAGACCATTTCGTCCTATGGGATTCCTTGATTTTCATTCCAAAGAAGCAAATAAGATTGCCAAAAGTCTGCAATATGGAACCGACAAGACCATTGTAGTATCTTTCGGGTCTCCTTATTTCGGAAATCAATACTTTGAACGTGCACTTACATATGTAAATGCGTATTCTATGTTAGCGCCAAGTGTCAAGGCATTTGTTCGGGCAGCAGTGGGAGAAATACCTTTTGACAGTTTTAGCCCGGTAGAATTATAAAGGTAATTGAAATGGAGACTGTTATAATGGAAAATTTGAACAAAGAGCGTCGAAGCTCGAACGTTACCGTAAATGGTTTTAAGGGGGAAGATGCCACAGATTACGGCGTTTTGCGGCCGACTGTTCCTGAAGGGAACACGGAGCTGCGTGTGATGAGCTTTAATATTGAAAAGACCCTTCCCACCGATGACAACGGTACTCTGACTGATGCAGCCAGGAACAGAATAGAGGCAGTTAAAAATGAAATTCTGCTTTATTCACCTGACTTATTAGGAGTTCAGGAGGATCTCGGGATATGGCATGATAATCTGGCTCTGGATGGCTACAAAGTCATTCGGGATACGACAATCTCCATTGGCGATGAGCAGTGTGCTATTTTCTATAAATCAGGACTGAATCTTATTACTGCGAAAACCGTATGGATGAGCAGTAACGGTAAAAGAAACGGTGTTGCACTAACCGTTGCGGATTTGTTTGAGGAAGGCGGAAAGTATGGGATGTCCCGGGAAGATCTGGCAATACTGGGTATTACCAAAGATACGCCGGATTCCTTTTTTAAGGAGCTAAAGACCATATATGTGGATAAAAACGGTGTAACCCGCAACAGTTCCAAACAGTATGCATACCTGGGAACTCGTAAGTTGACCTACGGTGTCTTTGAGATTAACGGCCGGTACGTGATTTATGTCAATACCCATTTGCAGAATAGAAGTCAGAATGCAATATATAGTAATGAAGCGCTCCAGAAGCTGCGCAGTCGGGAAAGAGTAAAGCATTTTGATATGCTTCAGGCTATAGTAGATGAATTAAAGGAAATATACACAGATGCTGTGGTATTTGTAACAGGTGACTTTAACGATGTTCCTGAGACAGAAGTATATAATAATGCATTTTCTCATGGATATTTCTGTGCATCTGTGGTGGCACAGGAAAGAACAGGAAACAGCGGTACCTGGAACCTTGCTTATAACGTGAAGACACAGGGTGACGACTATCCTCATGAAGCAGACGGATCTGCAGGTGATACTTTGGATTATTGCTTTGTGGATCAGAATATTACGGTTCAGAAATTCAGCGTAGGAGCGGGCAAGGCTGCTATTACGGCAGTTGATGGTTCTGAGAAGAC
>JAFTVH010000196.1 GCA_017465845.1 Lachnospiraceae bacterium | reverse complement strand
ATTCCTCCAGATTCCGGCATCAGGAATACGTGGTCCCCAGTCCCAGCCCATCATGCAGTGTGCTTTTCTGACATGACCAAAGCCTGCCGTTGATTCCTTGGCGCCAAAGATACGATGCTCCGCATTCTTTTCCCTGATATAAGGTTCCACCGGGTGACAAACGATTCTGATCTCGTTTTCTCCCTCTTTCAAATGATCAGTCACATCAAATTCGTAGGTACGATGCATATTGTCAGTATCTGCCACATGGCTGCCGTTGATATAAATATCGCAAAGGGTATCGAGGCCCTCGCAGCATAGCAGCACCTTATCTCCCGTAGGAGTAAAATCAAATTTTCTGGAAAAAGTAAATTCATTTCCCAGAAGTTTCTGTACTTCCAGTTCATTTTGACGATAATAGGGGTCTTCCATCAGCCCTTTATCCAGCAAAAAAGAACAAACGGAACCGGGAATTGTTCCTGTACAATCATATCCGGCGCCGGTCATCTGCCAGATGCCGTTCAAATCCAGTTTTGTCATGACATACCTCCTTCTTAAGCGCTTCTTACGCCTGTATTGCCATTTGTATTTTATTATGATACAATCCTCTTAACAATGTAATTATTGACTGTCTTTTTATACTTTCTTACTACGACAGATATTCAATAAGAGGTATGCCATGGAAATATTATATTACGGAGTAGATTTTCCTCATGAGAAAGGGAAATTTTGTGCCAGAGGAGTCTTTACCACATATCTGGTCTGTTGCTTTTCCACACCTTTTACCTATGAAGTAAACGGTGAAATGCTTCCCGGGCAGTGTGGAGAGCTGCTGATCATGCCGCCGGGATCCGTTGTTTACCACGGTCCTCAGGATAAAGAGCAAGCTTTTGTCAATGACTGGATTCATGTAGGCGGTGAAGATTTTCACAACTTAATGCAAAAATATCCTCTTCCCCAAAATACAGCCTTCAGTATCGGGAATCCTAAGTTTTTGAAGAATCAGCTTGAAAAGCTGCGGGATGAGCATTTATTAAAACGCACCGGATATGAAGAAATGATAACCTGTATCCTGACAGAGACTGTGATTGAAATGCACCGTCTCTACCAGCGTCATCAAGAATCCCATTCCCCCATGTCCCGGATTGAGTCTGCCCGGGAAATCTTCCTGCGTCATCCGGAGAAAGACTGGTCCCTACAGAGTATGGCTGAGCTTGGCGGTTATTCTGTGAGCCGCTTTTCTGCGCTCTACTGCCAGCGCTTTGGCTGTTCCCCAAAGGCAGAGCTGATTGCCAATCGGATTGAACTTGCCAAGCAGCTGCTGCATTATAGTGAATTATCTGTTACGGAGATTTCAGAGCGGTGTGGATTTAAATCTATTTATTATTTTTCAAAATATTTTAAAGCGGCGGTGGGAGTGACGCCGAGTGAATTTGCGGAGCGTAATCAGGTGTAAGTAAAATAGTTCCGGCAAATAATCTTTTATCACATTTATGCAACCTTGATTATAACCAATGATCACATTTTGGCAACCTTGATTACAACCAATAATCACATTTTAGCAACCTTGATTACAAAAGTATCCCCATAGGACCACTTAGGGCTCCTATGGGGATGCTTTGCATTTTGATTACTATGTTTTCAGTTAAATACCCATTTTCACGAAACAGTAATCCTCATTCCAGTTCGGTTCCGGATTCTTATTCCATACGCAAGACTCCTTAAAGAAAGCACCGGGGCCTACGCTATAACTTTCTCCTCCCTGCAGATGATGCGGTCCCAGAAGATTTCTCAGGTTATTAGTCAAAGTAAAGGTAACCTCTGTAGGACCCTGTACCCCAAATTCCTTCATGGACAATCTGTTATCTGTAAGCATCAGCTTTTCCTTACCGTTAATCACCACTTTCAGGGCGTTGATGCCTTTCCAGTCAATATCCAGCACCGGATTCTCTCCCCGGATATCAAGTACTCCTGTAAGCTCCAGGCTTCCGCGGAAGAACGGATAACCCTGTTTCTGGATATCCTTGACTGCAACCTCAGACTTCGGTGCATCGATCACAAAATCACCGACATAGCGCATACCGGTTCTTTCCAGTTCGGTCCATTCACCGTCTGTTCTCACACTGAAATCGCCCAGCAGATAGATTGCTTCGATCTCCATATCGTATACCAGCTTGTTCTTTTCACTTTCAAAGATAAACGCTTTTTTAAGATTCTCGTAAAATTCATCGGACTGCTTAAAGTCACAGTCAAAGGAGATGATATTCTCACCCTTTACCAGATGCTTTGCAATCTCAATCTTCTTGAAGCTCTTATCGGCAAAATAACCGTCTATCTTCTGCTCAATTACGTTCCCATTCACGGATATGGTGAACTTCTCGGGAGTCTCGCATACAAGGTACAGCTTCTCAGGAACATAATCTGCTTTCACATGATAGTCCTGATGAATCTTAACTGCTCTGCCCAGCATGTTAGCACGCTCGCAGATATTAAGTACATAACCGTTCTTTTCCTGCAGTTCACCGTCAAAGTAATAATCACATTTGTCCAGCGTGATTGTATTGGCGGTGCAGCCGGTTACCTTGAAAATACCTTCAGGTTTGATAAAGGTAGCCGGAGCATCAGTGCCCGGACTCACTTTATCGCTGCACTTCTCCTCTGCAGCCCCTTCGATCAAGCCTGCCTCTTCCACTATCATCAGACTTCCCCAAGGCTCAAACTCATGCTTTCCTGCAAAA
This sequence comes from Lachnospiraceae bacterium, assembly GCA_017465845.1. Lineage (GTDB taxonomy): Bacteria > Bacillota > Clostridia > Lachnospirales > Lachnospiraceae > Acetatifactor. The sequence goes on along the minus strand of JAFTVH010000196.1, from coordinate 3,514 downwards.
TCCTGCAGCTCTCCGGAATAAATGTCCAGCTTCTGACCACTCACTGCGATTTCTGCAAGCTTGCGGTCAGCTGATGTATTGACAAAATAATGCACTGTAAAGTTCTCATACTGACGGCTGGTGTATGTAATTGCCTCGTTATTGATTACATTGTTGGCAGCCAGCTCCTGTGCAGACACAATTTTGCCGCCGGTGCTTGTGAAAGCATCCAGAATGTTCTTCGTGTTGTCAAGCAACATCTCACAGCCCGGATCTACCACGTAAGAATAACTCTGTTTACCGATTACGATCTTACCATTCTTCACCTCTGCGTGGCGTTCCATGATGATCTCATCACCGAGATGGTATTCGATATGCTTCTTCTCCAACACTTCCAACGTCTTCAGCAATTTCTCATTTAATTCTTCAATACCCTCGTTCTTGTTACAATCAAAGAGGGACCAGGCAGTCGTCTGAGGATGCAGCACCAGCACATCCACTGTATGCTTACCATCTCTTAAGAGCATACCTTCTCTTGACATGGCATCATTGAACTTGTCATATTCATCCCACCAGGGCTGCTGGATGTACATTGCAGGCGGGTAATCTCTCTTTCTGATTCCACGGTTGGAATATCCCTCAAGATGCTGGCAGAGCAGGTTGATTCCGTGAACCATCTGCCACTCATAGATTCCCTTTAACTCTGCAAAACTTACATTATGCCCACACAATGCAAAGGTCTCAGACAGCACAGCTTCTTTTCCTGTCTGCTCTGCAACAGACGAAACCTGAATCGGTGTAAGACACTTTCTGATGTCTCTGCCCAGCCAGTCCATACCCGGGATATGAAAATACTCATAATGTGGCATGCAGGCACCGTTGGTGACCAACTGACCCAGCAGGCTCTCTTCTATAACGAGATGTCCTGTCAGCTTCAGTCCTCTCTCGTCACACCAGTCATGAATCTGCTTCATGAACGCACTTGAAAACAACTCTGTTACCATCTTCCAGAATTTCACTCTGGTGTTCTTGTAATCTCCTACAGGTAGGAAGAGCTGCTCCAGACATTCCAGGATATTTTCTCCGTATCTTTCCTGATACTCTGCTTCAAATACGAAGCTCCATGGAATACCGTTACGGGAAATCTGGGGCTCATCCGTAAAGAAGCCTTCAATCTGGTTGCCGAATCTTTCATAATAAGGCTGATACGTACATTCAATAAATTTCGCAATGACTTTTTTATCCAGCGTATCTACGTAAAAAGGATTTACATCATAGTAAAAATAATGCTCTCCATTCTTACAGATAGCGGTCTCTTCATGGGTCTTCTCTTCTTCCATGCGCAGATACTTCTGCTGATATTCGATGCCAAGACCGTTTACCATGCCGCTTCCGAATCCGCTTGGCCAGCCATTTTCGTCATAAGCCCAGGGACGCATGCCACACTCCCCTGCTGCCTCTATGGACGCTGCCACATTGTCAAACCATTCTTCTCCCATATACTCGGTCTGCAGACCGCCTCTGGCATGCATGAAGAAACCACCGATGCCTGCCTTGTCCATTTTATGTATCTGGTCTTTCGTCTCCTCTGTGGTAAGCTTCTCATTCCAGCTCCAGAAAGGAATGGGTCTGTATACCTTAGGAACATTCTTAAAATCCATTTCCTGTCCTCCTTGCTTTTAAGCATACTTGGTCATTTTACTGATAAGTAAAGTGTACCAAAACCATTCAGTTCTTCAAGCTGTGAATTTAACCTATTTCTACAAGAAAACAGGGGTTTTTTTAACCATCTGTAATAATCTGTTCCTCTTCATTACTACTCCTCGTGACACAATAATATTTTATATTCCGGGCTAAATTTCTTCCGCACTGATACCGTGTTTTGCCAGTACATCTACCGGTCTGTAATAATTCTTCATCTCAAAGGCCGGCATGGTGTCACAGCCGGCATCCACCAGAATCGTGTGGGAATCGGTCTTGATCAGATAAATAATAAAGGAAATAGGCAGGTATTTATTACCTGCCCCTCCCTGAAAGACTGCACTTTCCGATAAAAACGATTCCCCATATTTTATCGCAGTCACACTGCTTATTTTATCCCTCATTTTACGCCTCACGACTATACCGTCAGTACTACCTTTCCCACATTTTCCCCACGATACAGGATATCATGGGCAGCTTCTGCCTCCGTAATCGGCAATACTTTATAAATAGTAGGTTTCACCTCGCCTGTCTCTACCTTAGGCCATACGTCGCGTACCAGACTGGCAAGAATCTGCGCCTTTACCTGGGGAGTACGGGAACGCAAAGTACTTCCGATGATACGGACGTTGCGCACGTAAATATTCTTTAAGTCGATTTCCGTAATCTGTCCTGCCAATGCTGCAATCATGATCCAGCGGGCGCCATGCTTTAAGTAAGGCAGACATTTTCCCATGACTTCACCGCCCAGACAGTCAATGGCTACGTCAACAGGATGGCCTTCTGCCAGCTGCTCCTTCAGCACCTCCACAATTTCCTGCTTTCCGGTATTCACTACTACATCTGCATTCAGATGCTTGATGGACCGTGCGATCTCATCTGACAGAACCGTGGTAATGACACGGATACCGAATGCTTTCGCCATGGGAATGATGACACTGGCAAGACCGCTGGCACCTGCATTCATGAGAAGAGTATCTCCTTCTTGAATCTTCCCTTCTATGAAAAGGTTCAGATAAGCGGTTGCAAAGGCTTCCGGAATCGCTGCTGCCTCAACCATGGAACAGTTCTTCGGAACCGGCATGATCATATCGTATTTTACATTTACATACTCTGCATATCCGCCGCCTCCCAAAAGGGCACATACTTTGTCTCCTACCTTCCAGTCGGACTTGGCTGCTGCTTCCTCACCGATATCCACAATGGTACCGGCAATTTCCAGTCCCATCCACTCCGGACATCCGGGAGGTGGTGGATAATCACCTTCGCGCTGCATTAGATCTGCACGATTCAGCGCTGCTGCCTCGATTTTCACCAACACGTCCTCCGTTCCCATAACAGGATCGGGGACTTCGCTCCAATGTAAGCTTCTGTTTTCACCTACTAAAATCGCTTTCATATGTTTTCTCCATTTCTTTGCTGCCAATATGGTCTGCAGTTACTTTGTGTTACGTTTCAGACCCAAACCGAACCGTAACTACTTTACCATTATGTTACCATATTAACCAGAGGAAAAAACAGATAGAATGATGCCACAAAACAGAACTATTCTATCGTCTGACCACTACAGTTCCATGGAGGTTTTGCGATATTCACGAGGCGATTTTCCCGTCACCTTTTTAAATACCCTGCGGAAATACGCTGCCGATTCAAATCCCACCTGTTCACTGATATTCTCGATGGACAAATCGCTGTCATTCATCAGCAAAATAATCGCCTTAGACACACGGTAATGATTCAGATATTCTATCGCCGTCACCCCCATAGCCTTCTTAAAGTTCGGGAAGAAACGCGAAACGCTCATAGTGCTTATATCTGCAAGATTTTCTATGGA
>JAFTVH010000195.1 GCA_017465845.1 Lachnospiraceae bacterium | reverse complement strand
GAAAAATGATTGATTGCGCAGAAAGAATGGAATATGTACATTCTGATATCAGAGGCCCATTATTTGTGGAAGCCATGCAGATGCAGGAGCAGGGAGCTGATATTTTAAAACTGAATACCGGTAATCCCGCAGCCTTTGGATTCGGGCTGCCGGAAAGCATTAGGAATGCTTTGGAAGGACACCTGGAAGAGGCGGTGGGATATTGTGATTTTAAAGGAATGCCCAAAGCAAGAGAGGCGATCTGCAATTATCATAAGAAGAAAGGGATTCAGGGAATCACACCGGACGATGTTTTTATCGGAAATGGAGTCAGCGAGGTCGTGTCTTTCGCATTGATGCCCCTTTTGAACAGTGGGGATGAAGTGTTGGTGCCTACCCCAAGTTACTCCTTGTGGGGTAATTCTGTCCATCTGGCAGGAGGAAAGCCTGTCTTTTACAGATGTGACGAGCAGGCCAACTGGTATCCGGATGGGTCAGATATTCGCGCCAAGATAAATGCCAGGACAAAAGCCATTGTACTGATCAATCCAAACAATCCAACAGGTATGTTGTATCCGGAGGAAGTGCTGCGGCAGATAGCAGATATTGCAAGAGACCACAAGCTTCTGATCTTTTCGGATGAGATTTACGACCGCCTTGTGATGGATGGCTTACAGCATGTTTCCATCGCGGCGCTGGCGCCTGACCTGCCGGTGGTGACCATGAACGGATTGTCCAAGTCTCATTGCCTTTGCGGCTATCGCTGCGGCTGGATGGTAATCAGCGGACCGTGCAAGCTGACAGAGGAGTACCGTCAGGGAATTATTAAGCTGACATCCATGAGACTGTGTGCCAATACGCTTGCCCAGCTGGTGATTCCTGCCGCTCTGGAGGATATGGAGACACCGCTGTCCATGGTCAGCCCCGGAGGCAGGATTTATGAGCAGCGCCGGGCGGCTGTCTCAGAGCTTGAGAAGATCGCCGGGCTTTCTTTTGTAAAAAATAACAGCGCATTTTATCTGTTTCCAAAGCTGGATGTGAAGAAATTTCACATTACAGATGATAAGAAATTTGCCAGGGATCTGCTGCATGCCGCCAATATATTGCTGGTACCCGGAAGCGGCTTCGACTGGCAGGAACCGGACCATTTCAGGATTGTAATGCTTCCACAGGCGGAGGTGCTTAAGGATGCTATGAGGCGGTTGGGAGAATTCTTGGATGGGTACAGACAGTAGTTGAAATGGATAGACCTTAACCAAAACAAAATGGGAACGCGACTACCGGCCTGTCGGCGTCTGTGTTCCCATTCCAATCTATTCTAAAATTTCTTCTGCCTTTTTCTGGAAAGCAGATAACATATCTACATAAGTGTGTATAATGGTCTGGCAATGTTGTAAAACAATTTCCCCATCATAGTCATGGGAGAGTTCGTTTCGTACCTTGAGCATTTCAAGCCATACATCATCAGCAATCAAGTCTGCCTGAAAGGAGGTACGAAGAACCTCACGTGGTGAACCTGAAACAAAATTTGTGATAGCATAATGCTGAATCAGGATATCTTTCATCACTTTCCATGCAAGATCGAAGGTAATGCAGAATTTAGCGCTTGTCCCGCTTAATACAAAAGAATCAGAAAGATCACGTTGTCTGGCTTCTGTTAAAGAGGCCAGGCTTTTCTTAAAGCTCTCAAATCTTTTCGTAAATTTTGCGTCCATAAATAGCAATGTCCTCCAGTAATAAATCATTGCGGCAATTGTCCAAGTCTACCAGGTCAATTTTGTAAAGGGTGGGAATATCATCTAATGCTTCCTGTAATCCTGCAATGTCAGTCACACCGTTTACTGCAATATCAAAGTCGCTGTGGCGTGTATGGGTACCTTTGGCACGCGAGCCAAAAAGGATAACTGTCTGAGCATTATAAAGCTGGCATTTTGATATGATCTGTTCCAGTATCTGAGATATTTCCATAAAACTCTCCTTATGTGTGAAACCTTTTACTTATTCTATCCTTAAAAGACAGGATTGTCAATGAAGCTATTTAGTTAATGTTCGCTCGACCTTATACTGCGAAGGCAAAATTGCATTGAAATGCGACTTTGCGAGACTTGCAGGCACCAAAATGCGCTAAAAGCGCATTTTGTGTGCATAATGTTGCTGCGAGCAGTAACCTATTCTATAAAATGGGTTATTATGCAACAGTAACACAGTGGACAAAACACATGCATCCGTGGTAGACTTAATTCAACGAGCCATTGCATAGACTGTAACAGACAGGTGAGGTCATCATGAAATTTGATTTTGAAGAAGAATTAAAGAAACTCCCCAACAAGCCGGGAGTCTATATCATGCGGGATGCGCAGGACACCATTCTTTATGTAGGCAAAGCCATCAACCTGCACAACAGGGTACGTTCCTATTTCCGGGAAAATATCGGCCGTGGACCTGCCATCGATAAGATGGTAAGCCTCATTGCCCGTTTTGAATATATCATAACAGACTCCGAACTGGAGGCTCTTGTACTGGAAAATAACCTGATCAAAGAGCATTCCCCCAAGTATAATACCCTTTTAAAGGACGACAAAACATATCCGTATATAAAGGTCACAGTGGGTGAGGAATACCCCAGGATTCTTTTTTCCAGACAGATGAAAAAAGACAAGTCTAAATATTTCGGTCCATATACCAGTGCTGCTGCGGTAAAAGATACCATTGAGCTGTTGAACAAGCTCTTCCAGCTGCGTACCTGCAACCGCTCACTGCCAAGGGATATCGGCAATGAAAGACCCTGTCTGAATTATCATATCAAGCAGTGTCTGGCGCCTTGCCAAGGTTACGTAAGTAAGGAAGAGTATCGAAAGCAGGTGGCCGGCGCCTTGGAATTTTTAAACGGTAACTACAATATGATCTTAAAAGACCTGGAAGATAAGATGAAGAAGGCTGCCGAGAACCTGGATTTTGAGGAGGCTGCCGGTTACCGTGACCTGATGAACAGCGTGAGGCAGGTATCCCAGAAGCAGAAGATTACAGACAGTGACGGAGAAGACAAGGATGTCATTGCCATGTATCAGGATGAGTCTGAGGCTGTGGTTCAGATTTTCTTCGTGCGGGATGGCAAGCTGATTGGAAGGGAACATTACTATATGACACATGTGTCAGGCAATAGCAAAGGTCAGATCCTGGGGGATTTTGTAAAGCAGTTTTATGCAGGAACACCGTTCATCCCCAGAGAGCTGATGCTGCAGACCGAAATCGAAGACATGGATCTGATCGAAAAGTGGCTGACTCAGCGAAGAGGAGCCAGAGCCTATATCAGAGTGCCGAAAATCGGCAACAAAGAGAAGCTGGTGGAGCTTGCAGCCCAAAATGCAAAGCTGGTACTCAACCAGGACAGGGAGAAGCTGAAGAGGGAAGAGGGCAGGACGATCGGTGCAGTGAAAGAGATTGCAACGTTGCTTGGAATCGAGCGGGCAGACCGAATGGAGGCTTTCGATATCTCCAATATCAGCGGTTTTGCCAATGTCGGTTCTATGGTAGTCTTTGAAAAAGGGAAACCTAAGCGCAGCGACTACAGGAAGTTCCGTATCAAGACTGTATCGGGACCGGACGACTATGCCTGCATGAAGGAAGTGCTGACAAGACGACTGACTCACGGAATGGAAGAGAGTAAAGAACTGGAAGAGAAGGAACTGGATCAGGAGTATGGAAGCTTCACGAAGTTCCCGGACCTTCTTTTGATGGATGGCGGAAGGGGACAGGTAAATATTGCCTTGGAAGTGCTTGAGGAGCTGGGAATCAATATCCCTGTCTGCGGCATGGTAAAGGATGATAACCACAGAACACGGGGACTTTACTTTAATAATGTGGAGCTTCCCATTGATACCCATTCGGAAGGTTTTAAGCTGATTACCAGAATACAGGATGAGGCTCATAGATTTGCAATAGAATATCACCGGTCGCTGCGCAGCAAGGCTCAGGTGAAATCCGTGCTGGATGAAATACCCGGCATTGGTCCGGCAAGGCGCAAAGCCCTGATGCGTCATTTTGCTTCCATTGAGGAAATTAAGAATGCAGAAGTGGAGATTCTGATGCAGGTACCGGAGATTCCCAGGCAAACAGCGGAAGAGATATACTTTTTCTTCCATAAAAAGCATTGAACACTTGCGAATCGTGTGATAAAATTAAGAAAGGTCATGATTCAAAGGAGAGGGAAGATGGCAAGTGTAAGTCTGAGAAAAGTAATCGAAAAGATGAAGCTGGAAAATCTGACACCTGATATTGATATCAGTAATATTCGGATTACCCAGCCTGATATTAATCGACCGGCATTACAGATGGCCGGGTACTTTGAACATTTTGATGTGTCACGTCTGCAAATCATCGGATTTGTGGAATATACTTATATGGAAAGCCTGGATGAACTGCAGAAACGGGAGATTTATGGGGAATTGTTGTCTTATGATCTCCCCTGTATCGTATTCTGCCGTGACTTAAAGCCGGATTCGCTTTTCCTGCAGATTGCCAATAAGCAGCAGATTCCTATTTTGTCGACCAAGGTTTCCACTTCTGCATTCATGTCAGAGATCATCAGGTGGCTGAATGTAAAGCTGGCGCCCTGTATCTCAGTCCACGGCGTATTGGTAGACGTATATGGTGAGGGCGTACTGATTACCGGTGAAAGCGGAATCGGTAAGTCGGAGGCGGCTCTGGAGCTTATCAAGAGAGGTCACCGTCTGGTCACCGATGATGTGGTAGAGCTTCGCAAAGTAAGTGACGAGACACTGGTGGGAAGCGCGCCGGATATCACGAAGCACTTCATCGAACTGCGTGGTATCGGTATCATAGACGTGAAAGCACTGTTTGGTGCTTCTTCGGTAAAGGATACCCAGCAGGTGGACTTGGTCATCCGTCTGGAGGAATGGGATAAGGACAAGGAGTACGACCGTCTTGGTCTGGAAGAGAATTACACAGAATATCTGGGAAATAAGATTGTATGTCACAACATTCCTATCCGTCCCGGAAGAAATCTGGCCATCATCTGTGAATCGGCAGCAGTCAATCATCGTCAGAAGAAGATGGGTTACAATGCGGCACAGGAGCTTTATACCCGTGTGCAGAATTCTCTGGCGAGAAGAAGAGACGAGGAAGACGACGACTGATAGAAGCTATGTTGTATCATGAGAGGGCAACAGTTAAGTCATACAAAAGTTTCGGAGAGAAAATTATAATAGTATTATAATAGAAGGAGATACAAAATCATGAGTAAGTATGCATTTGGAGTAGACATCGGAGGAACTACTGTAAAACTGGGATTATTTGATAAGGAAGGCTGTGTACTGGCCAAGTGGGAGATTCCCACAGATAAGAGCAATGAAGGATCTGCTATCCTGCCTGATGTTGCTGACAGCATTAAAGCAAAAATGCAGGAGAGAGGCATTGATAAGGAAGACGTAGTAGGTGTAGGCGTAGGCGCGCCCGGTCCCATCGACAGCGAAGGTACCGTATATCGTGCAGTTAACCTGGGCTGGGGTGTATTCAATATTGCCAAGGTACTGAATGGTTATCTTGATCTGCCTGTCAAAGCCGGAAATGATGCCAATGTAGCTGCATTCGGTGAAATGTGGCAGGGCGGCGGTAAGGGGTATAAGAACCTTGTAGCAGTTACCCTGGGAACCGGCGTTGGCGGTGGTATTATCGTTGAGGGAAATATCCTTACAGGTTCCACCGGAGCAGGCGGTGAAATCGGACATATTCATATTGAAGATAACGAAGAGGAATGCTGCGGTTGCCAGAATAAGGGATGCCTGGAGCAGTATGCTTCCGCTACCGGTGTTGTACGCCTGGCTAAGAAGAGACTGGCTAAGGACAATGCACCCAGTAAGCTGCGTAACGGCAACCTTTCTGCCAAAGCAGTGTTTGATGCAGTAAAAGAAGGCGATGAAGTTGCAATCGAAATTGCTAAGGAATTCGGTGACTACCTGGGCAAAGGTCTGGCGGCTGTTGCCGGCGTTGTGAATCCCGAAGTATTTGTAATCGGCGGTGGTGTATCCAAGGCCGGAGACGTTTTATTTGACTATATCTGCCCTGCATATCAGAAGTATGCATTCCATGGCTGCAGAAGTGCGAAGTTCGTGCTGGCTACCCTGGGCAATGATGCAGGTATTTATGGGGCAGCAGGCCTGATTCTGAATTCATAAATGGGCGGTCACCGAAAAAAGTAGGAAAGAGAGTAGAAATGATCAGTAAAGCTGTAATAGAAGCCTTAAAAGACATTGTACCGGAAGAGAATATCCACCTGGAAG
>JAFTVH010000194.1 GCA_017465845.1 Lachnospiraceae bacterium | reverse complement strand
TGCCGGTTGCCCGTATCCATAATGGACATGGAGTTGCAAAACTGCCATGGAACTGTCCGGAGAGCACGCAGAAATTATATCGTCAATGTCTGGAATTTAGATACAGTCTGATACCTTACTTGTATTCCTGTGCAATAGAAGCACATAGAACAGGAGCTCCTTTGATTCGACCTTTGATTTTCTACCATATGGACGATAAAAAGGTCTATAACATCGGAGATCAATTTTATTTGGGCGAAGCACTTCTGGGTGCGCCGGTAGTAGAGCAGGGAGCCGAAGCCAGGGAAGTGTATTTGCCTGAGGGAGAATGGATGGATTTCCACACCGGTGTATGCCATCAGGGAAGAAAGACCATTATGGTCGAAGCACCGTTAAAAGAAGTAAAAGGACTTCCAATGTTTGTAAAACTTGGTTCCGCGTTGGTTCGTGAATACGGCAAAAGCTTTCAGACGGAAGAAATTCCGGAAATTTTACATATTGATTTCTATCCGGATAGATGCGGAGCTAAGATACAATGCAGCGAAAGCAATACGGTAACAGAGCTGTTTGCCTGTACCTTTACATCAGATGGTGCAGAATTGCTATTGGAAAATAACACAGGTAGCAAAAGGAAATATTGTGTGCGCCTGATTGGACTGACTGTTGCAGAAACTCAAGTGGAAGTGGCCGCAAATACAGTATATCGCGGCAAAATACAGTTTTGACGGAGGTGGCAAGATTGCTGGAAGTTCAAAAAAGAATGTATTATGAAAAAGATCGACGAAAATATGAAAAGTCACTGGAACATCAGCAAAAGGAGGGGAGCCGTACGGCAAAAATATGATATATAATAATTTAATGTTTCATAACGTTGCGGCGTTGGAGCAGTGGAACGACAGAGATGGACTGGTAATGGCCAGATATCCCCAAAATGTGCGTAATCGCTTAGAAAAGGGAAATATCCGTGCAGTAAAGGCGACAGCATCGGAAATACGTTTTGTAACAAATGCAAGAGAATATTTTGTTATGTTGGAAGCAATGGACAAGGAATGTAAGGTGTTTGTTTTTTGCGGAGATTTTCTGCATTCTGTGCATGAACTTAAGGCGGGCGTAAAAACGAATCTTTCGATACAGGGGCGCGGACGTCTGGATAAGGTCAGACCGGATATGCTGGCGCAGGGAAATTTTCATTTTTCCGTGTGGCGCATTGTTATGGATGGAGCAATTGTGATTTTTCACGGAGTCAATACATTTGGTGCAGCGGTAGAGGCACCTGATCAGGCGTTACTGCCGAAAAAACGGTGGCTGGTTTACGGCTCTTCTATTACGATGGGTGCTAATGCAACAGATGTGACTTCCAGCTATGTGTTCCGTACTGCACAAATGACAGGTTTGGATGTGTGCAATTTAGGTTTGGCAGGTTCCTGCCTCTGTGAAAAAGAAGTGGCAGATTATCTTGCAGCACGCAGGGACTGGGATATTATGACATTGGAACTGGGTGTCAATATGTTGGGAATATTTACCGGTCAGGAGTTCATGGCGCGGGCAGAATATCTGCTTCAAAAGGTTCTGGAGGCTTCCGGCGGCAGGCCGGTTGTACTGATTTCACCATTTGACAATGGTTACCGGGGGCTTCCGGAGGACGATTTGGCAAATATTCGAACCAAAGAATATGATAAAGGTTTTCTAAGACTGACAGAAAAATTTACGGATAAGAACTTTTTCTTTATTGACGGCAGAGCTTTGAGCGGCGGAGTTTATGGACTCACTTGCGATTTACTGCATCCTTCGAATGCAGGGCATGCTGCAATATCTTTATCGTTGGCGGAAAAATTAAAAGAAATTTTAGGCAAGATTGGAGAATAAAGTATATGTTATATCCACAGCGTTAATATGATGTTAGAGCAATATCAGCACTTGTAATTATAGTACGTATTCCTGGCCAGTCCGGTAATCTTCATAACCTACTGATCTGCATTTTATACTTGTATGAAGCGAGAATAATGTAACTAAATTACAAAAATGGATGAATTGTAATACATTATATGTAAAAATACATATAATGATATTAGAGTGCGTGAAAACAAATAGAAAAATAACCGTAAATAAAAAATTACCAATTGTAATTAGTATGGATTCGTGATATACTAAAAGTGCCAGAAGAGGAATCTTCTCCATGCTTGTATGGACACGCGATATAAGGAGCGTATCGCCGTTAAACTGGAAACGTTAAAACTATGCACACACTTTACGAAATAGTTGATTTCGCGTGAAAGTGGAAGGCTTTCAATTGGGTGGCACGCACCTAAATAAACCAGTATATAACAGTAAGTGTAGAGGTCTTGCGTGAGCGAGGCCTTTTTACATAGGAGAAGTAAATGGTAATAGAATCAAAGCTTTCAGATGAAAAATTGTTGGAAACAATTTATAAAGCGGCTGAAGAGTATGCAAAATTAATAGGAAATGCTTATTTGATTGCAGGGAAGAATAAGAAAAATCCAGATTACTTCTGGTTTCAGTGCTATTTTGAAAAAAAGCATTTTATGCATTTGCTCGGAATAGATAGTAGAACAATGAGTGCAGAGGAATTTTACGAAGCGTGCGATGCATATAATAACGGAATGGGTAAAGGGATTGAGATATCAGATTGCCAGCCATCGCGAAATCACAGCCGCACAACGATCAATGAAAAAAGTTCCTGTTGTCCTGCTATGTTTCGTATTCAGGATGCAAAGTATATGAAAGTAGGATTAAAAGATAAGATATCTCAATATGTGGACTTTTCATATGGTTATGGAAATGAAGCTACCTTAGGTTTTAAGATATTAGGTAAGTCATCTTTCCCACTTACATTGATTCCAAGAAATATTGATGAATTTGTTTCAGAGAAGTATAAAATCATCTTTGTCCTTCAAAAACATATGCAGGACTATAAATATAAAAATATTTTGATGGAGATTAAAACAGGGTTGTTTACAGAACTTTATGCGAATCTTCCGGATGAATTGAAGAAACTATGTGATTTGGAGAAGTTAGGTGATAACATGGGTGATAACATTAGCGACTGACCTCTTGAAACCTCCTGTTTATCAATATTTTTTAATGTGTGAATAATTCAAGTCCGGCCACCAGCAGTAAGTTTAAAATGTGGGAAATGTTGAATTTATCAGCATTTCCCCGTTTTTTTTCTACAAAATTTTTTGAAAAATCCGTGTAGAAACGTGTAGACCGCATAAACACTGGATTTTTTAATCTAACACGGATTCCATTAGTTCTAAATCATCGGCATAAGTTGTCTGCTGTCTAAATGAAAAATACCGGCAAGCATAAAATGCAGTGCCGATAGATTTCGAGAAAACTATTCATCGATAGTTTCGAGCGATTTTATAAAATCTGCTGGATGATATACTGGGATGGAAGCATTTGAGTAATCTTTTAGATTTCTTGTAACGATACAATCCATGCCAGACCGGATCGCTGTTTCAATCATTATGGCATCTTCATAATCAGCTATGCCGGCAGATACCGCTTTTCGACAATTTACACCTGTAGTATCCAGAATGTCGAATAAACGGAAAAGTGTGTTTAAAATATTCTTGGTATCTTTATCACTATGTGTATATCGATGGAGCAAATAGTATATATCCGTAATTGATTTAGCAGTGACAAATCCGCTACAGTGTCGGTTAGCAACCGCCAAAAACAAAGCTTTTGCATCTTCGGCAAACGGTTCTCTGTTTTGAAGTGCATCTATGATAATGCAGGTATCTATTAAAGCTCTCATATCTGGCTAAGCCGTTCTTTTCGGGCTTCATCTAAAGTAATATCAGCAGGAATAATGCCAAAAAGGGATTTTGCCATATCTACTCTGTCCTGATTAGGATTGGTCAACTTAGCAATGATCTTGCCGTTTCGGGTGATGTATATATCTTCCGTTTCTGCCATTAACAAGTACTTGCCTAAATTCATTTTTAATTCAGTAGCAGTAATTGACATAGAAATGCCTCCTTTCGATTTCTTTACAATATTATTATACACAAATCGTTCGATAATATCAACGAAATCGAACGAAAATATTTGTAAATCGAACGATTTGTGGAAAAGTCACATGAGAAATGGGAATTTTCGGATTCCCAAAAGATGCTGCTAGAATCAGGGTTTCAGGGCATTTTGATGGTTGCGCAAACTGGGGAGAATATCATGAATCGGATGATTTTTTCTATGATAATCCAGAGATTGCCGATAAATATGTGGTTATCCGATAGGATTTGTAATATGTGAGTGTATTGAATCCAGCGTGTACAGAGTGATTGTGTAATCAGCGTTTGTTTCAGATAAAAGAACGAAATCGTGACAAAAATCAAAAAAATTTCAACACTTTTGCGTGTTCATCTGTCTTATAAGTGAAAGGCAAAAGAAAGGAATGCAAAGGATGATAGAGGAACTGTATAAAAAATATCACCAGGAGTTGATAAGCTGGTCTCAGAACATGACAGGAAACCTGCATACTGCAGAAGAACTGGTACAAGAAGCATTCTTGCGCGCAATGCTTCACGAAGATGTTTTGAAAAATTTACAGGATCAGCAGTGTCGTTCGTGGTTATATCGTACTATCAAAAATTTGTATGTGGATCGTGTACGGCATAGGAGTAAGGAGACCATGGTGGAAGAGTTTCCGCAGCACCAAAAATATTCTGAAGAAATCACTCGTTTGGAGTGGGAGGAATTGCTGGAAGCTTTGCCGGATATGGAAGGGCTAATCTTCTCTTTACGCTATTTAGAGGGGTACAATTCTAAACAAATTGGAGAAATGTTATCCCTGCCACCGGGAACGATTCGATTTAAACTTTCTTCTGCCCGTCAACATTTAAAAGAGTCTTTAGGAGGGAAAAAGTATGTTTAACAAGAAAAACTATTTATTAAACTGTGATGTCTGTGATACCAGAAAGATTAATGAAGAGGATTACAGTGGATATGAGAAAATGATGATAAATGCAGATGTTGTTGTAGTCAGTGCAGCGAGCAAAAGTGTTTTGAACAGACTTCCTGTTACAATTAATCAAGATTGTACCATAGAAATTGCAGATGATATTGATGTGGAATTAAAAACAATTAATGGTTCTTATGAGATAACCGGAACTACTGCTGTTCAGGAACATACTTTGTTAATTGTAAATGGGTCGTTGAACATTCATCCGGGCACAGAAGATACCTTGGCAAAATATGAAAAAATTCATGTAAATGGTTCTGTTAGATGCCCGAAAAGTTTGGAAGGGTATCTGACTAAATTATCTGCGAATGGTTCTGTTTCTATGTATCCGGATGATTGTGTTATTTTGGATAGTACATTTATTGTAGATAAATACTTTCCTATGAGAGCAAAAGAAGGAAAGAAATATTATGTGGAAAATAAGGTAATCGTTCAGGACAAAGCAGTGGATTTAGGAAAATTAGTTCAGAAAAATGTACAGTTTGTTACAAAGCAATTGATCGTTCCTGAAGAAATGGTAGAATCGTGTGTAGAATTGTTTGATGAAAAAGTGGATTTTGTAGTTATTCCTGCAGGTATGACACTTCATTACGGAGACGCGGTTTTAAATGAGCAGCTGCTGGAGAAAGAGGGAAGTAACATATATGTGTATGGGAAATTAAATGTTCCTGAGGATTGCGATGTGGAATCATTGGCAGAATCAGTGGAAAAAATTGTTGTGAAAGGAAATGTGGTACTGAAGAAAGAGCAGGAAGGATGTTTCAAAAAAATAAATGTAGAATATAGTCAGCTTGAATTCAAGTGGGAAGGCAGAATAATTGAAAACAAACCAAGTGCCAGAGTTGATAAAGCATTGCTTGAAGGTTCTCCTAATAAAGTGCTTGTAAGAAATGCCGCTACTATAAAGATTGCATCAGATGTAACCCCCGAACTGATTCTGGATAGACTTATGATTGAAAATTGTGCGAAGGTTGCTTGTAACGAAGAACAGGAAAGTGCCATTGCTGCCGTTGCGCAGAATGTTGCAAAAATAGGAGAATCCGAAGGGGAAGAACTTCCCGGAATGATGGATGGTATTAAAGATTTGCTTTCTACAAAAATGATTAATGCTGACAATTATATCATGTAATGAGTGATTAAGAGAGATATAGGCATCATCCATTGGAAAGGAGCTGTTTCTTCTTGGCTCTGTTATATCGGGATACTGAACAGGCTGGTTAGCAAAAATGACAAAGGCGTCGCTTAAATTGCGGCGCCATCACTTTGGGGAATTAACAACATTAAGCGATGTTTTCCTGACAGCATATGCAAGAGCGCCGGGAAAACTGTATGGTTTCCCGGGAGTATTTTTTCGATTAATCCAGAAAACAGACGCATCCATAGCAGCACGGCAGGCGTTTGTCTGATCCAAATCCCAAAGGTGCGAGAGCACAAAATAGCACTGCTCTATGGCAGTGGGATATTTTGCTTCCGGCGAGCGGGTATACTCGGGGAAAACCACTAGGGAATTTGTTCTTGCAGAAAGTTCCCTGATTAGCTTTTCATGAGTATAAAAGCTTCCAAAGACCCAACCTCCGCCATGGATGTAAAATATCACATTTCTGGTTTCTTCCTGCGGTAAAACAAAATATACGGGGATTTTTCCCCATATCCCGGTGTTAATATTCTCAGCGTGAATGACAGCCGGATATTTATATACAGGAGTGGTTTGGGCCTCTTCTAATTTTTCCCTGCCCTGCTTTGGGGGAAGTTGAAAAATCAAGGGTGGAACGGCACTTTGATTGCAGACGATCTCTGCGGCAGGTTCTAATGGAACACATCGTTTTGTCATGAATTTTTCCTGAAATTACTTTACAAGTATAATATGAAAAAAGAACGGATAATGATACTTTATATAGGTTAATGGTAAAAACACCAATTAATATTATGGAAACAATTCCCTAACTTTAAATAAATAAAACTATTATATAATGAGCTCATAAAGTCAATACGAAAGGAACAGGTGAGAGCTGAAATGAAAAAAAAGGTCAAATATCAGGTGAATGACAGACAGGTAGAACGGGAGTATAATTATATCCCCGTCCGCTATATTATTGCCATTCTTATCACTGCACTTGAGGTATTGGCTATTGTGGGGATCATGATTGCCCTCTGCTTTTATGTACCATATTTTTATGTACTCTGCTGGCTGACTGAGATTGCCTGTGTCATCCGGATAGTTGCCTCTGATGATAATCCGGATTACAAGGTTCCGTGGCTTTTGTTTGTTCTAATCATTCCGATTGCAGGATTCATGCTGTACTTCCTGTTCTATTCAAGAAAACTGAAAAAGAAGTATATCAAGCGCATGAAGGATCTGAAAGATAACTCTTATCAGAAAGATGATTATATCCTACTTGAACAGCTGCATAACGAGAATCCGATGGCTTGTTCTCAGGCAAAGATGCTTTGTAACATAGCAGAAACCCATCTGTTCACAGATACCAGACAGGAATATTTCCCCCTTGGAGAGGACATGCATCCGAGGCTTTTGGAGGATTTGGAAAAAGCAGAAAAGTTCATCTTTATGGAATATTTCATTATCGAAGAGGGAAAATTCTGGAATTCCATACTGGATATCCTGAAAAGGAAGGCAGCTGAAGGAGTAGAAGTAAAGGTGGTTTATGATGACGTAGGCTGTATGATGACTTTGCCCGGTAATTACAGCAAGATACTGAAGACCTACGGGATTGAAGCCACACCCTTCTCCAGACTGCGGGGAAATGCCGACAGCGAATTCAACAACCGCAGCCATCGCAAGATTACCGTCATAGACGGCAAGGTGGGCTACACCGGGGGAATCAACCTTGCAGATGAATACATAAATGAAGTGGAAAAATTCGGTCATTGGAAGGATATCGGCCTTCGGCTGGAGGGAGATGCCGTATGGGAGCTTACGAAGCTTTTCCTGATTGACTTCGGTATCAATGTAAGGAAAATGCCTCAGATAAAAGCAGACTGTTTCCCTTCTCAGAGTGGTATCGAAGCAAATGGTTATATGATTCCCTTCGGAGACGGACCTGGTCCTATTTATGATCGACAGGTTGGTAAAAGTGTGATCCGGAACATGTTAAACAGTGCGGTACGTTATGTATATATGACTTCACCGTATTTGATCATTGATAATGATCTCTGCCAGAGCATTGAAAACGCAAGCCTAAGAGGCGTAGATGTCAGGATCATTGTCCCCCATATCCCCGACAAAAAGATCGTGTTTGGTATGACAAAGAGCTTTTATCCAAGGCTGATGGCCGCAGGTGTAAAAATCTATGAGTACGAACCGGGATTCATCCATGCGAAGAGCTATCTGGCTGACGATGAATACGCAATGGTGGGAACGATCAATCTTGACTACAGAAGCCTGGTGCACCACTTTGAAAACGGTGTCTGGATGTACCGCTGCGAGATGATCGGAGATCTGAAGGCGGATATCGCCGACACGCTGGATAAATCCATAGAGATCACACAGGATATGATAAAGACCAGCCTGCTACAGCGTGCGATCCGCTCTGTGGTCAGGATCTTTTCACCGCTGTTCTAGCTTTATCGACGCTGCCGGTGCAGAATCCATATTTGAGACCTTTATGGAACAGGGGAAGATTGAGAGCCGATTCATTGCTGTTGCAGTGAACAAGGCTCTGCGTGATCTGGATATGCTTCACCTTACATACTCGCAGAAAAGTATCATCGGTTCCGGGGGATATATGCCGGAGGATGTTGTCACGGTAATGGATATCATGAAAAGTGGGAAATGGGAACTGGAGAAGATGATAACCCATGAATTTCCCATTACAGAACTGGAAAAGGCAATCCGCACCGCAGGCGATGTCAATCATGCACTGAATGTGACGATCAAATTTGATGCCGAAGAATAACCTTATCTATCCGGAGATCATCATATGGAAAAGTGGAAAGAAATCTTGAATAAAGTATTATATCCTCCGATATGGCTGATGATCCTGCTCACGATTGTGAGTGTGGTGGTATTGCCGTTAGTATTTATCAAAGGGTGGGAGGAAACTCTCATCGCGTATGCTGCGTATGTGGTATCATTCTATACTGTGTTGGTTATCAGCGTGTTCTTAGCGCAGGTATTGCCTAAGCAGTATAAAGAAGTTCATCAGAAGATATACGATCATCCTCTTGGTAACAGATATATGACGGATGCAGCCTTTAAGGTACGAATATCCCTTTATATTTCATTGGGAATCAATTTGGCATATTCGGCCTTTAAACTGCTTTCAGGAATTTATTATGCTTCGCTCTGGATTGGAGGCATAGCCATTTATTATATTTTGCTGGCAGTCATCCGCTTTGTGCTGCTCTACCATATGGAGCGGAAAAAAGATGCCGGATTGGCTGCAGAATACCGCAGTTACCGTATCAGTGCTGCTTTGATGATGATGATTAATCTGACATTATCCGGTATTGTTCTCAGCATGATTGTAAAAAATGAGTCTGTTGCTTATTCCGATATCTATGTTATTACATCAGCGGCATATACTTTTTACATGCTTATCGTTTCTATCAAGGACCTTATCAAGTACCGAAAGTATAAAAGTCCTGTTATTTCAGCATCAAAAGCTATACGTTTTGCTTCGGCGCTGGTCTCCCTTTTATCTTTGGAAGCATCTATGCTGGTGCAGTTTGGCGATGATGAAGCCTATCGAAGGCTGATGCTCGCACTCACCGGCGCCGGTGTTTGTGTCATCGTTTTGTCGATGTCAGCCTTTATGATCATCCGGTCAAATAAAGAAATCAAGAGGCTGCAAAGTGAGAATGCGGAATAATTTGCCTCACTGCATAAAACATCTGCCTACTCATTGATGGTCATGGTCGGTATTTCCAAAACTTAGTTGCGAAGGAGGGGATATTGTTATATGAAGCAGCCTCTTACCGCGGTGCTAACAATTGTGCATATTACGCTATTTTTCATGCCATTTCAGCAGTATTAGCGATGGAAGTTACTGTGCAGCAGATAGAAACTGCAGAACAATTGATTTGTATGGTTTCAGAGTAGTACAAGGTCCGGTCCCTAAAAGATTGGTTGGTGGTTGACAGTTGTAACACAATATGATATGATATGGTTGACACAAGTAACACGAAAGGAGCAGGTAGTATGGGGAAGGAAAGTATTATTCTGCAGCAGAGCGAATGGCATATCATGGAGAAATTGTGGGAGGAAAGTCCCAGGACCATTGTGCAACTTTATCATGCACTGGAAGTGGAACCGGGCTGGAGCAAAAGCACGGTGAATACACTGTTGGGGCGCATGGTGGACAAGGGAATCATTTATTACGAGGAAGGTGGAAAAGCCAGGCAGTATTATCCCTGTGTAAGGCGGGAGGATGCGGCACTGGCAGAGACGGAGAGTCTGCTGAAGCGTGTTTATCAGGGATCGGTCAGTATGATGATGAGTACGTTGGTGAAAAAGAATGCACTGAGTGATGAGGAGATCGATGAGCTCTATGAAATTCTCCGGAAAGCGAGATAGCTTATGGCAGAGATTATGATTACATCTTCTATTTTGATTCTTGTGTTACTTTTATTCCGAAAGCTTTGCTGGGGAAAAATCAGCAGGCGACTGCAGTATAGTCTGTGGCTGTTGGTGATAATCAGGCTGTTGGTGCCTGCGCAGTTCTTCACCAGTTCACTAAGTATTATGAATGTGATCGAGTATGCGGGGGAAGCTGCTTATGATAAATGGCAGGCGGGGCAAAAGGAGAACGATACGGTGCCGGGGGACTCATTAGGGGATAATCCGGCCACAGGTAGTATGCAGTACGATGGTCAGTTGATAAATGGGACAGAAAATAAAAGAGGCGGCCAGAATGGAACGGAGAAATCTGGAACAGTGGAATCTGAAGTGGAGTCTGAAATCGTGCAGTCAGTCGAGGTGCAGTCCGAATTGCGGTCTCAGTCTAAGGCAGAGATAGCCGACGGAAAAGCAGAATCTTCTGGAAATCATATTTATAAAGTACTTTTGGCAATTTACATAATAGGAGTATTGGTAATAGCAGGATGTCTTATTGTGTGCAATGTTCGGTTTCGCAGGAATCTTGCAGCTGACAGGCGGCTGATCGGACAGGAGGGCAGGCTGAAGGTTTATCTGGCGGCTCATCTGGAGTCTCCCTGCCTGTGCGGTCTTTTCACACCGGCCATTTACATGAATGAAGAGGGACTTGCATCGGAAGAGAGAAAGAGACATATTTTGCTGCATGAGATGACCCATTACAGGCATGGCGATCATATCTGGACCTTTGTCAGGAGCCTTTGCCTGGTGGTATATTGGTTTCATCCATTGGTGTGGGCAGCAGCGGTGTTTTCCACAGAGGATAGTGAGCTGGCATGCGATGAGGGAACTTTGGTCAGACTTGGCGAGGAGCACAGGCAGGCATATGGACAGACTTTGATCGAAATGATGACGGCAAGGACTAAGAATAGTCAGTTACTATATTGTGCAACCGGAATGATAAATGGAAAGAAAGAGATTAAGAAGAGAATTATAGCGATTGCAGCTTATAAGAAGTACATGGTGTGGTCGACGGTGTTGGTAGTGTTCTGTGCATTGCTTTTGTCAGCCTGTACGGCAGGAACTGTGGAACAGAAACCGGATGAAGGGGAAGTGTTGCAGGAGAATGAAACAGAGGCGGCGGATGGACAGAGGACGGACAGTACAGAAGGGCCGGTTGATATGGGAGAGCAGACAGATACTTCTGGGACAGAAGAGGCACGGAAGCTTGGAGATGGTGTCACGCAAAATGATGATGGCAGTTTTCGGCTGTCAGAGTATGAAGTTGACCTGACAGAGGATAAGGTAAAAGAACGGATTGTTTTCGATGTCCTGTATTGGACGGAGCTTGCTCCGGAGACAGGAGAGATAACGGAAGAAGTACTTTGGGAAAAGCTCTGGAGTGGCGCTGAGATAGTTATAAAGATTCTGGAGGGAAGTGAAGAGACGCAGGAGGGAACGGAGCTACAGGATAAGATACTGAAGGAATATTCTTTTTCCAGTGTGCATGCAGGAAATGGTAATCTGGCAGTGGTGAAATACGAGAAGCAAAACAGTATCCTGCTTTATAACAATTCCATGTATCAGGGGAACGGTGATTTCTGGTATCAAATCTGGCAGTTTTCACCGGAAGGGGAAATGCAGCTTGTGAAAGAAAATCGGGCAGAGTATTTTGCTCCGGGCAATGGTGAGAATAATGAAGAGACTGTAAATCAAGTGCTTCTGGTAGAGGAAGAGCTGAATAAGCTGCTTCGGAGTTCGTCTACGCAGATTCTCCTGAATGCAGCCGGTGATGAGGAAGCTTGCTATTTGTATCAGAAGTCTGATCGAAGAAGTCAGTATGCCTGTGATGTATTTATGACAGAAGTGGGAGGAAGCGGACTGGAGTTGAAAATCAAGGACTTCTTTTATCCGAATGGCATGGAACCCATTACCCGGCTGCCGGACAATCCGGAAGAGTGGATTTTAAATGGGGGACTGTTATGTATGGAAGTCTCTCAGGAAAATACCACAGCAGGACGTCTTGATCTGGACGGAGACGGGGAAAAGGAAGTGCTTTACCTGGAAGGATTCAGCAATCATGCAGGAGACGGATATAACACAACATATCCGGAACACGTACATTTGGATGAGTATTATCGGGTCAGGGTGAATCAGGCTTATTATGAAAGCTATTGCAGCATAGCAGATTTGAATTTGATGGCATATTCTCCTGACGGGGAGACCATTCTTCTGGCAATCTATGATGATGGTCCCAGCGGAGATCCGTTGACGGCTTTTTACCGTTATGATGGAGAAAGTGTGATTCCGGCGGGAAGTATACCGGGAGATCTGCGGGATGTGACAATTGATGAAGAGAGAGTGATACATTGTAGTTTCCGGGGAGATATGATTCAGACTCAATGGGCATGGGGCTATTATTACTGGGATGGAAGTGAGATTGTCAGGAGAGAGGACGAAGTGTATTACTATTTAGATGAAAGTGAGTGGCGGGAACGTGAGGACTGTCCGCTTGTCCTGCTTCAGGAGATTACCGTATATGAGGAGCGCTCAGTGAGCAGTACGGCAATGATCATGAGTCCTCAGGAAGTACAGTGTGTGGCATCGGACATGAAAGAATGGGTACTATTGGAAGCAGAGGATGGCACTAAAGGTTGGATCAAGGTGGTTCAGTTCAAACTCCCTTCTCATGATAGAGTCTTTGAAGTGTTTGAAGGGTTGAATATGGCGGACTAACCTGTTAACGCGATAAATATAACAGAAATGCCGTATTTGTCGTATTTTGGGGTTGTTTCCTATGATGCCAGCCTTTTCCGGGTAAGAATCGACGTTACAGACGATCTTCCGGGTGTGCTTCATGCTACGATTGTCATATCCGATGAAAATGATATGCCTCAACACTAATTAATATCTAAGCCTCAGATCAAGTGCTTCAAAGTCACCTGATTTGAGGCTTTTATAAATGTTGCAGGAGGAAATATTTTTGGAACTGAAGCCGGGAAGCGAAAAGATAGTCTGCCAAGTTGTGGAGATTAAGAAAGGGTTACTGGCAAGTCGAAGTCTTATAACCGCAGTAGCTATGAATTACATCTTAATATTTTGAAACAAATATTTATATTTTCATGTTCGTCGCCATCCTCTATAATAAGGTTATAAGCATGAGAAGAAGGAGTAGAGGAAATGTATAATGTACTGATTGTAGATGATGATGAGAGAGATCTTGATGGAATCATGAATAATATTAACTGGATCGATTATGGTATGGAGATTTGCTGCACCGCCCGCAACGGTATGCAAGGGTTGACTAGGGCTATTGAAAATGTACCGGATATTATTATATCTGACATATCCATGCCTGTTATGAACGGCCTTGATATGGTGAAAGAATATAAAAAAATCAATCCCAAGGTTATGGTGATTTTTATGACTTGTTTTGAGGAGTTTGATTTTGCTAAAAGCGCAATTAACCTGAATGCAAATTATATTTTAGAGGAATGATACAGCTTAAATATTAGACAGGGGTTAAGGAGAAATTTGTAGAAATGAAACCAATTTTGTGATGGTAATGGCTGTGGCGGATGTTTGTATGCAGGAGGCTGCATTATATATGGAATTAGGAAGCGTATGGAGAAACGTTGAACTACAACGTTTCTCTTTTGCTTATTTTAATATGATACGGAATTAGAAACATATGTAATGTTTTTGGAAATGTCTCAGGAATATCATTTAATGATTGACATAATATTCCAGCTGTGCTAAAGTAATACCAATTCACGCGAATCAATCTGATATCTGTTTTTCGAAGCGGACATTTGTCGTCCGATTTCCCCGGACAGAGAAACGAAAGAGAACCTTTTTGTATTGTTCCGGCTCATATGTCAGTCAGGGCAGAGAGCAGCACAAAAAGCAATTATTTTTGTTGCCATTTTTCGGACAATAGTATACAATAAAAGGAGAAATGAATGAAGACACTACAGGAACTGACGTTAACGAGCAAGTTTTTGTTCGATCAAACAATGGACATTCCCGAAGCTCATGAAGCTGCTTTGCAGATTATTCTGCAGAATGAATTGATCAAACTGTTAACCCCTTCTCAAACAGAGAAAGAAATCCGTACCATGCCATGGCTTCGTTCTATCAGGCTGGATGTGTATGCCATGGATCAGGATAATACGTTGTACAATACGGAGATGCAGGCTGAGAGGAAAGGTGACCTGATTAAAAGAAGCCGCTATTATCAGGGACTGATTGATTCGTCACTTCTGGAGCCGGGGAATGTTAATTTTAACAAACTGAATAATACGTGCATTATCATGATTACGCCTTTCGATTTGTTTGGCGAAGGGAAATATCAGTACACTTTCCGAAGTTATTGTGAGGAAAAGAGAGAGTTGGAACTTGGAGATGGGGCTGTGCGTATCTTTCTTAACACAAGAGGAACCAACAATAAGGAAGTGAATAAGGAACTGGTAGATTTCCTGCATTATATTGAGAAGACCGATGATGAATCGGCTGAGGCTGCCAATAGTGAAAGAATCAGGTTAATCCATGAATGTGTACGTAAGATCAAGTCCAGTGAAGAGATGGGAGTGAAGTATATGCAGTTGTGGGAAGAGAAGGTTTATGAAAGAGAGGAAGGCAGGGAAGAAGGAAAGGTCATTGGAGAAGCTGTTGGAAAGGCTATTGGAAAGGCAGAAGCAGTATTGGAAATTTTACAGGAGTTTGGAGAGGTTCCCGAAGAATTGAAAGATTGCATCTTAGCACAGCAGGATATAACAGTACTTAACAGTTGGCTGAAAGCTGCGATAAAAGCAGACAGTATAGGTGAGTTTGAGAAGTTGTTATTAGGGTGAGAAAAACAGGAAGGCTAGGATAGATAAGAAGCGACCGGAAGAGAGGGGGCTTGACCGGTTCCATGTTTGCATTATCAGTGGTCTCAGGAGGCGCTTATACCATTGCTTACAGTCAGTTTGCTGCTGTTGGCGTACCCGGAGTTCTGATTATCATCATACTCTCCCTTGTTTGCAGATTATCTTACCCTGCTCTTTAGCGGCTTAAGTCCCTATGCTTCTCTTGTGATGCTGCCTGTCCTCATTCTTCACTGTACATTCTTCGTGCTGAGACTGAATGCTGCAGTGCTTGTAAATAAGCATTACGGCTGGTGGGAGACAAAGGACGGCGTTGTACCGGGCATTATTGTAGTAGTTATTTTATGCTTGCTGTTCCCTGCTATTGTACTTTTCATGGGACCTATGGTTGGGCTGCCTGTTCACATCTAAGCGGCCGAAACGGGAGATTGAAGGTTCAAAGTAGAAGAATATTAGGAGGAAGTTTATGAGAAATAAAAAAATGGTAAGTATGGTGTGTGTGTTAGGAATCGGCTTGGTGCTGTTGATACCGTCCCTGCTTTTGGTGATTATGAGCCTCACAGACTACAGACCGGTGAGTGGCTTGTTGGGAAGTTCGTTTGTCGGCTTTGCCAATATAGCGGAGTTTCTTTCACAGCTCATTTTTATGAGAGTGCTGAAAAACACGTTTACGATAAGTATTTTGGCTCTTTTCATAGGTGCCGCATACCTGTTTACGGCGTTCCTTGCAATTGGTAACTCCCGTAATCGTATGGTAAAAGCGGCACTTACCATAGTTTTTGCGCTGCCCGCCATCATTCCGGTCAATGCTTATATCATCATATTGCAGGCGATTCTGCCAACGGAGATTATGATGAAAAGCTCTGTTCTTTTGCAGGTAATTGCAGCTGCGGAATATGGACTGCGTTATTCGGCAGTATTTGTGATTGGGGCAATGTTTTCTAAGGGAAATATCCTGAGGGAGGCCACCAAATATACCTTTTTGTTTGTGGCATTGAGACTTATACATATTCTGACGATGGATACTGCGTTTCTGAACAGCTTTTACAATCCGCTTACTTATGAGCATTTGGACACATTTGGATCTTATTTATACAGAACAGGACTTATGCAGTCGGAATTCTCTGGATATGCAGCCGGCTACGTTGTGCAGCTTCTGATACAGTTGCTCCCTGCAGTCGTGGGCGTATTCCTTTTGATGATACTGTTTAGAGACAGATCTTCTTTGAACAGCAGCTCCGGTAACTTTTTACCTTCTATCATTTTTGCAGTGCTGCCGGTCGTACTCTTGATTCTGGCTCTTGCAACCGGTACAGGCGATGGAGTTTATTTTGAGCAGCCCAGGGTGATACAGGCTTATGCATACGGTATGTTGATAGCGGCAGCATCGGCTGTTGTGGTGGTTGGCCTGGGGATGCTTCTTGCAAGGGCAGTGGTCAATCTTGGAACGGTAGGTGTTTTGCTTGCAGCAGTTCTGTACTTTGTCGGCGACAATCTGCTGGGTTATTATATGGTCGGCCGTAGTCTGGGAATGCTGGATACATTTGCCGGTGTTGTGTTTCAAAACATGTATCTGATAGCTCCGGTTGGTTTAATTGGTGCGTTTATGATGAAAGAAGATGGCAGTGTGTCCAGAGCATTTACGATCTCTGTTTCGGCTTTTGGGCTTGCCTTTGCCTGGTTCTGGGGAGATCATATGTCTGCCCTGGTAGCATTGCGCAGTGCGTACAAAACTCCGCTTTCCATGGTGATATATCAGCTAAATAACAGGCAGAATACAATAGATCATTCTCCTGATGCCATACAGCTTACGGCAACACTTTATGTCCTAGTGCCGATTCTGGTTGCAGGAGCATGCATCGTGGTGAGTCGTTTCATAGAGCGAAGAAAATAGCAGATACAAGAGGTACGAGATGAAGAGAGAAAGTGTAATCAACAAAAGCAAAAACGTTTTTCAGGAGGGCTCAAAATATAAGTTTTTTTTGACCTCCATATTAGTAACAGGTCTTTCCTACGGCTTGTATAAGGGAATGTTGGACAATTTCCTGGCGGAAGTCGTAGGAATGGGAGAGATGGATCGTGGTATCACGGAGTTTTTCAGGGAGTTGCCGGGGATAATGCTGGTCTTCATTCTGGCAGTATTTTATATGATGTCAGCGGAAACCTTATATAAGGCGGGTGCTATTATTATGCTCGTGGGAATGGGAATGCTTGCCATACTGCCGCCTGCTAAAATATTGACGATACTTGCTATCTGCATGTACTCACTGGGCGAACACATCCAGCTGGGCATGAAAAACACGTTGTCATTAAAATATGCAAAGCCGGGATGCGGGGGAGCAGCACTTGGTGCGCAGACTTCAATGAGTCAGATTGGAACACTGGTAGGGTATCTTGTCATTGTGGCGGCATTTTCCGTATTTACCAAAGAGCAGCCATATACGGTGTTCTTCTGCGTGGCAGCAGCGTTGGCGGCAGTGAGTGCAGTGTTCTCTCTGCGCATCACCGGAAAAAGTCAGACAGATGAAACAAAGAGACGATTTTATTTTCATAAAAAATATACCAAATACTATATGCTGGAGATGTTTTACGGAGCGCGCAAACAAGTCTTTTTTACCTTTGGACCGTACGTGCTGATTTTGTTCTATGGAGCTAATGCAGCAACCATCAGTCTTTTGTTTGCTATATCAGCCATTTCGTGCTTCTTTGCATCTCCTGTTGTCGGGCGGATTATCGATAAGCTGGGGTATAAAGTGGTTATGGTTACAGATACGTTGATACTTGTAATCGTGTGCTTTTTCTACGGATTTGCGCATCATCTGTTTCCGAAGGATGTGGCGTTTATTGTGTGTTGTGTTAACTACGTATTAGATTCCGTCATTTCGCTGGCGTCCATGGCATCTAATGTGTATGTACAGGACCTTGCAGATAACGCGGATGAGGTGAAAGCCACAATCTCCACCGGCGTGTCTATTAACCATGTGATTACTATTTTTATTGCACTGTTTGGCGGATGGATCTGGCAGACAATTGGTATTGAGATGCTCTTTATTATTTCTGCAGTGCTGGGATTGTGTAACAGTGCGTATGCGGCAACGATTAAGGTGAAAAAGTAGGCGGTAGGAGGCAATGATTGAGGTTAAAAAGCTTTCAGCAGCTTAACAACGCTCCGAACAATTTTATACACCGGACCCTCCAACTCTCTTTGCGCGTCTTTAAGATGCTTACGGATTTCAATATGCTGCGGACAGTGCCTTTCGCACTTGCCGCATTCCACGCAGTTAGAAGCCGCAGTTGATGTTTTGCGCAAAGCAGTACACATCATATAGTCAAAGAAACCGGAGCGCTTACCTTCTGCATACCGGCGGTTGTATGCCGCAAATGTTCCCGGGATGTCCACATTCTTAGGGCAGGGCATACAGTAGCCGCAGCCGGTGCAGCCTACTTTCATCTTAGCGTTAATCGCTTTGACAACGTGCCGAAGCATTTCTTCCTCTTCGGGTCCAAGTTCGCCGACTGTTACATTGGAGGCAGTCTCTATGTTGTCCCGAATCATTTCATCAGAATTCATACCGGACAAAACACAAGTCACTTCTGGTTGGTTCCATAACCAGCGGAACGCCCACTGTGCAGGAGTGTACTTGATTTTGTAATCGGCAAAGAGCGCCTTGGCTTCCTCAGGCAGTCGATTCACCAGTTTTCCGCCACGGAGCGGCTCCATGATGATAACAGGAATTCCTTTTTCATGCGCATAGTTCAAGCCCTTTCTCCCTGCCTGAGAGTGCTCGTCCATATAATTATACTGGATTTGGCAGAAATCCCAGTCATAGGCATCCACCAACCGGCAGAACATATCCGAGTTCCCGTGATAGGAAAAGCCTACTTGACGGATAGCTCCGCTTTTCTTCTTATTTTCAAGCCATTCCTCAATGCCTAACGCTTTCAGGCGATTCCATGTTTCAATATCTGACAGCATATGCATCAGGTAGTAGTCCACATGATCTGTACGGAGACGTTTCAACTCTTCAGAAAAAAGTGTTTCCATACTATTTGCACTCTGAATCAGATAGTGAGGAAGCTTGGTCGCAATATATACCTGATCACGAATGCTATTCTTTTCCAGAATTTCGCCAAGGGCTGCCTCACTGCCGGGGTATACGTAAGCCGTGTCAAAATAATTGACGCCGCCATGAATGGCAGTAAGTATTTGCCTTTCTGTTTCTTCCATATTGATTTTGCCTGTGGTTTTGGGAAAACGCATGCAGCCAAAACCTAAAATGGACAGTTGGTTCCCATATTTGTCAGAACGATAATTCATATACATACCTCCATTGGCGAATGCTTCGTCAATTTCCTTTACGTGTAATTGCTTAATATATCTATCATGCCATAAATCTCTACAAATATCAATTCATTTGTAATGAGAAAGAGTAAATATGTCAAAGATATAGTAATAGTTCAGACAACCCGTAGTTGTCCTTTGCTGACGATATATGTTATAGTGAGAGACCGAAAATACAATATAAGAAAGGGAAGATATCCAATGATAATTGCGATTATACTTTTTGCACTAACTTATATCCTTATGCTTACATTCAGTAAGTATAGACCTTATATAGCACTGGCATCCGGTGTGATTTTCATTGCTGCCGGCATGCTGCCTGTAGACCAGATTATCGGTACTTTAGACTTCAATGTTTTGCTGATGATTGCCGGTACAATGGGCCTTGTAGCACTTTTTATTGAAAGCAAGATGCCACAGCTGTTAGCTGACATAATTATGGAAAAGGTTCCAAATGTTCAGATGGCGGCTGTGTCACTGGCTCTTTTTGCCGGTGTAATATCAGCTTTTGTAGACAATGTAGCCACTGTTCTGATGGTTGCACCGGTGGCTTTAGAGATTTGCAGGAAGCTAAAGACGAATCCTGTACCTTTTATCATCGGCATTGCTGTGTCCTCCAATCTGCAAGGTGCCGCAACCCTGGTGGGTGATACTACAGCCATTATGCTGGGATCGGCCTTGAATATGAGCTTTATGGATTTCTTCTGGTATAAAGGCAAGCCTTCCATCTTCTTTGCTGTGGAGCTTGGCGCAGTTTTATCAGCATTGATTCTGGCATTTGTTTTCCGGAAGGAAAAGGCTTCAATTCAAAAGGGGGCTGCAAGAACCAAGGTTACAGACTATGTTCCAACCATTCTGCTGGTGGGAGCGATAGTGCTGTTGATCTTTGCTTCCTTTATTCCCAACAAGCCTGATGTGACGAATGGTCTTATTTGCTGTGCTATGTTGATCGTGGGGTTGATTTATAATTTCAGTGAGAAAAAGGATATCTCTGCAATCACCGGTCCGTTAAAAGCAATTGATTTTGAGACGCTGGGACTGTTGGTTGGACTGTTCCTGATGATTGGCGGTATTTCCAACATGGGTGTTATTGATGCAGCTGCAAGGATTTTGGCGCAGGCCGGCGGTGGCAATGTGTTTTTATTATATACCATAATTGTCTGGGCATCTGTGGCTATTTCTGCCTTCATAGACAATATTCCTTACGTTGCCACAATGATTCCTGTCATTGCCGGGATGGCAGTGCAGTTGGGAGTTGATCCTACGCCCCTGTATTTTGGTCTGTTGAGTGGTGCGACACTGGGGGGAAATATTACCCCTATTGGTGCGTCTGCCAATATCACCGGTATCGGTATTCTGCGTAAGGAGGGCTATGAGGTGAAAAATGCGGATTTCTTCAAGGTCGGCATTCCCTTTACCTTAGCTGCGGTTATTCCTGCATATATCTATTTGTGGGTATTATATGGCGTGTAAATTGTAGCACAAAAGGCTTATCCCAGAAGGATGCCATGGAAATCGCTGCAATTACGGAGGAAACTGCTGCGATGGCTGTAACGCTCAGAAAAGAAGGAAAGTTATAAGGGATACATTATGATAGATTTTTCATTGGTGAGTCCCCCCATATTTTAAATGAATTTTAAGAAATGCTTAAAAAGATTCCACGCAAGACAATGCTATCATGTAACAGTCCAAGGAAGATGCAAGTAATAGATTCAGAAGCGAGGAAGACACCATGAAAGCAGCAGTATTGTCCGATATCCACGGTAATCATATAGCACTGGAAACTTGTATGGAAGAAATACACCGAAGAGATATCAATAAGTTAATTTTCCTGGGAGATTATGTAGGAGAGTTAGCATACCCGCAGAAAACCATGGCATTGATAAAAGAGCTAAAGCGCAATTACGAATGCTATTTTGTAAGGGGAAACAAAGAAGACTATTGGATTGATTATAAGAAGGGAAGTGAAATAACGTGGAAAGACAACAATTCGACAACAGGCATGTTATTATATGCTTATCAAAATCTGACCAATGAGGACATTTTGTTTTTTGAAAGCTTATCTCACGTGCAGATCATATCTTTTGAAGGAATGCCGGCTATTGCAGCATATCATGGCTCTCACAACAGAAATGATCAAAAGCTGAAATTGAATACAGATAATTCCGCTCAGCTTTTTCTGGATGCAAAGGAAACCATCATTTTATGCGGACATACCCACATACGCAATGAACTTATGCAGGACGGGCGTCTTCTGTTAAATCCGGGATCGGCGGGAGTGCCATTGGAGAGTCAGGGCAAGGCACAATTTATGGTACTGTCCGGAGAGAATAGTACATGGAATTATGAATTTATTGATCTTCCATATGATGTGGAAAGAGTGATTGCAGAGCTGCACGAAGAAAATCTGTTTGTGAAAGCACCCTGCTGGAGCCGGGTTACAGAGGAGGTTCTCAGGTATGGAAACATTTCTCACGGAACGGTATTATCAAGGGCCATGCAATTACTTTATAACGATACCGGCAAGTGGTGCTGGCCGGATATTCCGGAAAAATATTGGGAGAAAGCAGTGGAAGAAATATGTCATAGTACATAATTCTGCTTCATTTGCTTCCGATACTGCCCGGGTGTAATATTCAAATACTTCTTAAATACCTGATTCATATACTGTTGACAGCCAAAACCGCATGCTTCCGCAATGAGGCTGATTGAATTTTCGCTGTGCCAGAGCATTTCCTTTGCTTTCTTAATGCGGTAGTCTGTCAGATACTCATGGGGCGATTGACCACAGGAAGTGGAGAAAATATTGTGAAAATAAATGGGGCTTAAATTCACGGAGGCAGCAATATCCGAAAGTCTTATATTCTCAGAAAAATGCTGTTCCATAAAGAGCTGTGCATTGAGAACGATTTCATAATCCCGCGTGTTCTGAACCAGTGAGATACGGGAATCTTCCAGAATCATCTGCAGCAGCACTAAAAGCTTGCTGTAAAACAGCAGGGAATCCTGAGAGATCGTTTCCTGCAGCAATATGATTTCCCGCAGAAGTGCTTTGATTTCATGAGAATGATACGCCTTAAAAAATTCGGGCGCGTTGATCAGCTCGTCATGAAGTGTGCTTTCCGCTGTGAATTTCAGAAACAGGGTGGTAAAGGGAAGTTTACTATGGCGTACCTGCCCCGGTTTTGCAATCTGTATGTAATCTGCCTTGATCTGATAGGTTCGTTCATCAACTGTGGTGGTAAAGGCATCAGTAAGATAATATTC
Organism: Lachnospiraceae bacterium; assembly: GCA_017465845.1. Lineage (GTDB taxonomy): Bacteria > Bacillota > Clostridia > Lachnospirales > Lachnospiraceae > Acetatifactor. The sequence goes on along the minus strand of JAFTVH010000194.1, from coordinate 21,926 downwards.
TATTTCAAATTGTGTGACGGTCCGTTTCGGGGACTCCGTCAGGCTGCCAAATTCGGAGCCGTCCCAGTATCCGCAGGTAATATTTTCCGGTAAAACCATTTCCAACCTCCATAATAAAAATATCAGTAAGATATCTTAAAAATTAAGTAAGAAACTGCATATAAATACAGCAATTATTCATCTATAATAAACTAAGAAAGTATAAAACGCAAGGGCGTTTTGAAAATTTTAGGAGGATAGATGATGAGCAAAGTAAGTGTAACAGTGGACAAATTGATCATACCTACTTATCCGGAGCCACCGGCAGAAGAAATGCCGATGTTCGCGGAGAACCGTGTGCACCAGAGGACAAGCGGAAGACCTTATCCAAATAAGGTGGTGATGCAGGTAGATCGTTCCCGAAAGCTGGATAAGGAATATACAGTGGTATGTCTGGAAAATGATTATGTGAAAATAGAAATACTTCCGGAAATCGGCGGACGAATCTATTCAGCACTGGATAAGACTACAGGCTATGATTTCTTTTATAAACAGCATGTGATCAAACCGGCATTGATCGGTGTGCTGGGCTCCTGGATCTCCGGCGGTGTGGAATTTAACTGGCCTTTCCATCATAGAGCATCCGGCTTCATGCCCTGTGATTTCAAAGTAGAAGAGTTGGAAGACGGAACTGCAATCTGCTGGCTGTCCGAGCATGATCCCATTGACCGCATGAAGGGTATGGTAGGAATCGTGTTAAGACCCGGCGAGAGCAGATTCGAAACCAGAATGCGCCTGTATAACAGGACAGCCGTGCCTCATTCTTTCCTCTGGTGGGAAAATGCTGCAGTTCCTGTGAATGAATCCTACCAGATATTTTTCCCGCAGGATGTGACCTATGTTAATTTCCATTACCTGAAATCACGTACCACCTTTCCGATTGCAGGAAACGGGGTGTTTAACGGGATTCCGATGGATACGGACAGAGATATTTCCTGGCACAAGAACACGAGGGAAGCTACTTCTTACTTTGCAAGTGCATCCGATTATGACTTCTTCGGAGGATATGATCATGGCAAGGAATGCGGTGTAGTACATATCGGCGATCATCATATCTCGCCGGGCAAGAAAATGTTCACCTGGGCTTATAACCAGCTGGCAAAATCATGGGAAAATGCACTGACAGATACTGACGGTCAGTATGCAGAACTGATGGCAGGCTCCTATTCTGATAATCAGCCTAATTTTTCATGGCTGGAGCCTTATGAGACAAAACAGTTTTCCCAGTATTGGTATCCGATTTCTAAGACAGGTGCTCCTACCTTCGCCAACCTGAATTGTGCATTCAGGATCGAAAGGGGAGAGGAAAATATTTTAAAGATACAGGCAACGAAGCGTTTTACAGGCGCTGTGGTGAAAGTATATAGTGATGACAAAGTATATTTGGAGCAGAACTGTGATCTTTCTCCGGAAGCCTGTTTGAATCTGAAGCTGGGAGAGATTGCCGAGTATGTGACAGTATCCATTTCAGTGAACGGCAAATCCATTGCAGAATACACAGAAAAGCAGTTTGATAAATTTAACATGCCTGATGTGATTACAGATATGCCTTCGGCAGCAGGCATGAATTCTGCAGATGAATTGTATCTTGCAGGTGTGCATGTAGATCAATACCGTGACCCGGCAGCATTACCGGATGCATACTGGAAGGAAGCATTGAAGCGTAACATCAATCACATTCCGTCTCTGATCGCAATGGCAAGGTATGAGTATAACCGCTACGATATGGAAGCTGCGCTTGGTTACATTGAGCGTGCCGCAAAGCAGATCAGTATTTATAATGAACGTCCCCAGAGCGGAGAAGTATACTATGTCTATGGACAGATCCTGGAAACTATGGGTAATTATGATAAAGCATATGATTTTTATTATAAGGCAACCTGGGCAGCAGACTGTGTCAGCAAAGGCATGACAAGAATCGCACTGATCGATATCAGACGTGGGGATTATGAGAATGCAGTGCGCCATGCGGAGAATGCTCTGGACTATGGCAGGAACAATTCCCTGGCAGCGGCAGCATTGGTAATTGCATTAGAAGAGACCGGCCATGTGGAAAGCGCAATGAAAGTGGCAGAGGAGCAGCTGAAAAAAGACAGCCTTGACCATATGATGCGATTTATCACTGACGCAGAGGACTTGTATGAGAAGATGGATAGTGATGCGGTACAGACGTGTCTGGACGTTGCTTTTGATCTGGCTTCTATGGGAAGATACGCAGATATTGTAAAGCTGCTTAATGGGCTTGTCACCGAAAGACCTGACTGCAGGAGAAAGCCTGTGCTCTATGTCCTGGGATATTTTGCAGGACTTACAACAGATGACAATAGCGCTGAAGTGGCAGACAACTGGTATCATCAGGCCACTGCAGCAGAACTCGGTCCCTGCTATCCGGTGCGTTTTGAAGAAATCGCAGTGCTGGAGGATGTAATCGCCCGTACAGGCGATGCAGAAGCCAAAATGCTGCTTGGATGTCTGTATTATAATAAACTGCATTACGAAAAAGCAGCAGAACTGTGGGAGCAGTGTGGTGAGAACTATATCGCCAAGAGAAATCTGGCCGTTGCCTATTTCAGTCATTTAAATCGTGCGGCAGAGGCTCTTGAAATCATGAAGCAGCTTGTGGCAGAGCGCCCTGAGGATCAGGAACTTGTATATGAGACAGTGACGCTTATGGATAAGATGGGGATTTCACCTGAAGAAAAGGCAGAATTGATTATCAGTCACACCATTACCAGAGATGATATCATGACAGAGCTGGCCAAAGCGTACAATCAGATGAATGAGCCCGATAAAGCCATTGAAACACTGATGTCTCACGAATTTGTTCCCTGCGAAGGCGGTGAGCATGCCATTGCCGACCAGTATATGTTTGCATACCTTGTAAAAGGTAAGATGGCAATGGAACAGGGTAAGACTGAAGAGGCTTTGGAATATTTTAGAGGCGGCCAGATACTTCCTCAGAATCTGGGGGCAGGTATCTGGAATCACTGCAAACGCGTACCGCTGAAGTACCATGAAGCACTCTGCCTGGAAAAACTGGGCTGCACAGAGGATGCTGAAAAGATTTATCGCTATATTGTCGGCATTCAGATAGAATACTTCAGTAATATGCATTTGAAAGAGCTTCCTTACTATCAGGCAAAATCATATGACCGTCTGGGCGAAAATCTGAAAGGACAGCATTTGATCACCAGATACTTAAGGGAGTGGAAAGCAATCAAGGATACAAAGGACAATGGATACTTTGGCACTACACCATTCTTCATTCCTTTTGTGGACGAACCTGCCAGACTTCGCAGATCACAGTACCTGTATCTGATGGCATTATGTAATGACTACATGGGGCAGAAGGATGAGGCGAAAGTGATGATGGAAGAAAGCAGTCAATTGAATACAGACAGTTTGTTTGCTTTGTACTTTAAAGAATATGGATTCTTAAAATAATTGTGATAAGCGCCAATGCCCGGGATTGACCTGAGCATTGGCGCTTACTTAACCGAATCAAGTAAGTCCCCCGCGTCAAGGGCGTGGATCGTTGAGCGGTGGGTAGGGGACTTACTTGTGTCAGGTGGAGTTTGTACTCCACCTGACAAACTGCGAAGCGGTTATGAGGTTATGAGCAAGTAGCGAAGCGGATTGCGAATATCCGCTTGATTTGAAAAATCCAATATATTTATCCCTGTTCCTTGCAACGATGCCCTTATCATCAAGCAGATAAAGATTTATAATCTCCACATCGTTAGGCCCCAAGGGGAAGGCAACGGTGTTCTGATCAAGAATCATATCCTTCTTAGAATAATAGAAAACAGCCTGATAGCTGTGCGCATTGATATCATCAAAAATGAAGTCACTCAGTTGAACGGAGACCTCTTTCGGGGTATCTGATAAGTTAAATGCAGCCAGAACATAGTTATTCCCAATTCTATTATATAGTTTCAATACATTGTTGGTCGGATTCGTGAAAAGGCAGTCAGCAGTAGGTTTGGCAGTGTCTTCACAGCGCAGAATATTTCCTTCTTCATCTATAAGGGGAAGCAGATATCCGGGATCGGTTTCGCCCACCTTGTCGCTGATATATATAGGCCCACCGCTGATCGCTCTGAGCACACTGCTTTGCTTTGCACTGAAATGCTTCGTCCACCACATATCAAAATCGCAGTAATAAAGCTGACTGTTAAAAATCCCATTATAAGTATTTTGTAAAATATGACTGGTAAAACCATCTTTCTTGTCCGGGAAGAAATCGTCGCTGTTTCGGACAAGGGAAGAATAGTTTCTGGAAAACATATCTAAGCTGCCAAGCCCCATGCAGTTGATCAGACAGCTGTCGAAATTTTCTTTCACAGATTTTTCCAGAGCGTTGTGAATATGCTGCACTTTTTCACAACACTCAGGTGAATGACGCAGAAATTCCAGTGCATTTCCCTGGGCATCCACTTTGAGAAAATCTACGCCCTGTTCTTTCAGATAATGATGCCAATGATAGAAGAAGTCATAGGTATCTTCTTCAGAGGTCCCGGGAAGAAGCAGACCGGAGGGCGTCTCTGAGCATTGTGTGCCCGGCACGAGGTCCGCTTCAGGAGAAATTCCAAACCAGTAACCGGTAAAAGCATGCCAGACACCTACATATTCAACAGAATAATCTGCCTTGATTTCCTGAATAAAAGCCTTTAGCCCCTTGGGGAACTTACTGCGGTCTTCCAATGGGGACAGTAGCTTAAAATCTTTTGTCTGAGACCACCCATCATCAATGATGATCCATTTAATCGGTACTTTTTTCTCCTTAAATTCCTCCAGCTTTGCTTTGATGCCATCGGCAGATACCTCATGATAAAAGGCATTCCAGGTGCACCAGCCCAGGCCTTTTAGGTGGGCGGGATATTGCTTCAGAGACCTTGGCGGTGTCAGAATCAACTGCTTTTCCCAGGCCAATTGATAACCGACTTCCACTGCCTGATAGGGATTGGAAGCATTACTGATAATTGCCAGTGGTGCATCTATGACGGTGGTTCCGCCCCGGTAAGGATGGAAACACAGTTGGAGAGTCCGGGATTTTGGAGTTAGCTCAATATCGGTAACGCCATAGCTTCCGGCAAGAGGGAGAAAAAAGGTGTAGCGGTCGTGGCCATTGTCTATGAGAAGCTGCTGAAGGCAGTCAAACGTTTCACCGGATTCAGCAGTAAAAAATACCGGCGTCGTCCAAAAGGGGCTGTATTTACGGATTGCAATGCCTTTTTGGTATGTACCTGCTGAAGCAAAATCGGCAGGACAGATTTCCAAAGCTGCCGCCCTCCGCTCCTGAAAAGAACGCAGATAATTATATGGATCAGGGATACATTCCAAATGCAGCCTGATAAGCACGCAGTCACGGATTTGTTCCGTGCGGACGTAACCTGCAATCCAATTATTTTGCTCCGGCAAATATAGCTGATTGCCCGGTGACGGTATTTCCTGTTCAGAAGAATGAGAAATGAAAGGAAAGGTCTTTATCCCATATTCTTCCAAGTGTACTGATAAATTCATAATATGTTTCCCTTTCTATATTATTGCAACTTAAAGAATAACATTACTGCAGTACCGGGAGCAATGTGAAAAAAGGGATTTGATATGTGCAAAACAGGCAACCTTACTTTCCGATATGAAAACACCTTTTTCAGCTTGAGTATTCAGGGGATTTAAGCTTAAATGGAAGAAAGACAACACAAAAAGAGGAGGTAGTTATGGAAATTATTTACAGCCCACAACATCATACTTTTCTGATTCAGATGAAATCAACTACGTATGCTTTTGCAGTGAATGCAGACAAACGGTTGGTTCATTTATATTGGGGGAAAAAGTTAAATGGAATAAATGACCTTACTCCATTATGTGACAACCTGAACATGAAAATGACGGAAGGAAGTCTCTCACGCAGTCTTACCAATGACCGGTACGAGTATCATGCAGGAGAATTTTATTCTTATGAAGAACAGGCATTGGATGTGCGGTTTGCGGATGGTGTAAACGGGGCACAGCTGGTATTCCGAGATTATGAGATTTCTAAAGACAAGAGCTGGCTGACAGTAGTTCTGCAGGATGAATATTATCCGCTTATTGTAACGCTACACTATCAGATTTATGAGAATCTGGATCTGATCGTCCGGCATGCAGCAATACATAATGAAGGGGATGCGCCAATGATACTGGAAAAAGTACAGTCAGCGTCCTTTCATTTTCAGAGGGAAGTGTCCTATCGTCTGACGCATTACGCAGGGAGCTGGGGAGCAGAATACCAGAGAAAGCAACAGTTTTTGGATGTGTGTCGGACTGTCATACAAAATAACCATGGTAATACATCGGGACCGCATGCAGTGCCGTTTGTTATGCTGGATCCGTGGGGAAAGGCAGATGAATTAAGCGGAGAGGTCTACTTACTCTCTCTTCATTGGAGCGGAAATTTCAAGATTACCTGTGAAAGAAGTTCGTTTGGAGAAGTGACAGTGACAGCAGGGATCCATGATGATGGAATGAGGATGACCCTGCAACCGGGCGGCTGTTATGAGACACCGAAGATTACTGCCGGATATAGCTGCTGGGGGTTTGGCGGAATCAGAGAACAGTTATATGATTATCAGCTTGATTATATATTGCCCCGCAGATGCGCCCACAATCCGTTCCCGGTGCTTTACAATTCCTGGTATCCGTATGAATTTTTAATTGATGAAGAAAAAATAGCAGGATTAATTGATCGTGCAGCGGATATCGGAGTGGAACTCTTTGTGGTGGATGATGGCTGGATGCCCGGACGTTCCAATGACAGGAAAGGTTTGGGAGACTGGTATGCCTGTAAGGAGTGTTTTCCCAATGGTCTCAAGCCTCTGGCGGATAGAGCTCATGAAAAGGGAATGAAATTCGGTCTTTGGATAGAACCTGAAATGGTAAATCCGGACAGTGATCTCTATAGAGAGCATCCTGACTGGGTACTGCAAAGTCCGACACGCAATCAGCTCCTGACACGCAATCAGCTTGCATTGAATCTTGCAAGAGAGGATGTATTGCAGTACTTGCTTGATATACTCGACCGTATCATAACGGAATATGAATTGGACTATTTAAAGTGGGACATGAATCGATATCTATCTGATTTTGGCTGGAAAGATGTCGCACAAAAACAGCGTGACAGACTTCCTGTAACTTTGATAGAAAACGTATATTGTATCTGGCAGCACATGAATGAAAAATATCCTGAGCTTCTGTTGGAAAATTGTGCTCACGGCGGCGCACGGGCGGATTACGGAATGCTGAAGTTTGCAGATCGTATGAATCGAAGTGACAATGCGTTCCCTTTGGATGTGATGCTTCTGCATGAAGGCTTTACAGACATGATAGTACCAAAATGTGCAGGAGGGGCAGGGACGCTGAATGGTGCAAGAGAAATACCCTATGCATTCAGAGAAAATCTGGGATTTACCGGCTCCCTGAGCATTGGAGCGAATCTGTTGACATGTACTGAGGAGGAACTGAAGCAATATCGAGAGAGTATTGAACAGTTCAAAGAGGAAAGAGCTGATCTTCAGGATGCCTATGTATACCACCTGCTTTCTGCAAGAGAGACACCCTACGCAGTGTGGCAGTATGTCAGACGTGACAGAAAGGCATTTACCCTGTTTGGATTCTGTCATGGAAGACATTATCCCAACAGCATGATCAGGCGGGTACAAATGACTGGATTGCTTCCGGGAGAACTGTATGAATGTGTATCAGATGAGCAGTTCCCTGAAGAGGTTGGGAAGATATATTCTGCAGAAAGTCTCATGCAGATTGGGGTTCAGCTTCCGTTAAACAAGAATTTTGCATCGGTGAGAAGAAGATTCCGGTTAGTGGAGGAAATATGAGTTCACATATGAGGTTGTGAGCAAGTAGAGAAGCGGATTGCGAATATCCGCTTTGATATGGAAAGGGGCACTCGTAAGAGTGCCCCTTTTCAATATACTGCTACATATTTTTGCGGAAGGTAGCCGGTGTCATCCCGGTAGCATTTTTGAACGCTTTGATAAAAGAGGATACATCTGTATAACCGATGCTTTCGCTGATCTGAGCCACAGTCATAGAGGAGTGGCTCAGCAATTCGTGCGCTTTTCGGATACGGATACTTAGTTCATATTCTTTATAGGTCTGATTGGTTGCTATACGGATATACTGATTCACCTGCTTGGTGGATAATTGGAATTCTTCTGCAATCCTTTGCAGGTTAATATCGTAATCTAAAGCGTGATCATCAATATATTTGCGGATACGAAGTGACAGATCGCTTTCATACAGTTCTTTCTTCCGGTCAAGGGCATCGAACATTTGATTTAATAAAGAGACCAGAGAGTGTTTTACAGTGTCGGTGTTATTATACATTAATAGTGCCCCTGTTTTTTCCGAATCAATGGGAATATCCAGTTCGTAGGAAAGGTTTATCAGGCGGCTGACGACATCTGCAATTACATTTCGTTGTATCAGTGCACTTGAGTAGTGCGTCTCCATGATATTCAGTATGGTCTGCAAATGCTCCATTGCATTTTCGTGGTCTCCTTCTCTGATACTTTTTAACATCATCATAAGCCGGTCACTATGATACCAGCCATTATTGACAGGGTTATCCTGATCAGATGCATCATGCTTTTTCGGCGTTTGAGCAGAGTAATAAGCAACCGGTAATTTATCAATAGAATCTACTACTAAACTCTTGCGTATATGAAAGGTGCATTTGTCACTTGAGCCGGAAAGTGCATCCAGCAGGTCCATTGCATCGTCCGCATCACTTTCCAAAAGAAAGTTACAGATGGTGATTACCTGTGTATCTGAAATCTGTACGGTATAAAAGTGCAGGTCGTCATCGGACAGCATCTCAATGGAAGTGAGGATTCCGGGTTCTATCGTATTGTCAAAGTGCAGCGAAAAGATACAGAAGAAAGATCCGCTTAAATTAATCTGCAACTCGTCCATTTGATGCAGCACTTGCTCATTGGCATTTCCGTTTAACAGCATGAGCAGGGTCTGCTGGCGCAGGAGCGTTGACTGATGATGCAGCAGAGCAATCTGATCGGTAATCTGCTGCTGGTTCAGGCTGCTTTGCTGCTGGATTTTATGTAAAGCGTGTTCAATCTGTTTGATTTCGTTTTTGCTGACTGAGTTCAAGTCATCATGAGGCAGCAGTTTTTGTACTTTTTCTGCAAGGACACGTATGGGTCTGTATTGTCTTCTTGTCACAGCGATAGTCATCAATGCAATGAACAGTATGGAAACGCACAAAAAAATAATGACAATGAATCGGAAATGGTCTAATCCCTTATACAATCCTCCTTCAGGAAGCTTACTTATAATAATGAAGTTTCCGGAATCGGAGGCAATGGCAATATGATTTTGAGAGACAGAAAAATGATCCTGCCACTGCAGTGCGGAAAGAGATACTTCATCAGAGCCTGCTATCAGTGTGTCCTGATAGTATAAGGAAGGTGTTCCTCTAAGCTGACCGGAAGAAACCTCCAGCCGGTCAAGAAGTTCTGATTGATTCAGGATAAAGGAGAGCACTGCTGTCGGTCCGCTTTTATCCTGTGTAAGATTGATGGGATAAGCAAATAAAAAATAGTCGTTTTCCAATGCAAGGAATGCGCCCTGATCATTTAGCGTTAAGTTACCCAGCCACTCTGCCAGATCCTGCTGCTTTTCATCTGTCGGCAGGAAGTTGTTTCGCCATGGACTGAAATAATCTGCGAGGGTGCATTTGGATTCATTGGAAAAAAGCATGCCGGAATCCGGATAGTATAAAAAATAATTGTTACAAAGTGCGGAATAAAACTGATATTGCTGAAAGAGCCGCAGCAATTCTACTTCACGATAAGTGGACAGTTTCATATATTCAGGTCTGTATCTTACATTGGAAAAAATATCATTACGAATATTTTCATAAATTTCAAACTGTGTATCCAGGTCATCGGCTGCCAGCTGAAGCTGAAAACATTCAGCTTCCTTTGCGGTATTTTTTAACTCCGAAACAGAGAGCCAGAAAATAGCAAGACCGATAGCAGAACAGCTGATCAGAGCAATGCTGACATAAGGCAGGTATTGACTGATAATAGAATGTAGAGATTTTTTGAACATATCTTTTTGACTCCTTCCTATACGGATATTGAATCACGCATTCTTATTAAATTATAGCATAATCCGGTTACCAAGTCATAGCTTTGCTTGTTTTTCCAGTTCTGAATTTAGTTTTTCAGCAGTTTACCTTTCATTTGTCAAGGAGTGGCCCTTTTTTCTGTTTTGGAGCATTTTTTTCCAATTGCACAGAAGGAATCTGCTTGCTACAATGCAGACAGATGAACAAAGGCCCACGTTCCAAAACAAAAGTATGTGGAAGGAGAAAATGAGAAGATGGAAATAACGTCTCATGGTAAATGGCTGCAGAAGATAACTACTGCATTACGTAAAGCAGCTCGTATGTGGCAGGTGTATGTGTTACTGTTACCGGCATTGCTCTATGTAATCATTTTTAATTATGTACCCATGTATGGTGTACAGATTGCTTTTAAGGATTATCGTGTCAGTAAAGGTATTATAGGAAGTGAATGGGTAGGCTTAAAACATTTTATACGCTTTTTGACATACCCTGAATTTAAGACAATTATGTTGAATACCATGCGTATCAGCCTCAAATCATTAATATGGAGTTTCCCGTTATCAGTTATTTTTGCACTGTTGTTGAATGAGCTGGATAACCTGAAGTTCAAAAAATTTGTGCAGATGATTACATATATGCCTCACTTCATATCGACGATCACCGTTTGCGGTATGGTTTTACTATTCTTTAACAGACAATATGGAGTGGTGAATGCAATTATCACCGGTCTTGGAGGAGAACGAATAGATTTTCTCGGTAAAGCTGACTATTTTGACGCATTATATATAGGATCCGGCATATGGCAAGGACTGGGTTGGGGAGCCATCATTTACCTGTCTGCATTAGCGGGAGTATCCTCGGAAATGATAGAAGCGGCTAAGATTGACGGTGCTTCCAGAATACAGATTATATGGTACATAAATATTCCCACCATATTGCCGACGATTATTACCATGCTGATTTTGAGGTGTGGCCATGTACTGGGCGTTGGCTTTGAAAAAGTTTATGCACTCCAGAATCCATTGAATATGGAGGTATCAAATGTTATCTCTGTATATACCTATCAGCTTGGTATTGGAGGCGGACAGTTCAGCTATGCTTCTGCAATTGGATTGTTTAATACTGTAATTAATGTAACACTGCTCACGATTGTGAACAGGATATCGAAGAAAGTATCTGACATCAGTATTGTTTAGCGAGGGAGTAATGGAAAATGAAAACAAAAAAGACAAAAATGAAACGCAGCAGATCAAATTTAATCTTTGATACTGTGAATATGATCATAATGTTACTTGTCTTAGTAATTATGATTTATCCAATATGGTTTGTATTGATTGCTTCTTTTTCTGATCCCAATGCTGTCAGTCTTGGGAAGGTAATCCTGTGGCCGGAAGAATTTACACTATATTCCTATATTAATGTATTTAATGCGGACAAAATCTGGACAGGATATGCCAATACAATTTTTAATACGGTTCTGGGAACTTTATGGAATCTGTTTCTGACAATTCCCTGCGCTTATGCATTGAGCAAAAAGAAATTGCCCGGACGCGGTTTTATAGCAATGATTTTTGTGATCACAATGTATTTTGGTGGTGGTATGATACCTACTTACTTAAATATAAAGAATCTGCACCTGTTGGATAATCGTATGACACTGGTAGTGCTTGGCGGTCTGTCTGTTTATAATATGATTATCGTAAGGACATACTTCCAATCCTCCGTTCCTCAGGAGCTCTTTGAAGCAGCGATCATAGACGGTGCGACGGAATTTCAGCAGTTTTTCAAAGTGGCATTGCCGCTTTCCGGTCCTATAGTGGCAGTTATTACTTTATATTATGCAGTAGGCAGGTGGAATGATTATTTTACGGCACTGCTTTATCTTAACGATTCGAAACTGATGCCACTGCAGATGGTATTAAGAGATGTCCTGATTAATAATGCAGCGTTGCTGAATGAAATCATGATGGATCCGAATGCGTCATCCGAACAGATCACTGCTCTGGCACAGCAGGTGTATATGGCAGAAGGAATGAAATATGCAGTCATTTTTATTGCGTCCCTTCCCATGCTGGTAGTATATCCTTTTATTCAGAAGTATTTTGTAAAGGGCGTTATGGTAGGGTCTTTGAAAGGGTAATATTTGTAGGTGATATGGCTGAAAAGCCTTCACGATATTAAAAGAAAAGGAGAAAGAAAAATGAGAAACAAGAAATTATGGGCGATGTTTTTGTCAATCTGTATGACTCTGGGCATTACTGCCTGCGGTAATACGCCGAATACAGGAACAGAGTCAAAAGGCAGTAAGGCTGAAGAGAGCAGTCAGGTACAGGAGAGCACAGTGGAGTCAAGTACAGTGGAAGAAAGCGAAAGCAACATTCCTGCTGACTGTCCGGATTATGTGAATATGGAAAGTGCTGTTCCTTTTGTAAAGGAAGACAGTGGAGAAGAAGTGACGCTGACCATGTGGGTTGCGGCACAGGATGGTGCAAAAGATGTTGAGGATACCTGGTTATGGACTTATCTGCAGGATGTGGGTAACGTGAAGCTGGAGATTACATTGATTCCCTGGTCATCTAAAGGTGAAAAGAAGAATCTGGCATTATCTACAGGGGATCTTCCTGACATTATGTATAATATGCAATTATCGACTACGGATATGGTTACATATGGTCAGGAAGAACATATTTTAGCTGATATGAGCACACTGATCGAGGATTATGCACCGAATTTGAACGCTCTTCTGGAAGCGAATCCCACCCACAAAGCTGCCTGGACCACACCTGATGGCGGAATATATTCTGCCTCGCTGGTGAAGGATGAAATTACAGTCAGCGGCGGATATGAGATGTACGTAAATCAGGATTGGCTGGATGAAGCAGGTATCACAGAGCTTCCTACTACTTTGGACGAATTTACAGATATGCTTCGTGCATTTAAGGCACTCCATGAGGGAGATGACAATTACGTGCCTCTGGGTGGCTATTGGGGTGCTGACTGCCCGACTCAGGTTATTTTGCAGGCATTAGGTTTAGGAATCAACAGTTTTCGTTCAGAAGTAATCGGCAACAAAGTTATAAAGAATGATGGTACGGTTTCCATTATTTATGCAGATGATCTGTATGCAGAATACTTAAAGATTGCTAATCAGTGGTATGAGGAAGGATTGATTTCACAGGATTATTTTACCATTGACTGGAAGACTACCAGAGCACAGGCCGGTGAATCATTATGTGGTGCATATCCGCAGTATGGTATGGATACCATGTTGAGCTTTGTAAAGGATAGTGCCGGGAATTTGACCACGGATGAGGCTGTACTGGATGAGTACATGGAAAAATGGATTCCGTTGTCCCCTATGACATCTGAGTGGAACGATACACCGGTAGTGCCAAAGAGCAATGGTGCTACTATTGGTAACTTTGTCATTGCAGAATCATGTGAAAACAAAGAAGTGGCAATGCGCTTGCTTGACTGGTTCTATTCAACTGAAAACTCTGTATTGGCTAAATGGGGACCAATGAAGGATGGAGAGGTATCTACTTATGATCTGACAGATGGCTGGAGCATCAGTAAAGATGCTGAGGGGAACCTTGTAGAAACTAATTTAAGAGAAATCGGTCAGGAATTAAATATTTATTCCGGTTACTATGCAATTGGTGGAGAAGGAGACAATCTTGTTATGCCGGATACCGGAATGACTATCATTGAGTACAGATATGCAATGGCCGGTTATGAAGGGCAAGCTCCTGAACGTGGTGCATTCAATTTGAGTGATAGAAGCGGCCGCCTTAAGGCAAAAGCTGAGGCAGCATTAAGACCATATGCGGCAGCTGCTTTCCCAAGTGTGATATACCTGGATCAGGAAACAGCAACTCGTGTATCTGATATATCAGCAGTGGTATCTAACTATGCAACCACAGAGACCGCTAAATTTATCACCGGCGAACGTCCTATTGAGGAAGCAGATGATTATCTGGCAGAAATCAGAGCGATGGGTGCAGATGAATTGCTTGAGATTTATAAGCAGGCATATCAGGATTATCTGGCTAATATGCAGTAGTAGATATTGATAGTGATATCCTGGAAAAGACCGATGAGCCTGTGGGTGAATCGGTCTTTTTCTTTAAGGAAAGAGGGCAGATGGCGGAATTGCAGATGCAATTTTGAAGCTGTCCTCCATAAGGGGGCTTATATGAGAAAAACATGGAAAACATGGTTATGCAGTATCCTGTGTTTGGGTATGATACTGCAGTCGGGGGCTTTTAACCCTATCATAAGCAGTGCAGAAGAAGCTGTTACGCAGACTTCAGAGGAAGGCAAAACAGTAATCTATGTAAATGAAAATGTAGTTTCCGCAGGGGATGGTGCTTCAGCCGGGACAGCAGTGAAAACACTGGATGAAGCCTATGCGCTGCTTCCGTCTGATGGAACCATGGATGAGAATATCATCGTAATATGCGGAAATACGAATATAGATTTGTCTTCACAGAAGACCTACGAAAAAGCTGCTACGATAACCGGAAGCTATGGAGATGCAGATTATAATCCTACGTTAACAGGTGAAGGAGATAAGCATCTGATATTTAATGGGGATACCAGAATTGAGAATCTGACATTTACCACATCCAAATCAACGCAGATTAAGAATCCTAATAGTAAGATGATCCTTGCACATGAGGGAAGTACACCTACTGTAGTGGGTTGTAATGTGGAAATCTATGGCGGTACCTATGTAAACGTGTATGTTAATGCCGATGCTGATGGAAATGGTTCGGCTATCGTTCATGGAGGAAAAATTACAAACTTTGCTACAGATGCAAGTGCTGTATTGACAAATCTTGACTATTTGGTAACAGGCGGAGAGATCACTAATGTCTGGGGTGGCCCAAGGTTTGGAACCGGCAAAATTGGAACGGTAAATATTACACTGCAGGGGGAACCCCAAATTACGTCTATAGATGCTGAGCATAAGTTATCTGACAACGCTGCAACAGATTCCTGGATTAATTTCTGTGATTATTCAGGAGGGTATACATATACGGCACAAAATTATGATCATATTGGTGTGATTGCGGCAACAGGCAGCGAACAGGCATCGTTTGCATCTTTAGACGCAGCATATCAGGCATGTAAGGCCGGAGGAACCATTGTTATCAGAGATAATTTGACAATGGATGGTACAGGTTTTACAGCCGTGTCAAGTGCACCGGTTACCATCGTTGGGGAAAACGAAAATGTAAAAATAAACTTTACACAGAGTTACTTTGTGTTCCACGGGGAGAATGTATTTAAGGATATTGCACTGAAGTTTTCTGAAACAGAGGCAAATCCAACCATACTGTATTATGAGACCGGAAAGGAACCGAAACTTACCGATGCTTCTATTGAAGGATATTATGTATTGAGGGAATTGGCAGCATCTGAAAATGGTGTGGTCATCGATTTTGGATCGGAACTGACCAAACAGGAAGTGGAAGGTTATGCTCCCATTACCGGAGAAACTGCGCTGGAAAGATATCAGCAGACGGTGGCAGCATTACCGGAGGAAGTACCACAGGTTCCGTTATTTGACGTAAGTGAAGATCAATATGGTACTTGTATCTATGTTGCTGAAAACGGCAGTGACAGTACCGGTGACGGAAGTTTTGATAATCCATATGCAACACCTCAGAAAGCATTGGAGGCGGTTGCTCAGATACCTGTTCTTGACAGAACAGAGGGCGTTGCAATTTATTTCAGAGAAGGAAGTTATACGATTACAGAAAGTGTGAGTATTACCAGTAAACAGTGTGCTCTTCCGGGAACCGGAACTCTGACACTTGCAGCGTATCAGAATGAGGATGTATCTTTTGTGGGAGGAGCTGCTTTAGAGAGCAGTGATTTCACACTGGCAACAGAGGATAAAATTGGCTCTGATGTCTGGAACAGATTGAGTGATGATGTTAAGGGTAAGGTATATATTGCTGATCTGAAAGCGAAAGGAATTAACCAATATTTCAAATTTAAAGAGAGTAAAGAGGGTGGAATTCCGGCTTTGACAGTGAATGGTCAGCAGATGACTATTGCCAGATACCCTGATGTGGGAGAGGTTCGATTCAAATCCGTAGTAAATACCGGTTTTGGCGGCGGATCCAGCTATGAAATGTCTGATTTACGTCCATTAGAGTGGGAAAATACAGGAAGAATCTATGTACGAGGTTCCTTCTTTGCTGAATGGTGGAAAGCGGTTGGACGAATTACAGACATTGATTCCGAGAATAAAACCATTACTACCAATGGGTTTATCGGTTGGGGAAATGCAAATAACGGCGGCGGTATGAAAGCAAGTGTATCAAATACACATTACTATTACAATGTAATAGAAGAGCTTACTATTCCGGGAGAATGGTTCCTGGACGAAGATACCGGTTATTTATATGTATATCCTGCCAGTGGAAGCTTTGGAGAATCTGATGAGATTTGCCTGACCACTACAAATGCAAATTATTTGCTGAATTTGACAGGAGCCAATGATGTCATTATCAGTGGAATTACGTTTGAAAACGGAAATAGCGGCGTCCTTATGGAGAAATGCGAAAATGTTGTAATGCAGAATTGTATCGTTCAGGATATGGGCGGTTACGGCGTAAAGGTTTATGACTCTTTCAAGAGCGGCGTTACCTATTCTACGATTCGCAGGACAGATTATATTGCATTTATTTCACAAGTACCGACGGAAGATTATAAAGACCTTCGTATTTCACGTTGTTTCCTGCAAAACAGTCTGGTATATGACATTCGTGTTACAGCATGTGAAGTTCGTGGTGTCGGAGATATTTTCTCTCATAATACAGTACAGTATACCAGGAGTATGGGAATCAGTGTAGTAGCTGTGGAATGTATTCTGGAAAGAAATGAGCTGACAGCACAATCCTATGCTCAGAGTGATGCAGGTGCGTTTTATGTTTCTGGTAGTCCCAGAAACGTAGGAAATCTAATCCGCAACAATTATATTCATGATTCGTGCCCGCCCGGCCAGAGTAATGCCCGGGGTATCTACATGGATGATATTGTAACCGGCAACTATGCTTCAGGTAACATTGTAGAAAACATGCACATTGGCATTTTTGTACATTCCGGAGATGAAAATGTTTATGTGGATAATATATTAGTTGACTGTACGTCAAGTGCAGAAGTTTCTGATAACTGCTCGATTACAGATTCTTGGTGTACCGGTCGATGGGGATATTTTTCAGATGCAATATCCTGGTACAATAATGTAAAAGATGCAGGAGTCTGGGATGCGCGGTATCCGGCATTTACGAAAAATGTGGAACGCATTCAAGAAGCGGTGGCACTTTGGAAGGCGGGAGATACAGACGCTGACATTGTCAAGTATACAAGAGCTGCAACAGATAATACATTTGTAAATAATATTATTATCAATGGTTCTGATATTAATACCAATACCTATGCGAAGCCTTATAGCGTGCTGGAGGGTAATCAAAAACTGACAATGGATGATGCCGCGGAAAGAGAGTATGTTCTTCAGTCGGATGTGTATCAAAAGCTTAGTTTTGATGAAACTGCGTTATCGGCATTGGGCGAAACAACAAAATTGGAAAGCGGTGTATATCTGCTGACACCGATTGCTGATCAGGAATTTACTGCAGAGAAAGCTGAACTCAAATGGACGAAAGTACATGGTGCAAGTTATTATGTTCTGACAATTGCAAAGGATGAGGCATTTACAGAAGATGTTCAGGTGATTAATACGGCAGAAGCGGAATGTACTGTAGAACTGAAGGGCTTTGCTCAGGATTATTATTGGAAAGTGGAAGCCGTTTCACTGGCAAAATATAATTATAAGCAGAGCAATGAATCTGCAGTTGGACATTTTGTATTTACCAAGCCGGGAGCACTGAGTTTCACTGATGTAATTAATTATACCGCTATTGTAGATGGTAACATGGATGCTGCATATGAAGAATCTGCAACATTTGCATTTGAACAGGGCACAGATGACATGGAAGCAATTGGATATCTGACCTGGGATGAAAACGGATTATATGCATGTGTTGAGGTCAACAAGGATGGAATTTACAGTAATCCGTTATTGGATGCATATTTGGATGCGGAAGATATGACCCATTATAAAGAGTACTTCACCATGGAAGATTCTGTAAAGCTGACGGTTAAACAGGGTGATGAAGAAGCATATGATGTGGCAGTTCATGCAGATGGTGACGGTTATTATGGTTACCTTTGCACTTTGGAGGATTGCCAGCAAGATGCACAGTATGGTGTAAAACCGATGGACAATGGCAGCGGTTACATTGTAGAGTTTTTCGTGCCTGTTGCTGAAAGCCTTCAGGCAGGAGATGCGCTTTCACTACTGTTAGAAATTACTTCTGTGGATGGTACAAAGTGGGATTCTTATCTGGAAATTGCTGATACATATGGAATTTCAAAGAATTACACAGATAATCAGGCTGCAATCTGTCAGACTCCGATTACCTGTGTAAGCAGTAGTGCAGGACAGTCTTTGGTGTATACATTGGTGGAAAATACCTGGAGTGAGACAGATAACATTTTGTATGAGAAGCCGGTGATTGATGCTGAAATGGACGAAGCATACCTGTTTAGTGCTAAAACAGATTTAGGTCCCATGACCGTAGCTACAATAGGCGGCAGTGATGATACAGAACTGGATGGATCATTGTATATGCTGTGGGATGAAAATTATATCTACTACTATGCAGATATGCTCACTGACAGTGTTACAAGCAATCCTTTGATGGATGCATATCTTGCAGCGGGAAAAGTAGATCAATGGAAGATATTTAAGAGATTTGAAGATTGCCTGGAGTTAAATACATCTACGCCGAACAATGTACTGCATACAATAACGGTTCACGCTGATGGAGAAGGATATCTTGATTCCTTTGATGGCTCAATGGAAGGAATCTATAAGACCAGGATAAAAGAAGACGGAAGCGGATCTGTGATAGGATATGTGATAGAGGTTGCAGTGCCATGGCATGATAGCTTAGTACAGGCGGGACAATCTGTGGGTGTACATTTTATGGCAGATTCCATTGATACTACAGGTATGTCTACAGCAGATCCTACTAAGACAAAGTGGGAGTATTATCTCGAACTGGCCAAAGAGTATGGTATTGAACAGATGTATAATGGCAGGGACACGATACGTCAGACTCCACTTTATCAGTATCGCAGTAAGGATAAAACATACTCCTGGTATACATTATCCGGGGATATGTATACGAAAGCAAAATATAAAGTGGAATTTGCAGCCCTTCCGGAAAATGCAGTAATTGTTGTAAAGCAGAATGGTGAAGTGGTTACTGCACAGAGTGATGGAAGCTATCTGCTGGAAATGGGCGACTATACCTATTCTGTTACTGCAGAAGGATATACATCTGTAGAAGATGTTGCATTTAGTGTAGGCGGAATGAAAGAAATTAAAGTTGAACTTGTGAAGAGAGAAGACGGTGGAAGCGCTGAGGAGAGCGGAAGCACCGAGGAAGGCGGAAGCACCGAGGAGAACGGAAGTACTGAAGAAAGCGGAAGCACCGAAGAAAGCGGAAGCACCGAGGAAAGCGGAAACACTGAGGAAAGCGGAAGTACCGAGGAAAGCGGAAGCACTGAGGAAAGCGGAAGTACTGAAGAAAGTGGAAGCACTGAAGAAAGCGGAAGTACTGAGGAGAGCGGAAATACCGAGGAAAGCGGAAGTACTGAGGAGAGCGGAAGCACTGAAGAAAGCGGAAGCACCGAGGAGAGCGGAAGTACCGAAGAAAGCGAAAGCACTGAACCGAGTGAGAGCACTGGGGTCGGCGAGAACACAGAATCAAGCGAAGCATCGTTACCTGTAGAATCCGATGATGCGGATGACGATGAAGACATTGATGAAAGTGTGCAGGATGCAGAAACAGAGAGTGCATCAGGAGCAGTAGACGTTGCACCGGATACGTCTGATAATTCTTCAATGGAGTTAATGATTGCACTTTTGGGAATCTGTGCATTTGCCATGATAGTACTTTGGCGTAAAAGAAAGTTAAATAATAGCGGAATGGCAGATTAGAGGGCTTCTAAACCTGACCAAAGGGCACCTGAGAAAACGGGTGCCCTTAAATCATGTCTGTTTAGTTATTTTTCCTGATAATCACAGTATACGCATTTGGTTGTGCTGAAGCTGATGCCTGCTGCCATAATTCTTCTAATCTGTCACGATTCGCCTGCTGATTTTGAAACAAGCCGATAATAGTGGCATAAAAGCCGCCTGCAAAATTCAGAAATGCAGGTTCGACACCCTGCGTATCTTGGGGATGATATCCCGAAATCCGTTTGATATTAATTCCCAGTTCCAGGCAGTGCTCGGTCTGATAAGCCAGACGCCGCAGATCGTGCATTGGCCGATACCAGTCATCGCAGAGAAGCTTATACAATTTTTTCGCTGGTTCAAGGTTGGGATTTTCTTTTAATCTGGCAATATTGATGCCTTTCGCCAGCTCTTCAGCAGAATAGCTGCCGGCCTCAGTTCCGTCTAATATCACCTGATATTGTCCGGAGGTTAAATTATCAACGTATAAAAGCTCCTGATTCAGATGCTGTGTAAGAGGATAATACTGTTCTAACTGCCTGTATACAGAACTTTCATAAAAGGGCAGAGAATGTGGGGCGTATATAAAGGTAACAATATCTGAGCCGATAGATACATTTTTTACATCACAACGGTATGATTCCATTAGGCTTCCGATGTGCACAGATGAGATATTCTCGTCAAATCCCTGTGCCTCTGCAATCACAGCGGCAATCAACAGATGCATCATCGTATGAAAATGCACCCTGTCAGGCGTTATTTCTGAAGCAGGAACAGTCCTGCGCATATGATCGAAGGCAGGAAAAAGATCGATTACAGGGATTCTCGAATCTGCATAATGCTGTCTGATCAGTCCGGAAAGCTCCTGCAGTGCTTTATTAGCACCGCGAAAAGTTTCCGAACGTGGATGGTCTGAGCCTTCATAAAAGCCGCCCGGCAACACCAGGATTGGATGGATTCCGTCCTGTAGGAGGGTATCTGTCATTGCCCGGCAGTTTGTGAATATCTCCTGTATTTTCAGGTAACCTGGGCCTAAGTCTTTTTCCTGATTATCGAGACGGGGATATGTCTGGTAACAAATGTCATTTGTACCAAGGTGAACAATGGCTTTTGTCGGGGTATGAGGCCTTATATCCCAATCTAAGCGTTGCATGGCTGAAGGATAGGAGTCTCCCGCAATGCCGCAGTTGATGAACCTGACGTTACGTTTTGGAAAACGCGTCATATATAAATACTGTAAAAACTGTGAATAAGAAATTTGTGTTATTTCAGCCGATGTGTTGCTGTCACCGATACAGGCGATTGAATCACCATTTTCAAATTGTAAGTTCATATTAGTGGATCCTTTCTTTGATAGTTTACTTCAGTATAGTAAGGAAAGGATGGTTTCTACAAGTTGAAAAAAGGGGGGAGACGCTGAAAAACAGGCAGATGACCAATAGAGCGGATTTGTAATTTTGTCATTGCAATCCACAGTTAATTATGTTACACTAATTTAGCAATCAGGCAGTAGCACACGCATAAAGGCGTACTGTCACCGCATAGAAAGCAGACCTACATAATACAACTGAATATACAATTGAATATTGCACCATTTCTTAAAGCATCATATGCCTTACAGAATGTTATATTACT